>NZ_JPOG01000001.1:0-316750 GCF_000733765.1 Algiphilus aromaticivorans DG1253 | reverse complement strand
GCCGAGGCCAGCTCGTCGACCGTGAACAGCGGTGTGGAGCCGAATTCGGTGATGTTGGCCAGCACCGGCACGCCCACTGCTTCGGCGAAGCGCTTGTACATGGCGAGTTCGGTCATGGCCTCCGGGAAGATCATGTCCGCACCGGCCTCGACGCAGGCCGTGGCGCGGTCGATGGCCGCTTCGAGGCCCTCCACGGCCAGCGCGTCGGTGCGCGCCATGATCACGAAGTCGGGATCGGTGCGTGCGTCGACGGCAGCCTTGATGCGGTCGACCATCTCCTGCTTGGAGACGATCTCCTTGCCCGGCCGGTGGCCGCAGCGCTTGGCGCCGACCTGATCCTCGATGTGCATGGCACCAGCGCCGGCCTTGATCATGGCCTTCGTGGTGCGCGCGACATTGAAGAAGCTGGAACCGAAGCCGGTATCGACGTCGACCAGAAGCGGGGTGTCGCAGACGTCGGTGATGCGGCGGACGTCGACCAGCACGTCGTCGAGGCCGGAGATCCCCAGGTCGGGCAAGCCGAGGCTGCCTGCGGCGACACCGCCACCCGAAAGGTAGATGGCCCGGAAGCCGGCCTGCTGGGCCAGCAGGGCGTGATTGGCGTTGATGGCGCCGATGACCTGCAACGGGGTTTCTGCGGCCAACGCTGCGCGGAAGCGCGCGCCTGCGGATTCGATCATGGATGCTCCCTAGTTCATGCCTCGCGCTGGCGCCTGGGGCGCTCGCGGAGGATCTTTGGCGGCGTCAGTCTAAACAATTTGTCCGCCGCGCTTCGCGCCGCGCACGCCAGGCCGGCTTGCGGCATGCTCTGGCGGCGAAACAAATCCCCACTATGAGGAGACCCCGATGGCCCTGCATCCCCAGGTAAAGCAATTCCTCGAGCAGCTGAAGGCGGCCAATGCCCCGGCCTTTCACGAGCTGGAGCCCGTGCAGGCGCGTGAGGCCTATCAGCAACTGGTCAGCATGGTTCCACCGCCGGAAGCCACCATCGGCGGCACGCGCGACCTGGAGCTCGACGGCGCCGAGGGCAGCATCAAGGGTCGACTGTACTGGCCGGAGTCACCCGAAAGCGCCATGCCCGTTCTGGTCTACTTCCACGGCGGCGGCTTCGTCATCGGTGACCTGGAAACCCACGACCCACTCTGCCGCGGGTTGTGCGCGGCCAGCGGCTGCGCGGTGCTGGCAGTCGATTACCGGCTGGCGCCGGAGCACCCCTTCCCGGCTGCGCCGGACGACTGCATGGCAGCCACTCTCTGGATCGCGCGCAAGGCGCAGTCGCTGGGCCTCGATGCCAGCCGCATGGCGGTGGGCGGTGACAGCGCCGGCGGCAATCTCGCTGCCATTGTCGCGCAGCGCATCCGCGACGAGGGCGGCCCGGCGCTGCGCGCGCAGCTGCTCTACTACCCGGCCACCCGCGTCGCGGAGGAGCCGACCCAGTCGATGATCGACAACGCCGAGGGCTACCTGCTGACGCGCAACGATATGGCCTGGTTCTTCGGCCACTATCTGCCGGATGCTTCCACCATCGACATGGCCCGCCTGGCACCCTTGCAGGCCGAGCGCCACGATAACCTGCCACCCTCGCGCGTCGTCGTCGCCGGCTTCGACCCACTGCGCGACGAGGGGATTGCTTACGCCGAGGCGCTGAAGACCGCCGGCAGCCCGGTCACCCTCGTCGAGCACGCCGACACCATCCACGGCTTCATGAACTTTGCCGGCCTCTTCGAAGGTGCGGCCCGCGAGTTGACCGACAGCGGCAAGTGGCTGCGTGAGCAGCTCGTCGACTAAAAGGCACGGCGCATAAAAAACGGCGCTGCCGGAGACCGGCAGCGCCGCAGCCCGCTGACGCGGGAATCAGGCCTTCAGATCACTCCTCGATAACGATGCTTGGCCCCTTGAGAGGCAGCGTCAGTCCCTGCGCGGGCATGCCGCTCATGGCGCCGGTAGCGTCGACCTGCTCGACGCTGAAGCGCGCCTCGGCCAACACCCCGTCCTCGCTGACGCGCGACGAGGTGCCATCACAAGCCGTCAGGCCGAGCCCGCCGACGAGCAACAGCGCCGCCATCGCGCCGCGACGACGCGGCAGCCCGAGCAGCCCCACGGCCAACAGCGGAAGGCCGGCACCGCCGGTGGCCAGCATCAGCTTCCAGTCGCCGCTTGCCGCAGCGCTGCTCTGGGCGATGTCGACGACCAGCAGGTAGCTCTCGTCGCTACCGGGCGCCAGTACCCGCTCATTGGCGAAGGCCACTGAGAAGGCATTACCGGCCGTATCCACGGAAACCGTGGCATCGGTGTTGCCCAGAAGCTGATCACCGCCGTCGAGCATGCCGTCAGCGTTAGCGTCGATAACCACACGCGCGTTGACAAGCCGGCCAGCGATGTCACCCATGCTGCTCAGCGACCCGCTGAAGCCGCCGACGAGCAGATTCTCGTCCGCGCTGGCCGGTTGCGAGATGCTGAAGGCAACCGCTACCACCCCGGTATCGCCTGGCACGGCTGTGACCTGCTCGGGCGAATTGTTGGCGGTCGCCGCCACCGGTCCGTCGACCAGCTCGTAGGCGCCAATGTCGCAGCCGGGGTTGTCGCGCGACACGCCGCGCTGATCGATACCGTTAACCGGCATACCCTGGCAGACCGCATCGTCGCCGGCGTCGATGGCCGGGCTTCCGGCCATCAAGGCGTGCGTCTGCGTATCGCCGCCGTTGGCGGCAAGGGCGCCGACCAGATTGCTACCGCTGCCGTCGATCGTCGCGCCAGCAACACCGTTGCCCACGAACAGACTGTTCGCAGCCGTGACGACACCGGTGTCGCTGTTCAGCAGGCCGGCGCCCATGCCTGTCGTGGTGTTGTCGGCCACCGTCACATTGACGATGCCGAGATTGCCAAGCGGCCGGTTGAAGATGCCGCCACCGCCGCCGGCACCGGCGTCGTTGCCGGAGACGGTGCTGTTGACGAGGGTCATGTCGGCTTCGTTGAAGTTCCAGAAGCCTCCGCCTTCGTTCGCCGCACTGTTGTTCGAGGTCGTCACGCGGTCCACCACGATGACGGCGTTGCCGCCCGTGACGTGAAAGGCTCCGCCGTTACCCGGCGACGGGCCGGTGCTGTTGCCGTCGATGGTGAGATTGCGCAAGGTGATGTCGGCCATCGCCGTACCCACACCCTCAGTAGCGGTGTTGTTGTCCTCGATGCCGCCGCCGGCGCGCACCGCGGTATTCCCGGCGATGCGGCCACCGGTCACCGTCAACGTGTTGCCGAGGTTGAGGATGCCGCCACCGCTGCCCGCGTCGCCACTGGCGTCGTTGGCAGTGATGATCGTGTCGGTCACCTCAAGCGTGCCGGCGAGGTTGAACAGACCACCGCCGCCCTGATTGGCAGCGTCACCCTCTGCAGTGTTGTCGGCGATCGTGCTGTTGCTCAGCGTCATCAAGCCGGCGCCGTTCCAGAGGCCACCGCCCTCGCGGCCGGCGGTGTTGCCGGAAACGGTGATGCCCGAGATGGTGGCGTCGCCGGCGCCGGTGATGTGCATGCCACCGCCGTTGCCGGGGCTGTCGCCGGTCGTGTTCCCGGAGAGCATCAGCCCATCCTGCAGCGTGGTCTCGGTGTTTGGCGTGGCCTCGATGCCGCCGCCGGCACGCGACGATGCATTGCCCGAGATCTCGCCGCCGCTGACGATCAGCACACCGCGGTCTGGCATTACAGAATCCGGGCCGAGGTTGAAGACGCCGCCGCCGCTGCCAGCCATGCCGGTAGCTGTGTTGCCGATCACGGTGACGTCGGACAGCTCCATGCGACCGGTGCTGTTAAAGAGGCCGCCACCGCCGTCGTCGGCAGCATCGCCGTTCGCCGCGTTCTCGCTCACGGTCGTGCCATCTACGGTCATCAGCCCGGCACTGTTCCACAGACCGCCGCCTTCGCGAGCAGCCGTGTTGCCCGACACCGTGCCGCCGGTGATGCTGGCGTTGCCCGCGCCGGAGATGTGCATGCCACCGCCGTTGCCCGGGTTCGCGCCCGTCGTGTTGTCGGCCAGCGTGACGTTGTCGAGGCTGGTCTCGGTGAAGTCGGTGGCCTCGATGCCGCCACCAGCGCGGTTCGAGCTGTTGCCGGTGATAGCGCTGTCGGTCACGCTCAGCGTGCCGCTGCGCTCGTCGGAGCCCTTGTTGAGGATGCCACCTCCGCTTCCGGACTCGCCATCCGCAGTGTTGCCGCTGATGGTCGCACCGCTGACATTCAGCGCGCCCGCGTTGTTGAAGAGGCCGCCGCCGCCGTTGGCGGCGCCGTCGCCGCTGGCCGTGTTGCCGCTCACGGTTGTACCGCTGACGGTCATGCTGCCGAAGCCGTTCCACAGGCCGCCGCCCTCGTTGGCTGCGCTGTTGTCGCTGACGCTGCCGCCGGTGATGGTGGCATCGCCGGCGCCGGTGATGTGCAGACCACCGCCGTTGCCGGGCATCGGGCCGGTCTGGTTCTCGCTGAGCGTGACGCCGTCAAGGCTTGTGGTGGAACCAGCCACGGCTTCAATGGCGCCACCCGCGCGCTGCGAGCTGTTGCCGCTGAGGGTGGCATCGGTGATGCTCAGGCTACCGGCGTTGAAAATCGCACCGCCGCTGCCCGATCCCATGGGCGCGCTGTTGCCGTTGAAGCTGCCACCGCTGATGCTGAGGGTGCCGGCATTGAAGATGGCGCCGCCGCCCTGATCGGCATTCGTGCCGTTGGCGACACTCCCGGAAATGCTGACGTCTTCGAGCGCGACCTCGCTGCCCGCGACAATCTGCATCGCACCGCCACTGCTGTCGCTGGCGCCGTTGGTGATGTTGATGCTGCTGATCGTCACGGACTGCATGCTGCCAGCGCCGCCGCTCGCGTCGATGCTGAAGGCGCGCTGCATACCGCCAGCATCGACGGTGAGCGAAACCAGCCCTGTCAGGCCGATGCTGCCGTCGATAACAACATCGTCGTCGATACTCAGCGCGCCTAGATTGCTGTTAAGGGTGATAGTCGGCTCGGCGAGTTCCAGCAGCCCCGGCGCGAAGGTGATGCTGTCGCCGTCCACTTCACCAGCGGGCGCATCGCCAGCGCTCGCGTTGGTGCTCGCGGCGATCAACGCCTCGCGCAGAGTGACGTCACCATCGCTGGCGGTGTTGTCCGCGAGCGAGGTCACGACGAAGTCCGTCGCCCATGTATTGCCTGCAGCCAGCAAGGCTGCAGCAGCGACCGCTGCCCGGAGACCCCCGGTGGCGGATGTCGATAGTTTCGATCTGGCCATCTTGCAACTCCTCATCATTCGGTTCGGTGCACTGCGAAGGAGGAAAGCCGACGCGGCACAAGCCGATCTGAAACGACCTCCTCCAACACTCAGTTACGTGGCAGTGCCGGATGTGGATGCAGCCGATGTCGAGGCTTCGGGCCACACACCGCAGACACCCGGCGCGCGACCTGTGGCTCGTGGCCCTGACCAGGGAACGGCCGCCGCCGGACCAGCGCCGGTCTTCACCCTCAAAAGAAGCACGCTGCCCCGTCACTTGCGACATATAGACGACCGGTCTATTCTGGCGTGCATGAACGCTGATACAGCCAACAGCTCCTGCCCAGCGCGAGTCGGGCGCGCCGATACGCGCAGCCAGCTTCTGCAGGTGGGCGCGGAGCTGATCAGTACGCAGGGCTACAACAACACCGGCATCAAGGCGATCCTCGACGCCGCAGGCGTCCCCAAGGGCTCCTTCTATTACTACTTCGCCAGCAAGGAAGATTTCGGGCTCGCCGTCATCGAGCATTTCGACGCCCACTATCAGGACAAGCTCGACCGCATCCTCGACGACGATGCCGTCGCACCGCTTGAGCGGCTGCGCAACTTTCTGGAGGCTGGCATCACGGAGATGGGCGCCGGCGATTTCGCGCGAGGCTGCCTGATGGGCAATCTCGCGCAGGAACTCGCCGGGCAGAACGCTGCATTCCGCGAGCGCCTGCAGGAAGTCTTCTCGGGCTGGACAGCACGCTTCGCCGAATGCCTTGCGACGGCGCGCCGGCGCGGTGATCTCGCCCCGGACAGCGAGCCGGAGCAACTCGCCGAGTTCCTCCTCGTCGGCTGGGAGGGCGCGGTGCTGCGCGCCAAGGTCACCCGCGACCCGCAACCAATGCAGGCCTTCCGCGACACCTTCTTCGAACGCGTGCTTGCGCGGGCCTGATTTTTATTTGCCCCGGCCTAAACCGACCGGTCTACTCGGATTCAGAAGAAACAGGAGTCCATACATGAGCACCCCCCACCCGTACCTCTTCGAGCCCCTGCAACTGGGCGACATCGCCATGCCCAACCGGGTGCTGATGGCACCACTGACGCGCAACCGCGCCGGCACCGGCAACGTGCCGCAAGCGATGAACATACGCTATTACGAACAGCGCGCATCGGCGGGGCTCATCATCAGCGAAGCTACCCAGATCGCTCCGGAAGGGATCGGCTACCCGAACACGCCGGGCATCCACAGCGAAGCGCAGATCGCGGGCTGGCAGCGCGTTACCGACGCGGTACACGCAGCCGGCGGGCGCATCTTCATGCAACTCTGGCACGTCGGCCGCATATCGCACCCCTCGCTGCAACCGAAGGGCGAGCTACCGGTCGCCCCGAGCGCGGTTCGCCCCGCGGGAAAGGCATTGACCTACGACGGACCGCAGGACTTCGTAACGCCACGCGCCCTTGAAGCCGAGGAGATTCCCGGCATCATCGAGCAATATCGGCAGGCTGCCGAGAATGCGCGAAGCGCCGGCTTCGACGGTGTCGAGATCCACAACGCGAACGGCTATCTGCTGGATCAATTCCTGCGCGACGGCACGAATCAGCGTCACGACGACTGGGGCGGCAGCCTTGAGAAACGCATGCGGCTGCCACTGGCCGTTCTGGAAGCCGTGCTGTCGGTCTGGCCCGCCAGTCGCGTCGGCATCCGGCTGTCACCGAGCGGCACCTTCAACGACATGCGCGACTCGGACCCCGAGACCACTTTCGACAGCTTCGTGAAGAAGCTGAACGACTACGATCTGGCCTATCTCCACTTGCTGGAACCCGTGGAAGCCGATATCCGCCACGGCGGACACGCCATTCCGACGCGGCATTTCCGGCCGCTCTACAGGGGCCGACTGGTAGTCAACGCCGACTACGACGCGGCCAGCGCCGAGACCGCCATCGCTGCCGGTGACGCCGACGCAGTGGCCTTCGGCCGCGCCTACATCGCCAATCCGGATCTGCCCGAACGCCTCGCTGCCGGCGCGGCGCTCAACACACCGGATCCACAAAGCTTTTACGGTGGTGATGAGCACGGCTACACCGACTACCCGGCACTGGCCGATAGCGCAGCGGCCTGAACAAACCTGACCGAATCCAGCCGAAACCGAAGGAGAGAAACCATGAGCAAGGTCGTCCGCTTTCACGAGACCGGTGGCCCCGAAGTCCTGAAGATCGAGGACGCCGACATCGGCCAGCCCGGCGCCGGCGAACTCCGCGCCAGAATCGAGGCCATCGGACTGAATCGCGCCGAGATCATGTTTCGCTACGGCGCTTACCTGGAAGCACCGAATCTCCCATCGGGCGTCGGCTACGAAGCCTCCGGAACCGTCGTAGCCACCGGGGAAGGCGTCACGGATTACGCCCCCGGCGACGCCATCTGCATCATCCCGGCCTTTTCCATGAACGACTACAGCGTCTACGGCGAGGAAGCCATCGTGCCAGCCTACGCCTGCACGCATCGGCCGGAAGGCCTTGATGCCGTGCAGTCGGCGGCGATCTGGATGCCCTACCTGACAGCCTTCGGCGCGCTGATCGACATCGCCCAGATCCGGCAGGACGAGGCGGTCATCATCCCGGCGGCCTCCAGCAGCGTCGGCCTGGCTGCCATCCAGATCGCGCTGCAGCAGGGGGCGATACCGATCGCCACGACGCGCGGGCCCGAGAAGGTCGACGCGCTGAAGGCCGCCGGCGCCACGCACGTCGTCACCGGTGACCAGGATCTGGCGGCAGAGGTCGACCGCATCACCCGCGGGCTAGGTGCACGCGTCGTCTTCGACCCGGTTGCCGGGCCACAGGTCGAATCACTGGCCAAGGCCACCGGCCCGGGTGGAATGATCTTCCTCTACGGCGGCCTCGCCGGCGCGCCCACGCCCTTCCCGCTGATGCCGGCGCTGCAGAAGGGGCTGGTTCTTCGCGGCTATACCCTCTTCGAGGTCATCGCCGACCCCGAGCGCTTCGCGCGCGGCAAGAGCTTCGTCACCGAAGGCCTGGAGAGCGGCCATCTCAAGCCGACCGTCGACGACAAGCGCTTCAGCCTCGACGACATCGTCGAGGCCCACCGCTACATGGAGTCCAACGCCCAATTCGGCAAGGTGGTCGTCACCGTCTGATCCTAACCTCGGCAGCGGGTACGCGCCGTTACGCCATCCGCAGGACAAGCTCGTTCGCTTCGCCGTGGGCAAGCGATGCGTAGGCCGCCACCCCATCCCCGAGGGTGCATGTCGCGGGCTGCGGGTCGAGGACGAGTTGCCCGCCATCGATCGCGGCGGAAAAGCGGTCCAGCATGCGCGCGCAGGCCGCGCTGTCGTGCAACAGGGAATTGACACCGACAATGCTGCCGGCGCGCCGATAGAGGTCGAGCACCGGCACCTCGACGAGCCCCCCGTCGGGCGCCGCGATGACCGCGACGCGGCCGCCGATCGATAGCGCCGCGATGGCCGCCGGCAAGCAGAATCCGGTCGTGTCGAAGACGACATCGGCACCGTCACCGAAGCGTCTCTGCGCCTGATCAGCGAGCGGAGGCGCGCCCTCGACCAACGAGACGGTATCGAAACCGGCGCCCGCCAAAGCCGTCAATTGCTCGGGCCGGCGTGCCGCAGCCAGCACCTGGGCTCCGCGCGCCCGGCCGAGCTGCAGCGCGACGCGACCCACCGCGCCCGCCGCACCAATCACGAGCAGCCGAGTACCTCGCCGCACCCCGGTGCGCTCAAGGGCGTCCCGCGCCGTGGTCAGCGGCACGCCGCAACGCGCCGCCTGCTCGAAGGAGAGCAACTCCGGCTTGGCCGAGAGCGCTGCCACCGGAAGCACAATACGCTGCGCATGACTCCCGTCGCGGCGGAAACCCAGCTCGCTGCCACTGAACCAGACTTCTCGACCGACCCAGGCCTTCGGCCCGCGCAGCACCACACCGGCGCCATCGCGTCCCGGTATACGCGGCAAGCTCGTGTCGGGGAAGCGGCCAAGTACATTCTTCACATCGCTGGGATGCAGTCCCGCCGCCTTCACGACCACCAATGCCTCCCCGGGCCCTACCTCGGGCTCCGCCGCATTCTCCAACCGCAGTTCCTCAAGGCTACCGGTAGCCGCAAAGCGCAACGCCTTCACGGGGCCGCGCGCCGCGTGGTGATGGCGCTGCCCGCCATCAGGGTCCGGGTCACGGGCGTCTTGCCGGCGATGTCGAGCAGGCGCTGCCATTGTTCCTCGTCGAGGGGAGCGCTGCAGGTCAGCTCTCGGGCGATATGGGTGGCGCCTTCATCGTCCTTGCGCAACGTCAGCGCGACCGCCACCTCGCCCAGCTCCCAGCCCTTGCGCTGGGCGTACATGCGCAGCGTCATGGCCGTGCATGCGCCGAGACCGGCGAGGATGTAGCCGTAGGGCGACGGGCCGGCATCCTGCCCGCCGGCTGTCGCGGGCTCGTCGGCGACGAGGGCGTGGGCGCCGGTTTGCATGTCGGCACGCCAGGGCGCGCCGCTACTGCGCGTGGTGAGCGAGGCGATGGTCTTCATGATCTGCCTGCCTTCAGTCGGATGCCGGCCGGATCTGGAGCACGCAGCGGCTTCGAGGGGCTCCCCACATCGCGGGCAAAGCGCCGGCCCGCGTTCCAGTCGGCGACGGCTTCCTCGATCTCCGCGGGCTCGCGCGCGACGAAGTTCCACCAAAGGAGGATTTCCTCCTCGAAAGGTACGCCGCCGACAATGAGAATCTGCGCGGCCTCGTCGCAGGAAACATCCAGCGTCTGGCGGCCCGTGCCGAGATAAAGTAGCGATCCTGGCTCCAGCGTCTCGCCTGCGACTGTTGCAGCCCCGCGCAGCACGAGCGCGGCGTGCTCGAAGGCGGGCTCCAGCGGCAGCGCCGTGCGCGTCGCACCGGCGCTTTCCAGATCGAGACCAATTAATGGCGTGTAGACCCTGGCCGGGGAGGTCCGGCCCAGTGCCGAACCGGCCAGCACCGTCGTTCGGAATCCGTTGGAATCAACGACGGGAAGCTCTGGATAATGCTCGAAAGCCGGCTCGCAATGACGCTCGGCATCGGGCAGAGCAATCCAGAGCTGGGCGAGATGGATGCGGCCCGGCGCATCGCTGACCGCGTCCTCGCTGTGCACGATGCCGCGACCGGCGGTCATCAGATTCACCTGCCCGGGGCGAATGATCTGTTCTACGCCCAGGCTGTCGCGATGCAGAATTTCGCCCTCCATCATCCAGCTAAAGGTCTGCAGCCCGATGTGCGGGTGCGGGCCCACCGCGATGCCTTCGCCAGGGCCGTATTCCATCGGCCCGGCGTGGTCGAGAAAACACCAGGCGCCCACCATTCGCCGCTGCTTCGAAGGCAGCGCACGGCGAATCAGCAGCCCCTCGCCGAGCTGGCTCTCCCGCGAGGCGATACGCTCGGCCACCGGGCGACCAGGACACTCCGGGCAATCCGTCGAGACGGACAGCTGGTCCTGCTCCATCACACTGCTCATGATTTCTTCTCCTATTGCGTGGCGAAACGAAGATCACGACTGCGGCGAATGCTCCGCATCATGCCGGTCGCACGCACGGCGGGCCATCGACGTCCGGCGGGCCCCGAGCCCGCCGGTACCACCATCATGCTGACGATCATCAGGCCGGCGAAGGCGCAATACGCCCGAAGTCGCCGCTGCGGAAGTCGGTGATCGCTTGACGGATCTCGTCGTCGCTGTTCATGACGAAGGGCCCGTAGGCGGCGATCGGCTCGTCGAGGGGCTCCCCGGATAGCAGCAGCAGGGTGGCCACGTCGTTGGCTTCAATCTGGACATCGGCACCGTCGCGCGCCAGCACAACGAGCTGACCCTCGCGCGCAAGCTCCACGCCGTTGATCTCGACGGTGCCGTGCAGCACGACCACCGCCAGCGTGCGGCCATCGGCCACCGGCAGCCGCGTCAGTCCGCCGGGCTGCAGACGCAGATCCCAGACATCCATCGGGCTGAAGGTACGCGCCGGGCCGGCATTGCCCTCATAAACGCCAGCGATGACCCGCAGATGGCCAGCCGCATCCGGCAACGCGACCTCGGGAATATCGGCCGCAAGCAGCGTCTGGTAGCCCGGCACGGTCATCTTGTCCTTCGCGGGCAGGTTGACCCATAGCTGCGCCATTTCCAGCCTGCCGCCGCGACGCGTGAAGGCCTGCGAGTGGAACTCCTCGTGCAGAATGCCGGCGCCGGCGGTCATCCACTGCACATCGCCGGGGCCGATGTCGCCGCCCGCGCCCGTGGAGTCGCGATGCGAGACCTCGCCTTCGTAGACGATGGTCACCGTTTCGAAGCCGCGATGCGGATGCTCCCCGACGCCGCGTGGTCGGATGCCCGGCACGAAGTCGCGCGGCCCGGCGTGATCGAGCATCAGGAAGGGGCTGAGCTGCTGGCCGTGGGTATCCGGCGCGAAAAGGGTGCGCACCGGAAAACCGTCGCCGACCCAGTGCCTTTCAGGGGTGCTGTAAACGCCGAGAATCGCTTTCATATCCTTTCTCCGCTAAGGCCGCATTGCGACCGTTGTTTCGGAGAAAGAAGATATAGGCGCGACAATCCCCCCGGTAGACGGCAATATTCAGATAGTGCGTCTTATTTTTGGAACAATATCGCCGTGGAAAACCTGAACGACCTCTACTACTTCGCCCGCGTCGTCGAGCACGGCGGCTTCGCGTCGGCCGGCCGAGCGCTCGGGCTGCCGAAGTCCAAGCTCAGCCGTCGCGTCGCGGCGCTGGAAGAGCGTCTGGGCGTGCGCCTGATTCAGCGCTCAACGCGACACTTCTCGGTCACGGAGTTGGGGCAGACGTACTACGCGCACTGCAAGGCGATGCTGGTGGAGGCCGAAGCGGCGCAGGAAGCCATCGCGCTGACGCGTACCGAGCCCCGCGGCGTGGTGCGCATCAGCTGCCCCATCGCGTTGCTGCACGCTCAAGTTGGCACGATGCTGGCGGACTTCCAGGCCACCTGCCCGAAAGTGACGCTGCATCTGGAGGCGACCAATCGTCGTGTCGATGTCATCGCCGAAGGTTTCGACCTCGCTATCCGTGTCCGCTACCCGCCACTCGACGACAGCGATCTCTTCCTCAAGGTGCTCGCCCAGCGCAGCCAGTGCCTGGTGGCCAGCCCGGAGCTGCTCGCGCGCTGCGGGCCGGTATCCCACCCCGCGCAGCTAGGCGAGCTACCCAGCCTCGATCTCGGTCCGCCCCGGCCGGATCATCGCTGGGATCTCTACGGGCCGGAAGGAGAGCAGGCACGCATCCGGCATCAGCCGCGGCTGGTCACCGACGACATGGTGGCGCTGCGCACGGCCGCGGTGGCCGGCATCGGCGTCGTGCAGCTACCAACCATCATCGTCCTGGACGAAGTGCGCAGCGGCGCGCTGCTGCGTCCCGTGCACGGCTGGGGCCCGAAGCCGCACCTGATCCATGCCGTCTACCCCTCCAAGCGCGGTCAATTACCGGCCGTGCGCGCGCTGCTCGACCATCTGGCCGAGGCCTTCGCGCAACTCGAAGAAACCTGATTCCTGGAACCAAGGAATCACACGAGTGTCGTGTACACTGCCTACACGAGCTACGGGGCTACAGCCATGCGCAACATCACCTTCAGCGCCGATGAGCACCTCATCGAGACCGCCCGCGCCCAGGCGAGGGCGCGCAACACCACTCTGAACGAGGAGTTCCGGCGCTGGCTTGAGGATTACACACGCCGGCAGCAGCAAGCCGACCAGGCCATGGCGGTCGTCGAGGAACTGCGCGGCAAACTGCGCACGGGTGGGCGCAAGTTCACGCGCGAAGAAATGAATGAGCGTTGATTTCATCGACTCCAACCTCCTCGTCTATCTCTTCGACGAGCGCGCGCCCGACAAGTCGCGACGCGCGGCCGAGCTGATCGAATTCGCGCTCCGCAGCGGCTCCGCCCTGATCAGTTATCAGGTGGTCCAGGAAAGCCTGGCGGTCATCACGCGGAAAATCCCCGTCCCGGCCGATCTGGACCAGGCGCGGCGCTTCCTGGACTCGGTCCTGCAGCCCTTGTGCCGGGTGATGCCGAGTCACGCGCTGTACCGTCGCGCGCTGGAGATTCAGACCCGCTACGGCTACGGCTTCTACGACAGCCTGATCATCGCGGCAGCCCTCGAGGCGGGCTGCCAACACCTGCTCTCGGAAGACATGCAGCACGGCCAGCAGATCGAGCAACTGCGCATCGTCAACCCCTTCCTTGAGCGCTGATCAGAGCAGCAGCCGACGCAGGTCCTCCAGCAGTGTCTTCAGCTGCACGATGAAGCGCGCCGCGGCCGCACCATCAATCACGCGGTGGTCGTAGGACAACGACAGCGGGCACATCAGGCGCGGCTGGAAGGCTTCGCCATCCCAGACTGGCTGCATCGACGCCTTGGACACGCCGAGGATCGCGACCTCGGGGGCGTTGACGATGGGCGAGAAATGGCTGCCGCCGATGCCGCCCAGGCTGGAGATCGAGAAGCAGCCGCCCTGCATTTCGTCAGGCTTGAGCTTGCCGTCGCGCGCCTTCGCCGCCAGCGCGCCGCTCTCGGCGGCCAGCTCAGTGACCGACTTGCTCCAGACGTCGCGGATCACCGGCACGAGCAGACCGTTCGGCGTATCGGCCGCGAAGCCGATATGGCAGTACTGCTTGCGGATCAGCTGCTGGCCGTCGGCGGACAGCGAGGCGTTGAAGTCCGGGAAGTCGCGCAGGCACTGCGCCACGGCCTTGATCAGGAAGGGCAGCAGCGTCAGCTTCTGCTCGGGCATCGACTCGGCCTTGCGGAAGGCTTCCAGATCGGTGATGTCGGCGCTGTCGGTCTGCGTGACGTGCGGCACCAGCAGCCAGTTGCGGTGCAGGTTCTGCGCCGAGATGCGGCGGATGCGGGCAAGATCCACCGCCTCCACCGGCCCGAAACGGCTGAAGTCGACCTCCGGCTGCTGCGGCAGACCGCCGCCGCCACCGGCCGTTGCGGCCGCAGCCTGCGGCGCGGCCTTCATGGCCGACTTCACATGCTGCTGGACGTCCTCGCGCAGGATGCGGCCCTTGGCACCGCTGCCGCTGACCTGCGCGAGATCGACACCCAGCTCGCGCGCGAAGCGGCGCACGGCGGGGCTGGCGTGCGGAATGAGCTGGCCGTCGCCTTCCGGGCGCATGCGCGGACCCTGCGCGGCGGATTCTTCCTCTTCCGCCTGGGAATCCGCCTTGTCCTCACTCTTGGGAGCCGGCGAGGCTTCTTTCTTCGCCGCGGGCGCAGGCTCGGGCGCAGCAGCTTGCGGAGCGGGCGCGGCCTCAGCCTTGCCGGCCACGCGCAGCTCGCAGATGGCGTCGCCTTCCTTGAGCTTGTCGTCGACCTTGACGCTGACACTTTCGACCGTGCCGGCCTTCGGCGACGGCACTTCCATCGTCGATTTCTCGGACTCCAGCACGATCAGCGGCTGATCGGCCTCGACGCTATCGCCAGCGCTGACCAGCACCTCGATGACCGGGACGTCCGTGAAGTCGCCGATGTCGGGGACGCGCACGGTTTCCACGCTGGCCTCGGCGGCCGGCGCCGGCTCCGGCTCCGGCTCCGGCTGCGCGGCCGCCTCGGGCGACGGCTCGGGCTCGGGCTCGGCAGCGGGCGCCGCTTCGGGCTCCGGCGCAGGCGCGGGGGACGCGGCTTCAGCCGGCACGATCTGGCAGATGGTGTCGCCCTCGGAAACCTTGTCGTCCACCTTCAGCGCCACGGACTCGATGGTGCCGGCCTCCGGCGCCGGGATCTCCATCGTCGACTTGTCGGACTCCAGAACGATAAGCGGCTGCTCGGCCTCCACCGTGTCACCGGGGCTGACCAGCACCTCGATGACCGGCACATCACTGAAGCCGCCGATATCCGGAATCTTGACGGGCTTTGCGCTGGCCATCAGGAAAGCCTCGGATTGGCCTTGGTGGCCTTGATGCCGAAGATGCGCATCGCCTGGCCGACCTTGGTCTTGGGTATGTGGCCCTCGTCGGCCAGCGCCTTGAGCGCGCGGATCGTGATCCAGCGCCGGTCGACCTCGAAGAAGTCGCGCAGGCGGTTGCGCGTGTCGGAGCGACCGAAGCCGTCGGTGCCCAGCGCCGAGAGATTGCGCTCCAGGAAGGGCCGGATCTGTTCGACGTGGTTGCGCACGTGATCGGTGGCCGCGACCACCGGCCCGGGATGGCCGTCCAGCGCCTGCTGCAGATAGCAGGTCTTGGGTTTGCGATCGGGGTGCAGAAGATTGTCGCGGTCGGTGTCCTGGCCGTCTCTCGCCAGCTCGGTGAAGCTGGTCACGCTCCAGACCTCGCTGGTGACGCCGAACTCCTCGTAGAGCAGTTCGGCGGCGGCCTCGACCTCGCGCAGGATCGTCCCGCTGCCCATGAGCTGGACGTGCTGCTTGCCGGGCTTCTTCTGCGGGCCACGCAGGCGGTATATGCCGCGCATGATCCCGTCCTCAACCCCCTCCGGCATGGGCGGGTGCGGGTAATTCTCGTTGTAGAGGGTGATGTAGTAGTAGACATCGCGCCCCTCGCCGTACATCTCCTGCATGCCGCGCTGCAGGATGACGGCCAGCTCGTAGACATAGGCCGGGTCGTAGCTGCGGCAGTTGGGCACCACACCGAAGAGCACGTGACTATGCCCGTCCTCGTGCTGCAGGCCCTCGCCGTTGAGCGTGGTGCGTCCGGCGGTCGCCCCCAACAGGAAGCCGCGGGCGCGCATGTCGCCGGCCGCCCAGCAGAGATCGCCGATGCGCTGGAATCCGAACATCGAATAGAAGATGTAGAAGGGCAGCATCGGTTCGCCGTGATTGGCGTAGCTGGTGGCCGCGGCGATCCAGGAGCTCATGGAACCGGCCTCGGTGATGCCTTCCTCCAGGATCTGGCCCTTGATGTCCTCCTTGTAGAAGGCCAGCGAGTCGGCGTCCTCGGGACGATACTTCTGCCCAACCACCGAGTAGATGCCCAGGCTGCGGAACATGCCCTCCATGCCGAAGGTGCGCGCCTCGTCGGGAATGATCGGCACGACGCGCTTGCCGACCTTCTTGTCGCGCAGCAGGGTCTGCAGGAACTGCACGAAGCCCATGGTCGTGGAGACCTCGCGCTCGCCGCTGCCTTCGAGCTGGCGAGAGAAGGCGTCCAGCTTCGGAATCTCCAGCGCCGGCGCCGTGACATTGCGCTGCGGCAGGTAGCCGCCGAGGGCCTCGCGCCGGGCCTTCAGATACTTGATCTCCTCGGAGTCCTCGCCGGGGTGATAGAAGGGCGTGTCCTTGATCTGCGCGTCGCTGATCGGGATCTTGAAACGGTCTCGGAAAGCCTTGAGGGCGTCCTCACCCATCTTCTTCTGCTGATGGGTGATGTTCTGGCCCTCGCCGGCCTCACCCATGCCGTAGCCCTTGACGGTCTTGGCGAGAATCACGGTCGGTCGGCCGTCGGCGTTGTGGATGGCGCGGTGATAGGCGGCGAAGAGCTTGTGCGGGTCGTGGCCGCCGCGATTGAGCTTGGCGATGTCGTCGTCGGACATGGCCTCGACCAGCTTCGCGGTCTCCGGATACTTGCCGAAGAAGTTCTCGCGCGTGTACTTGCCGCCGCGCGCCTTGCAGGACTGGTACTCGCCGTCGACGGTCTCGTTCATCAGCTCCATGAGCTTGCCGCTGGCGTCCCTGGCCAGCAGGCCGTCCCAGGCCGAGCCCCAGATCACCTTGATGACATTCCAGCCGGCACCGCGGAAGACGCCTTCCAGCTCCTGGATGATCTTGCCGTTGCCGCGCACCGGCCCGTCCAGTCGCTGCAGATTGCAGTTGACGACGAAGATCAGGTTGTCGAGCTTCTCGCGCGCGGCGATGTCGATGGCACCCAGCGATTCCGGCTCGTCCATCTCGCCGTCGCCGCAGAAGCACCACACCTTGCGGCCGTTCGTGGTGGCCAGGCCGCGGTTCTCCAGGTACTTCATGAATCGCGCCTGGTAGATCGACGTGATGGGCCCCAGGCCCATCGACACGGTCGCGAACTGCCAGAAGTCCCGCATCAGCCAGGGGTGCGGATAGGAGGACACGCCCTTGCCTTCGGACTCGTAGCGGAAGTTGAAGATCTGCTCCTCGGTGAGCCGCCCCTCCAGATAAGCGCGCGCGTAGATGCCCGGGGTAACGTGCCCCTGGATGTAGAGCAGATCGGCGCCGTCGGGGTGCTCGGGCCCCTTGAAGAAGTGATTGAAGCCGACCTCGTAGAGCGTCGCCGCCGAGGCATAGCTGGCGATGTGGCCGCCGACACCGGCGTGCTCGCGGTTGGCGTTGACCACCATCGCCATCGCGTTCCAGCGCAGGATCGAGCGGATCTTCCACTCCATCGTGTGATCAGCATCCTCCGGCCGCGCCTCGGCATCCGGCGGGATGGTGTTCAGATAGGCCGTATTCGGCGAGAAGGGGATGAAGGCACCCGAGCGCCGGGCACGCTCGATCAGCGTCTCCAGCAGGTAGTGCGCCCGATCCGGGCCCTCGCGCTGAAGCACCGCATCCAGCGACTCGATCCACTCCCCGGTTTCTACCGGGTCCACATCCTCATGCTCCGCCACCGCTGTCTCCTCGCGCTGCTGATGCGATGACTGTAGACGGCAGCAATCCGATATGTCCAATATATGAAACTGCAATAATTGATTGGTTATAAATATGGAGCTGCGCCACCTGCGCTATTTCTTGGCCGTTGCCGAGGCGCAGCATTTCACGCGCGCGGCGGCGCGGCTGGGCATCGGCCAGCCGCCGCTGTCACAGCAGATCCGGGCGCTGGAGACCGAGCTGGGCACACCGCTCTTCCTGCGCCATTCGCGCGGCGTCCAGCTGACCGAAGCCGGTCGCGCCTTTGCCGAGGACGCGCGTCACATCGTCAGCGCGGCCGAGCGCGCGGTCGAGCGCGCCCAGCGCGTCGCAGCCGGCGATGTCGGACGACTGCGCATCGGCATGATCAACTCCGCGCCCTTCCACCCCTTCGTACCGCGCGCCATCCGCGAGTTCGGCCATCGTTACCCGGAGGTGCGCCTGTCGCTGGATGAGAACAGCACGCCGGCGCTGGTCGAGGATGTGCGCAGCGAGCAGTGCGACATCGCCTTCGTCCGACCGCCGCTGGGGCACGCCGCCGACATCGCCGCCGTCGCGCTCTTCGACGAGGATGTGCTGGTGGCACTGCCCAACGGCCACCCGCTGGCGCGCTTCGAGAGCCTGTCGCTGTGGGCGCTGGCCGGCGAGCGCTTCGTGCTCTTTCCGCGCACGGTGGGCGCCGGCCTCTACGACGAGATCATCGCCAGCTGTCGCCGCGCGGGCTTTTCCCCGCGCATCAGCCAGGAAACCTCGCAGGTGACGTCCATCGTCAACCTCGTCGCCGCCGGGCTGGGGGTGTCGCTGGTACCCGCTTCCATGCAGCAGGTGCATTCGGAGGGCGTGACCTACCGCCCCATCGCCGGCGAGGCGCCGCGCGCGGCGATGGTGCTGATCCACCGCCGCGACGACCCCAGCCCGACGGTCGCGCGCATGACCGCGCTGCTCGCTGACCTGGGCGAGACCGGCTGAAGCCGGCTCAGAAGGGTATGTCGTCGTCCTCGAAGTCCGGCGCACCGGCCGGTTCGCGCTGCGGCGGCGCGGACTGCTGGCCGCCGCTACCGCCACGGCTGCCGCCCATAGAGCCACCGCCGTCGTCGTAACCGCCGCCGCCACCACCGCCACCGGCGCCGCCGCCGATCATCTGCATGTCGTTGCCGACGACCTCGGTGGAGAAGCGATCATTGCCGGACTTGTCCTGCCACTTGCGCGTCTGCAGGCGGCCCTCGATGTAGACCTGCCGGCCCTTCTTGAGGTACTGGCTGGCGATCTCGGCGGTCTTGCCGAAGAGCACCACGGTGTGCCACTCCGTGTTCTCCTTCTGCTCGCCGGTCTGCTTGTCGCGCCAGCTCTCGCTGGTGGCAATGCGCAGATTCGCCACCGCCGTGCCGCTGGCTGTATAGCGGACTTCCGGATCCTGGCCGAGGTTGCCGATGAGGATCACTTTGTTGATGCCGCGTGCCATATCGAAGACTCCCTAGATCGTTGCTGGCGACCGCTCGCGCGGCAGCCGATAAGCGAAAGTACACCACAGTAAGGGCAGCGCCGCGAGCAGCCAGAAGCCCGGGGCGTCAGCACCGCTGGCCAAACCACCGAGCAGCCCGCCACAGAAGGCGCCAAGGAACTGCGACGTGGCATAGAGCCCCATCGCCGCGCCGCGGCTGGCCTCCGGCGCGCGCCTGGACACCAGCGAGGGTAGCGCCCCCTCCAGATAATTGAAGGCCATGAAATAGAGCAGCACGCCGGCGAGCAGCAGCGGCGCAGCGGACTCGCCCAGGGCCAGGAGGATGCTGGCGCCCAGCAGCCCGAACACAGCCACCACCAGCAGCTCGCGCACGCGGTTGTTCAAATCCGCCCAGCGGATCGCCGGCAGCACCACAACCAGCGACAGCAACATCACCGGCAGGTAGAGCTTCCACTGCCCGGCGAGATCCAGCGCCAGCAGGCGCTCGAAGCGCTCGGGAAAGAGCATGAAGCTGGCCGTCAGCAACGCGTGCAACAGGAAGATGCCGGCGTTGAGCTGCCACAGCTCGGTATTGCGCAGCACGGGCCCGAGACGGGCCGAGGCCGTCTCTACTTGCGGGGCGGGCGGCACCACCCAGATCACCACCGCCACCGCCACCAGGCTCAGCCAGCCGGCAGCGGTGAGAATGCCGTCGACGCCGATCCAGCCCGCCACCGGCGGACCGGCCACCAGCGCGACAACGAAGGAAGCCCCCATGCCGGCGCCCAGAATCGCCATGGCCATGGTGCGTACCTGCGGCCGCGTGCTGTCGGCCACCAGCGCCGACACCGCCGCGGAGATGGCGCCGGCGCCCTGCAGCGCGCGACCGGCGATAAGCCCGGCGATGGTCTCGCTGCTGCCCGCCAGCCAGGAACCCGCCGCGAAAATCAGCATGCCGGCAACGATCACCGGCTTGCGTCCGAAGCGGTCCGAGGCCATGCCGAAGGGAATCTGGCAGACGGCCTGCGTCAGGCCGTAGACGCCCAGCGCTAACCCGACGAGCAGGGCCAGCTCACCGCCTTCCATGCGCGCAGCGAAGGGCGCGAAGGCCGGCAGCACCATGAAGAGGCCAAACATGCGCAGCGCGTAAACGGCGGAGAGGCCGAGGGTTGTGCGCCACTCGGTGGAGGTCATCGGCAGGGTCGGCTGAAAAGTGGGGCGCGGGGTCTACGGCTTCGCCGCGACTTGCTCAGCAACGTATATTAGAGGATTGCCCTTGAACGACCCTCCAAACGCCATGGACGTCATCCGCATCCGCGGCGCGCGCACGCACAACCTCCGCGACGTCAACGTCGATATTCCGCGCGACCAGCTGACCGTCATCACCGGCCTGTCGGGCTCCGGCAAGTCCAGCCTTGCCTTCGACACGCTCTACGCCGAGGGTCAGCGCCGCTACGTCGAATCGCTGTCCGCCTACGCGCGGCAGTTCCTGTCGATGATGCAGAAGCCCGACGTCGATTCCATCGAGGGGCTGTCGCCGGCAATCTCCATCGAACAGAAGTCCACCTCCCACAACCCACGCTCGACGGTGGGCACGGTGACCGAGATCCATGACTATCTGCGCCTGCTGTTTGCGCGCGTCGGCACGCCGCGCTGCCCGGAGCACGGCACCGCACTGGAGGCCATGGAGGTCTCGCAGATGGTCGACAGCGTGCTGGCGCTGGAGGCCGGCTCGGCCTGGCTGCTCTGCGCCCCGGTGGTGCGCGGGCGCAAGGGCGAGCATCTGGAGATATTCAACGGTATGCGCGCGCAGGGCTTCGTGCGCGCCCGGGTCGACGGCATCGTCTACGAGCTGGACGAAGTGCCGGTGCTCAACCGCCGCACCAAGCACGACATCGACATCGTCGTCGACCGCTTCAAGGTGCGCGAGGACCTGCGCCAGCGGCTGGCGGAGTCCTTCGAGACCGCGCTGCGCGTCTCCGACGGGCTGGCGCATGTCGTGCCCTACCGCCAGGAGGGCGACGAACTGACCTTCTCTGCACGCATGGCCTGCACGCACTGCGGCTACGCGCTGCCCGAGCTGGAACCACGGCTATTCTCCTTCAACTCACCGCACGGCGCCTGCCAGACCTGCGACGGCCTGGGCCATCAGCAGGTCTTCGACCCGGAGCGCGTCATCGCCAGCCCGGAGCTGTCGCTGGCCGCCGGCGCCATCCGCGGCTGGGACCGCCGCAACCCCTACTACTGGGCGCTGCTGAAGTCACTGGCCGAACACGCCGGCATCGATCTGGAAACGCCCTTCGAGGATCTGCCGAAGGCGCACCAGGACCTGCTGCTCTACGGCAGCGGCGAGGAGAAGATCCGCTTCCGCTATCCGGGCATCCGCGGCCGCGCCACAACGCGCACGCACGCCTTCGAGGGTGTGCTGGCCAATCTGCAGCGCCGCTACCGCGAAACCGAGTCCGAAGCCGTGCGCGAGGAGCTGGCGCGCTTTCTCTCCGACAAGCCCTGCCCGGCCTGCGGCGGCGATCGTCTGAACGAGGCCGCGCGCAACGTCTTCGTCGGCGGCCGCAATCTGCCCGAACTGACGCGGCGCTCCATCCGCGACGCGGAGAGCTGGTTCCGCGAGCTGGACTTGCCCGGTCATCGCGGCGAAATCGCGTCCAAGATCCTCAAGGAGATCATCGACCGACTGGGCTTCCTCAACAATGTCGGTCTGGATTATCTGAATCTGGCGCGCAGCGCCGACACGCTGTCGGGCGGCGAAGCGCAGCGCATCCGCCTGGCCAGCCAGATCGGCGCCGGACTGGTGGGCGTGATGTACGTGCTCGACGAGCCCAGCATCGGCCTGCACCAGCGTGACAACCAACGCCTGCTCGACACCCTCTTCCGGCTGCGCGATCTCGGGAACACCGTGCTGGTGGTGGAGCACGACGAGGAGGCCATCCGCAGCGCCGATCACGTGCTGGATATCGGCCCCGGTGCCGGCGTGCACGGCGGCCACATCGTCGCCCAGGGCAAGCCCGACGCTATCGCGCAGGAGCCCGAATCCTGGACCGGCCGCTACCTGGCCGGCACCGAATCCATCGCCGTTCCGCAGCGCCGGCACAAGCCCAAGGCCAAGAAATGGCTGACGCTGTCCGGCTGCCGCGGCAACAACCTCAAGAACGTCACGGCCGAGCTACCGCTGGGGCTGTTCATCGGCATCACCGGTGTCTCCGGCTCGGGCAAGTCGACCCTGATCAACGACACGCTCTACGCCGCCACCGCGCGCGAACTCAACGGCGCGGCCACGCGGCCGGCAGCCATGAAGGGCATCGAGGGCCTGCAGCATCTGGACAAGGTCATCGACATCGACCAGGCGCCCATCGGGCGTACGCCGCGCAGCAACCCGGCGACCTACACCGGGCTGTTCACGCCCATCCGCGAACTCTTCGCCAACGTGCCGGAGGCGCGCTCGCGCGGCTACACGCCGGGGCGCTTCTCCTTCAACGTCAAGGGCGGCCGCTGCGAGGCCTGCCAGGGCGACGGCGTCATCAAGGTGGAGATGCATTTCCTGCCGGATGTCTATGTCACCTGCGACGTTTGCGAGGGCCGGCGCTACAACCGCGAGACGCTGGAGATCCGCTACAAGGGCAAAGCCATCAACGAGGTACTGGAGATGACGGTGGAGGAAGCCACCGAGTTCTTCGCGCCGGTGCCTGCACTCAAGCGGAAACTGGATACGCTCATGGAGGTGGGCCTGTCCTACGTCACCCTCGGCCAGCGCGCCACCACGCTATCCGGCGGCGAAGCGCAGCGGGTAAAGCTGGCACGAGAGCTGGCCAAGCGCAGCACCGGCCAGACGCTCTACATCCTCGACGAACCCACCACCGGCCTGCACTTCCACGACGTCGCACAGCTGCTCAAGGTCATCGAGACGCTGCGCGACGCCGGCAACACGGTGGTCGTCATCGAGCACAACCTCGACGTCATCAAGCGCGCCGACTGGCTCATCGACATGGGGCCGGAAGGCGGCGACGGCGGCGGCGAGATCATCGCCTCGGGCAACCCCGAGGCGGTAGCCACGGTGGAACGTTCGCACACCGGCCGCTATCTGGCGGAAATGCTGGGTATGCGCAAGAGCGCCTGAACCAGTGGTCGGATTGCCTCCGGTATCCGGAGGCGCGATAATTAAACGAGTGGTCCGTTGCACTGCGGCATGAGATCCGCGGGCGGCCGACCGCGAGCAGACCCCCAACCCCTACGAGGATCCTCATGTCGCCTGCCCTGCGCGCGGCCGCGACCACAGCCCTGCTGTGTGTTGCCGCCCTCTCCGCCCCCGCCGTCCAGGCCCTCGAATTCCGCAACGGCGACACGACGGTGGTGCTCAACACCAACATCGTCGCCGGCGCCGCCTGGCGGCTGAACGGCCCGAGCAGCGATCTGATCGGCAAATCGAATCTGAACCCGACGCTCTGCAGCGGCCACTTCCAGTCCTGCCAGGGCCTGTTCCGCAGCGAGACCGCACCGGCCGAGC
Source organism: Algiphilus aromaticivorans DG1253 (assembly GCF_000733765.1). Lineage (NCBI taxonomy): Bacteria > Pseudomonadati > Pseudomonadota > Gammaproteobacteria > Nevskiales > Algiphilaceae > Algiphilus > Algiphilus aromaticivorans. Next base: position 292,948 of record NZ_JPOG01000001.1, on the reverse strand, counting down.
GGCTGCGCGACGCGCCGGGCATGCCCAGCCTGAATTTCGACGACGGCAATCTGAACTACGGCCAGGGCGACGTCGTGCAGGCGCCCTTCCGCATCAACCAGGACATCAAGATCGAGCGCGGCAACTTCGGTTTCTTCGCGCGCTGGCTGACCTTCTACGATTTCGCCAACAACAGCTTCACCGAGTTCTCGCCCAATCGCATCACGCCGGAGAACGTCGACGACGTCGGCCAGCGCGGCGACCCGGCTGCCAACCGCTACTTCGACCAGGTCTTCGGCCAGGGCGGCGTCGTGCGCAGCAAGCGCCGCAACGGCCGCACGCTGGAGCAGCTCGGCACCGACCTGCAGCTGCTGGACTTCAACTTCTTCGGTCGCGTGCCGCTGCCGCTGGTCGACCGCGATCTGGAGTTCCGCATCGGCCGCCAGACCATCAACTGGGGCGAGTCGACGGTGCTGGTCATCAACAGCGTCAACCAGGCGAACCCGGCCAACACCAACAACCTCTTCCGCACCGGCTTCACGCTGGATGAGGTCTTCACGCCGGTGGGCATGGCGACGGCCAGCGTCAATCTCACCAACCGCGTGTCGCTGGAGGCCTACTACCAGTACGAGTGGGACTCCGTGGAGATCCCTCCGCAGGGCGGCTTCTTCTCCTTCCTCGACCTGGGCACGCCCAATATCGGCGGCTCGGTGAATGCCAGCTTCGGCGGCGCCGCGGAGGATCCCGAGGCCATCGGCACGCCGCTGAACAGCCCGCTGGCGCTGATAACGCCCACCACCGCGACCATCCCGCGCCGCCCCGACGACAAGGCGCGCGATCAGGGGCAGTACGGTGTGGCGCTGAAGTGGTTCCTGCCGGATCTGAACTACGGCACGGAGTTCGGCTTCTACTTCATGAACTACCACTCGAAGCTGCCCTACGCCAGCTTCGACGCCGTCGACGCCAGCTGCGCGCGCGCCGGCGGCAACCCGATGGGCATGGATGCCACCAATACGCTCGAGTTCCTGCAAGCCTGCCCGAACCTGCCGGTGGGCCAGGCACCGGGGCCGTTGACCGCGGATCTGCTGGCTTTGGCGGCGCAACGACCCGGCGTGCTGGCTGACTTCGGCATCGGCAACCTCGGTGCCCTGCTGCCGGCGCTGGGCAGCCTGCTGAGCTTCAACCCGGACGAGCCGGTTTCGGACACGGTGGGCTTCGACACTGCGCGCATCCAGCTCGAATACCCCGAGGATCGCAAGATGCTCGGCATCAGCTTCAACACGCCGGCCGGCGCGGATTATTCGCTGCAAGGCGAAATCGCCTACCGACCGAATTTGCCGCTGCAGGTCTCTGTCGCGGATCTGGCCTTTGCAGCCTTCGGTCCCTCGCTCACCGCCTGTCATCGTGAAGAGCTGGGCTGCAACGGCTCCACCGCGGGTGTGGACTTCGACGAGAACGGCAACCGGGATATCGTCGGCGACAGCGACTTCGTAAACGCCGACGGCAACAACCCCTACCCGGACACCGTCAATCTGATCGTGGGCTCGGCGCCCGGCTCGGCGCGCTCCTTCCCGAACTTCGTGCTGCCCTACCGCGGCCAGGAGATCGGCGAGAACGCGCCCAACGGTCGTATCCGCGGCTGGGAGCCCTTCCAGGTGCTGCAGTACAACCTGGGCGCCACCCGCGTCTACGGCTCATCGGAAGCCATCCTGGGCGCGGATCAGATCATCATGATCTACGAGCTCGGCGCCACCCACGTGCCCGGTTTCCCCGACTTCGATGAACTGCAGATCGAGGGCCCGCTTTCCGGCACCACGCACGCTTCCGCCGGCGCCGACGGCAGCGGAGCCGATGGATCACGACAGGCCTGCTCGACGAATCCCAGCTGTACGGTCGGGCCGGACGGCCTGCGCTTCAATCCCTACCAGGCTGACCGCGACCAGTTCGCGCACCGCTTCTCCTGGGGCTACCGCATCGTCTCCATCCTGCGCTACGACTCGGTGCTGCCCGGCATCAGCATCGAGCCGACGCTGATCTGGGGGCACGACGTGCACGGCAACGCACCCGGCCCGGGTGCGAACTTCATCGAGGGGCGCAAGACGCTCAACGCCACCTTCCAGTTCCGCTATCGGACGGCGACCTCTTTCAATATTTCCTATCAGATGTTCACTGGCGGCAGTTCCAACCACATCCAGCGCGACCGCGACAACCTGGGCTTCTTCATCCGCTACCAGTTCTGAGGGCACAAGTGCTCTGAATGTCCTGCGCTCCCCCGCAGGATAAGAAAATCCCCACAAAGGTAGCTTCAGGGCTTCACAGGCCGCGAGCCTTGTGTAAGCATTGCGAGGTCCTTTATCGACCGACTGTTCGGCCCCCAGCCGTGCGTCGGGAGAAATGACTACAAAAGTGGTCGGGCACATTGCCCGTCAGGGATAGAAGCACCACCAGCGCCACCCACCCCGGGGTGGCGCAGTTCCTACAGGGGGAGACATGAAGCGATTCCGCGTGCTGACCGGGTTGCGCCCGTTCTCATTGACTCTGGCGGCAGCAGGCCTGTTGGCGGCCGTGCCCGCCTGGTCCGCTGACTTCCGCGTGACCGACGAGATCGACCTCCAGATCAACACCAACATCGTGGCCGGTGCAGCGTGGCGCCTCAACGGCCGCAGCACGGATCTGGTCGGCAAGTCGAATCTCGACCCCAACGTCTGTGCACGCCAGTTCCAGTCCTGCCAGGGACTTTCCCGCGAACAGAGCTACCCCGCCGAACGGCTGGCCAATGCCCCCGGCGCGCCCACCGTCAACGGCGACGACGGCAACCTGAACTACGACCAGGGTGACATCGTCCAGGCGCCCTTCCGCATCAACCAGGACTTCAATCTTTCCTTCGGTGATTTCGGTTTCTTCGGCCGCTGGCTCTGGTTCTACGACTTCGAGAACAACAGCTTCACCGAGCGCTCGCCCAACCGCATCACGCCCGGGAATCTGGACGATGTGGTGGTCGAAGACGACTTCGAGATCTCCAACCGCTATCTGGATCAGGTCTTCTCCGCCGGCGGTGCCGTGGAAAGCGAACGGCGCCAGGGTCGTACGCTCTCGCAGGTCGGCACCGACTTCCAGCTGCTGGATCTGAACTTTTACGGCCGTTTCCCGCTGGACCTGCCCTACTTCGGCGAGCGCGACTTCGTCTTCCGCATCGGCCGGCAAACCGTGAACTGGGGCGAGTCGACCGTGCTCGTCGTCAACAGCGTCAACCAGGCCAACCCGGCCAACGTCAACAACCTCTACCGCACGGGCTTCACGCTCGACGAGGTCTTCACGCCGGTGGGCATGGCCTTCGGCAGCATCAACCTGTCGAACAATGTCTCGATCGAAGCCTATTACCAGTACGAATGGGATTCCGTCGAGATCCCGCCGCAGGGCAGCTACTTCAGCTTCCTCGACTTCGGCACGCCCAACGTCGGCCAGAATCCGCAGTCGGACCGTCTGGCGCCAAGCGTGCGCGACGGTGAGACACCCCGCTTCTCGACCAACACCGACGAGGCCGTGATCGGCTCATTCAATGCCAGCTTCGGCGGCGCCGCCGAGGACCCCTTCTTCCTGGGCGGGCACCTCGACAACGCGCTGTCCGTGCTGACGCCGACCACCGCGAGCATCCCACGCATCGCTGACAACAAGCCCGACGACCAGGGCCAGTACGGCGTCGGCCTGAAGTGGTTCCTGCCGGATCTGAACTACGGCACGGAGTTCGGCTTCTACTTCATGAATTACCACTCCAAGCTGCCGTACCTGAACGCCTACTCGAGCAGCGCGAGCTGCGCGCGCCCCGAAGGCAACCCGGCTGGCATCTCGCCGACCACCACCACCGAGTTCCTGCAGGCCTGCGACAACCTCCCGCTGGCCTTCAACACGCGCGGCACAACGCAGCTCGCCCTGGATCTGGTGAGCCTGGCCACCCAGCGCCCGGGCGTGCTTTCCGAGATCGGCGTCGCCAATATCGGCGCTATCGGCGGCATCGCCAACCTGTTGATTGGCAACCCGAACGAGCCGGTGGACAGCATCGTCAGCTTCGACGACATCACCTTCCAGCTCGATTACCCGGAAGACCGCAAGATGTTCGGCCTCAGCTTCAACACGCCGGCCGGCGCCAACTATTCGATGCAGGGCGAGGTGGCCTACCGCCCCAACCTGCCGCTGCAGGTTTCCTTCACCGACGTGGCTTTTGCCGCGCTCGGGCCGTCACTCTCCGAATGCCACAAGGAGGACGCCGACTGCGCCGGGGCCAGCGCCGCGGAAGGCTTCGACGCCGAAGGCGATCGGGTCATCTACGAGCAGAACAACTTCGTCGACGCCGACGGCAATAACCCCTATCCGGACACCATCAATCTGGCGGTGGGCGCGCTACCCGGCGTAGCACGCGCCTTCCCGAATTTCGTCCTGCCCTACCGCGGTCAGGACATCGGCAGCAATCCGGCCGGCAGCTTCATCCGGGGCTGGGAGCCCTTCGACGTGCTGCAGTACAACCTGGGCGCCACGCGCGTCTACGGCCAGTCGGACGCGATCCTGGGCGCCGACCAGATCATCATGATCTACGAAGTCGGCGCCACCCACGTGCTGGGCTTCCCGGACTTCGACCAACTGCAGATTCAGGGGCCGGACCGCCAGACCACGCACGCCACCGCCGGCGCCGACGGCACCGGTGCCGACGGCTCGCGCCTGGCCTGCTCCACCAATCCGGCCTGCTCGGTAGGTGTCGACGGTCTGCGCTTCAACCCCACGCAGGCGCGGCGCGACGAGTTCGCGCACCGCTTCTCCTGGGGCTATCGCATCGTCTCGATCATCCGCTACGACTCGGTGCTGCCGGGACTGTCCATCGAGCCGACGCTGATCTGGGGCCACGACATCAATGGCAATGCGCCAGGACCGGGACCGAACTTCGTCGAAGGCCGCAAGACGCTGAACTCGACCTTCCAGTTCCGCTACAAGACGGCGCTGTCCTTCAACGTCTCCTATCAGCTCTTCACCGGCGGTGGCGAAAATCACGTGCTGCGCGACCGCGACAACCTCGGATTCTTCGTCCGCTACCAGTTCTAGAAGAAGCGTCTGCCACAGGGGGGTATGACTGAGCCCGCGCTCCGGCGCGGGCTTTTTTGTGCGCGCTCAGCGTGCCCCGACGGCACCACTCTCCGCGCGCAGCGCCGCTACATCGCGCATCGGCGGCTGCCCGAACAAGCGCCGGTACTCGCGGCTGAACTGGAACTCGCTGTTGTATCCGACGCGCCGCGCGGCGATGCCCGCGCCGACGCCGTCGTGCAGCATCAGCGTACGCGCCTGATGCAGGCGGATCTTCTTGAGGTACTGCATCGGCGAGGACGACGTCACCGCGCGGAAACCATGATGCAGCGCCGAGGGACTCATATTCGCGATCCGCGCCAGGCTAGGGACATCCAGCGGCTGGTCGAAGTGATTGCGGATGTGCTGCAACACGCGCGAGATGCGATAGGAACGGCTGTCGCGTAGCGCGAACTCGCGCAGCAGCTGGCCGCGCTCGCCGGTCACCAACCGGTACAGCACCTCACGCTCGGCCAGCGGCGCCAGTACCGGCCGCTCGCGGGGATCGCCGACGGCAGCGGCCAACCGACACACGGCGTCGTGCAGAGCCGCGTCGAAGCGCGACGCGCAGACGCCGCGGCAGGCCGCCGGGTTGCTCGGCACATCGCCCGCCACGCCGGCCTGCAGCATGATCTCGCCCAGCGCGGTGGCGTTGAGATGCAGGCGCAGCGCCAGGAAGGGGTGCTCCGGGCTAGCCTCGAGGATCTCGCCGTCCATCGGGAGCGGCACCGACAGCACCAGGTAGTGCCACGCGTCGTAGACGAAGCTGTCGTCGCCGAGGTAGACGCGCTTGCGCCCCTGGGCTACCACGCAGACCGTCGGCTCGTAGACGACCGGCCGGCGTGGGCCGGGCGCATCGGCACGCAGCACCTCGACGCCCGGCCAGGGTGTTTCGTTGATGCCCGGTGCCGTGGCGAAGGGCGCGATGCACTCCGCCAGCATGCTGCCGGCCGCAATCGATTGCGCTGAAGATTCCATGGTCATGACGATGGCGAGTATGGCAATCGGGCCCTATCCCTGCCATCGCGACGCGCGCCGCGTGCAGGATCAGGCAAAAACCGAGCAGGAACCCGTCTGACGCAGCGGCCGCCGCAGCACCTAGCATCCCTGTGTCGACTGCAGCCGCATGCACCGCGGCACGACGTCCCGTCACACCCTAAGCCAATCCTCGCAGGAGCCCCACATGACTGAAATCCGCAAAGTCACCCTCGGCCGCAATGGCCCGCAGATCTCGCGGCTCGGCCTCGGCTGCATGGGCATGTCCTTCGCCTACGGCGCGGTGCCGGAGGAGCAGGGCATCGCCACCATCCATCGCGCTCTCGATCTCGGCATCAACTTCATCGATACGGCCGACATGTACGGCCCCGAGACCAACGAGCGACTCGTCGGCCGCGCCATCGCCGACCGTCGCGATGCTGTAGTGCTGGCCACCAAGTTCGGCATCGTCTACGACGACCCGAGCGGACGTGTCACCGACGGCGCGCGCATGATCAACGGCCATCCCGGCTATGTGCCACAGGCCTGTGATCGCTCACTGTCACGTCTCGGCGTTGACCACATCGACCTCTACTACCTGCACCGCATCGATCCACAGGTTCCGATCGAAGACACCATCGGCGCCATGTCGCGGCTCGTGGAAGCCGGTAAGGTACGCTACATCGGCATATCCGAAGCCGGGGCGGAGACCATCCGGCGCGCCCACGCCGTGCATCCGCTGAGCGCCGTGCAGACCGAGTACTCGCTTTGGACGCGCGACGTGGAGGCCGCGATCCTTCCCACCATGCGCGAGCTGGGCATCGGCTTCGTCGCCTACAGCCCGCTCGGCCGCGGCTTCCTCGGCGGCGGCATCACGCGGCCGGAGGACCTCGACGAGAACGACTGGCGCCGCGCCAACCCGCGCTTCCAGGGCGAGAACCTGAGGCGCAACCGCGAGCGGCTGGACGTCGTCCACGCCCTCGCCGAGGAGAAGGGCGTCACGCCGGCACAGATCGCGCTTGCCTGGGTCCTGCACCGCGGCGACGATATCGTGCCCATCCCCGGCACAACCAAGCCAGCGCGCGTGGCGGAGAACGCAGTCGCGGCGACCATCACGCTGTCGGAAGACGAACTGGCGCCGCTGGATCGCATCTTCGCGCCCGGCAGCACCGCAGGCACGCGCTATCCGGAGCCGATGATGGCGCTCGTCGACGCCTGAGGCGGCCCATCGACGCGGCCGTCCGCTGCTGCGGGCGGCCGCGTTGTCACATTCCATTGCGCCGCCTCGTCTATGCAGACGGGCGCCATCGCCCTGCACCCCCTATCCGGAGAACCCATGCAAAGCCGACTGGACTATCAAAGCGCTTCGCCGAACACCATGAAAGGACTGCTCGCGCTGGAGCAGCAGGTTCGCGAAAGCGGGCTGGAGCACAGCCTCATCGAACTGGTGAAGACGCGCGCCTCGCAGATCAATGGCTGCGCCTTCTGCATCCACATGCACACCCGCGACGCCCGGGCCGCCGGCGAGAGCGAGGACCGCCTGCACCTGCTTGCGGCCTGGCGCGAATCGCCGCTCTACACGCCGCGCGAGTGCGCCGCTCTGGCCTGGACCGAGTCGCTGACCCGCATCGCCGACACCGGCGCGCCGGACGCGGATTTCGCGCAAGCGCGCGACGCCTTCACCGATGACGAGCTGGCCAAGCTCACCCTGCTCATCGGCACGATCAATATCTGGAACCGCTTCGCCATCGGCTTCCGGGCCATTCACCCGGTCGACTGATCCGAGCCCCACCCGGAGCACCCCATGACTGCAATAACCGCCACCTCCTCTTCCGGTGTCGTGCGCCTCACCAACCCGGACGGCCTCTACGATCCGGCGCCCAACGGCTATTCGCATCTTGCCGAAGTCGCTCCCGGCAGCCGGCTGCTGCTGGTCGCCGGCCAGGGCGGCGAGGACGCAGACGGCGCGCTGCCGGCTGATTTCCGTGCCCAGGTGCGGCAGGCCATGCGCAATCTGGAGACCGCACTGCAGGCCGCCGGCGCCGCGCTCGGCGACGTTGCGCGCACCACCGTGCTGGTCGTCGATCACAGCGAGGAGCGCCTGCATATCTTCGGCGAGGAGCTGGAACGCGCCTGGGGCGATGCGATGAAGCCGGCCTGCACCCTCATTCCGGTGCCGCGCCTGGCGCTGGACGGCATGCTCTTCGAGATCGAAGCCACCGCCGCGCTGCGCGCCTGAGCGCCGGGCCTCAACCGTCGCCGCGGCCGAGCCGTCGCAGCAGGCTCAGCGCCATCGCCACGACCAACAACGCGCCGGCGCCCAGCATGACCCACAGCACGATGCGGCGCAGCGGCCAGCCGGTTTCCGGCGACAGACGGCTGTCGCCGCCCAGACTGCGCTCGACGCCGATGCCGACCGCCGTCGAGACCTGCTCGAAACGCGCACAAGCCAACGGCTCGGCCGGCATCGCCTGAGCGCTGCCGTAGGCAAGCAGCCAGGGCCCCTCGCCCTGCGCGAAGAAACGCAGCCGCTCCGGTGCATAGCCCATGCGCAGGCCCAGCGCCCGACTACCCAGCGCCTCAGCCCCCTGCATGACTTCCACGCGCCAGAAACGCTCGGCGACCGGCGGCACAACCGTGATCCCGGCGGCGGTGTCATCGTCGCCCGTAGCCGGCGCCGGCGTGGTGGCGCGGCGCCACCAGCGCGCGTCCAGTGCATCGCGCGAGCTGACGCGCACTCCCAGGCGCAGGTCGCCGGCGTCAAGCCGCAGCCGCTGCACCGGCGCCCGTCGGTCGCTGCGGTACTCGCGCATATCCGGGGTTTCGACCGGCATGGCTTCGGCGTCGAACCAGCGCAGATCGGGCACCGATTCGGGGGCCACCGACACCAGCGTCGCGCCGCGCAGCCAGTCGCGCGCGCGACCGTCCAGCGGCGTCAGGCGCAGGAAGGCGTAGCGCCGCTCGGGCAAGGACAGCTGCGAGCGTTCCAGCTTGCCGCCCTCGCCCTCGGCGCGCAGCAGCGTGCCCTGCGGCAGGAGGGTGCGCCAATTGTCGAGATCATCGCTCGCGGCAACGCGCACGGCCAACTCGGCACGGCCCTCGGGCGTGCGCCAAGCCCAGTCCAGGGCCAGCGCGGTTATCGGCACCTCAAGCTCGCGCACATCGAGCAGATACTCGAAGGCGCCACCAGGCGCCGTGACCTCGGCCGCGCCCTCGTTCAGTGCCAGCCGCGTGCCGTCAGCGGTCTCGATCTCCATGCGCGTGCCCTGACGGCGCCGCGGTGCGCTGCCTGCGGGCAGCCCCCAGATCGCGGCCGCGTGCCGTTCGCTCTGCTTCTCCGGCGCCTCGGGTGGGCAAAGCGCGTGCTGCACGACGCGACCGTTGGCGTCGAAGACGCGGAGATCACCCAGGTCGCGGCGCGTTACGCCGCGATAGACCGCATCCGGAAGTGGCAGGCCGTAGGCCGCCGCCGGCTCATCGGCTTCCAGCGGCAGGCCCCGCGCAAAATCCTGCGTAACCGGCGCAGCCAGCACCGTGGCCGGCACCAGCAACAGCCCTGCCAGAACCCACTTCATTCGCTTTCCTCCGCGATATCCTTGCCCTTGGGTGGCAACGGTGAGAAGTAACCGGTGATCAGCAGCAGCGCACCCACGCTCAGGAAAGAGACAATGCGCGCCAGCGTGTCGGTGGCCGCCAGATCGATCAGGAAGAGCTTGGCCACCACCACCGCCATCAGGCCCGCCCCGCACAGCCATACCGCGCGCAGGGCGCGCCTAGTGGCGACTATCATCGCGACGAAACCGAGCAGCCCCCAGAAGATCGACAGCGCGGCCTGCACCGGCGTCGACGTCATGACGCCGTCGAAGAGCAACGGCGTGCCGCCGAGATGATGCATGGCGCGGATCAGCGCTGCGTTCAGCCACAGGAAGACCAGCGCCGCAACTGCCCCTGGGAGCAACACCGGATGGCCAGCGCGCAGCGGCGCGCGCTCGGCCGCCGGCAGCGCCTGCCACCAACCAGCCAGCGCCAACAGCACCACCATCGTCGCGATATCGAGCGGATTCAGCAGCGGCACATAAGGCAGCACCACCGGGTCGCCTGCACTGTAGAGGCTGGTCACTATCATCCACAAGGCTGCGACCGTGGCCAGCGGCAGCGCAGCAACAAAGCGATAGGCCGTGCGCTGCGCTGCCAGCGGCCAGACCGGCGCGTTCGCGCCCAGCCATAGCAGCGCGGCCGGCACCAGCCCCCAGGCCAGCACCGGCCATACACCGCCCACATGCTGGCCAATACGCCATTGCAGCTCCATCGCAACCACTGCGGCCAGGGTCCAGAAGCCCAGCGCATGCAGCCAGCGATTGGCCATGGGGAACAGCCGTGCGTCGTCGCTGTCGCGCCGGTGGAGCAGCGTGTAGTAGCCCAGCCACAGCAATGGCCAGCCAAGCCAGGCGCCCCGGGCGAAAGGATGCACCGCCTCCAGCGCACCGAGGCTGCCCAGCACCAGCAGCAGCGCTCCGAGCAGCGGCGCCGTGCCGAAGGCCGCCGGCCAGCGTACGCCGCGGCCGAGGCCATCCAGCAGCAGCGCGCTTCCGACAAGGAAGGTCAGTCCCGCGCCTATCTGCCAGCGCCAGGGCAGGAAGCGCTCGACCTCGTTGATGCCGGCCACCAGCCACCAGAACACCGCCCACAGCAGCAGTCCCCAGAAGGCATAGCGCTCGTAAGGCCGCAGTCGCTCGCGCGCTTGATACAGCCACCAGCCGCTCAGGAAACCGGCCACGGCCAGGCCGGCGCCGCCCAGGAAACCCGCGTTGAGCAACGGCGTCTGCGCGCTGCCGGCCGCGAGCAGCCCGGTTGCGTAATGCCCGGCCGCAGCCAGCTGCAGCAGGGCGCCGAAGGCACGCGCCAGTCGGCGGTCCTGGCGAATGCCCAGCCAGAGCAGGCCGGCGCCCTCCACCGCCCAGATGGCAGCCGTGGTCTTCTCGTCGAAGGCCAGCGGGATGGCCAGGCTGGCGAAGATGACGCCCAGCGCTGCGAAGGCCTCGGCCAGCAGGCGCAGGCTCGCCCGCCCGGCGAGGAATAGTGCCCAGGCCAGCGCCATGTAGAACAGCCCGAAGCCGAAGGCGCTCCAGGCCAGCGCATATTCGATGTCCGCCACCAGCGAGCCGTGCAGCCCGAAGACCACCACCGGCAGGCCGAAGACCAGCGTGCCCGACACCGCCCCCTTCAGATTCGGCGGCTGGCGCAGCGCGAAGAGAATCGACACCGCCACGTACATCGCGAAGAAGAGCAGCAGGAAGGCGTCCGTGCTGAGCAGCTGCTCGGGCCCGTAACCGCTGCCGCGCCACAGGGCGCTGACGCCGAAGGTGAAGACGAAGCCGACCAGATTCAGCAGCTTCCAGGCGCGGAACCAGGCCACCGCGAAGACGCCCAGGTTGAGCACCGCGTAGTAGCTGAACAGCGCGATGTGATCGCCCGAGCCGCTGGAGGCCAGCAGCGGCGCCGCGAAGCCGCCGGCGAAGCCGATCACCGCCAGCGCCGGCGCGCGCTGCGCCACCGCCAGCACGGCTGCGGCCAGCGACACGGCCGTCATCATGGCCAGCGCCACGCCCGGCGGGATCAGCGCGTAGAGACGCAACGTGGCGTAGACCGTCAGATACAGCGCTGCGACGCCACCACCCTGCAAGGTCAAGGCGTAGAGCGGCTGGCGGTGCCGCAGCCGCCAACCGAAGCCGAGCAGCACGATGGCGCCGGCCGCCACGGCGGCCAGCCGCAGCTCCAGCGGCAGCAGGGCGTTATCGGCCGCGTACTTGACCAGGAAGGCGCCACCGATGAAGAGAATGACCACGCCAACACGCGCGATGGGATTGCCGCGCTGCAGCCAGGCGCGCGCGTAGCGCAGACCGCGACGCAGGATGTCGTCAGAGCGCGCTGCCGAGCCAGCTGTCGCCGACGATGCGTTCGGCGGCGTTGTGACCTCGCCTTGTGGCCCGTCCGCGGCGGGTGCCGAGGGTGCCGAGGGTGCCGAGGTCGCGGCGCTCGGCCGCGCCGGTGCTTGGGGCTCGGGCGTGGGGTCGGGTTCGCGGGCCTCGGCGCCCGGCGTCTCATCCTCTGCCGCAGGCCTTCCCAGCTGCTGCAGAATGCGCCGCTCGCTCTCGGCCAGGGCGCCATTCAGCACATGCAGCAGGTACCAGGCGAAGGCACCCAGCCCACCAAGCAGTGCCAGCAGCGCACCCGCTGTACCCAGATAGATGGCACCCAGCAGACCGCCCGCGGCTGCGCCGGCACCGGCGCTGAGCAGCGCCCGGAGCACCGTCGGAGCGATTCGCACGGCCGGCGCCGCGTCACGCCTGTCCATGGCTGTCTTCCCCCTGTTTTGGGCAAAAAGTCTAGCCCGCTTTCGGCGCCTCCGATACGGCCCACCGGAAGCCGGCCAAGCCGAGCAACGACGGACGGGCTCGGCTAAGCTGCGCGCCCTCATGTCCGCGCCCTTCAGCCAACCGCCGCTGCGCATTGCCTTCGTGCTCGCCGCAGCCGCCTTCGTCGTCGGCACCGCGACCTATTTCGTCGCGGGTGTGCTGGAGCCCATCGCGCGCGACTTCGGCGTCTCGCTGGGCGCCGCCGGCCAGCTGACCTCGGCCTTCGCAGTGGCCTACGCGCTGACCGCGCCGGTACTCACGGCCATGGCCTCGCACATCGAGCGCCGGCGCCTGATCGTGATGGCGCTGATCGCCTTCGGCGCCGCCAATGTCGTGGCGGCGCTGGCGCCCAGCTTCGGCTGGCTGATGGTCTCGCGCGTGCTGGCCGCGCTGGCAGCCGGGCTGATCACGCCCGTGGCCGTGGCCACCGGCGCGCAACTGTCGCCGGAAAGCCACCGCGGCCGCATCATGGCGCTGATCATGGGCGGCATCACGGTCGCCTTCGCCTTCGGCGTGCCGCTGGGCACCTACCTCGGCAGCACGATCGGCTGGCGGCCGGTCTTCTTCGGGCTGGCCTTTGCTGCGCTGATTGCCGCCGGCGCGGTGCGCGCGATGGTGCCACGCGTCTGGAGCGACGCCCCGCCCGGGCGCGCGGCCTTCGTCGTGCTGCGCGACCCGCGCATCGTCGTCACGCTGCTGCTGACAGCCTTCTCCTTCGCCTCGGCCTTCAGCGTCTTCGCCTACATCGGCCCGGTCCTCGGCCAGGCGGCGGGCATGGCGCCGGCCACCATCAGCCTGGCGCTGCTGCTCTTCGGCGTCACCGCGCTGGCTGGTACGACCATCGGGGGCATCCTCGCGGACCGACTGCGGCTGGGGCCGGTCATCACCCTCTGCCTGCTGCTGATCGGCATCGTGCAGGGCGGCTTCTCGCTGCTTGTGCTGTTGCCTGAAGGCGCCATCCGCCAGAGTGCGGCCGTGGCGCTGATGGCGGTGGCCTCGCTGCCCGGATTCGCCTTCGTGCCGCTGCAGCAGGCGCGCCTGGCCGTGCTCGCCGGGCCGCACATGCCGGTGGCCGTGGCGCTGCACGCCTCGGCCATCTTCCTCGGACAGGGCACCGGCGCTGTACTGGGCGGCCTGGTCATCTCCGGCGCCGGCGTGGACTTCAACGGCGCCGCCGCCTGCGCCATCGGCGTGCTGGGTGCACTAGTCAGCCTGATCGCGAATCGCAGCGTCTTCGCCGCAATTCGTCGCTGAAGGGCGAGCTTCCGCAACGCGCGACGCGCGCACTACCATCGGCGTCCGTACTCCGTCGCGGGCGCACCATGCACACCGATACTGCCAAGCTCCTCCCCATCGCACGCTGCGCCTGCTTGCTCGCCGCTGCCGTCACCGCGCTTGCCGGCTGGCCCGGCGCAGCGACGGCCGCCGACGACGCGCTGTACACGGTGACGCCGACCATCAGCTACCGCGGCGGCGGACGCCTGGAGGAACGCGACACCGCCGATGGTCGGAGCGCCGATGCCAAGCGCGCCACCGGCGTCATCCTCAATCTGCAGCAGGAACCGGACCGGCTCTACGAGCTCTACTACAGCCGTCAGGACACGCGGATCCGCGGCAGCGATGTCCGGCTGCGGGTCGACTATCTGCAGATCGGCGGCTTGCTGCGCTGGCAGCATCCGGGCTTCTCGCACTTCCTGGCCGGCGGCATCGGCGCAACGCGTCTGGAAGCTCGCGGCAACGGCAGCGGCTCGGATCTGAGCCCCTCGCTGTCGCTGGCGCTGGGTCTGGAGATTCCGCTCGTGGGCCCCTTGCATCTGCGCCTGGAGGGCCGCGGCCACGCCACCTTTACCGGCGACGACAGCGGCGTCTTCTGCGTGGTTTCCGGTGAGCAGTCGGGCTGCGTCTTCGGCTACCGGGGCGGCGCCTTCACGCAGATCGAGGCCAGTGCCGGCCTGAGCATGCGTTTCTGAGTCACTCCCCGCTCAGAATGGGCCGCCCCTGAGCTGCTCGGCGGGCACATAGCGCGTGGGCTTCAGATCGCCCTGCAGGCGCACGCCTTCGGCGTCGGTCAGCACCACGTAGGAGCCGCTGGCGCGCGGATGGCCGTTGCCGGCCACCGCTTCGGGAGCCAGCACGGCCAGATTGCGGTTCGCCCGCGCCGCCGGCCAGGCGACGCGGGCGCTGGGATAACGGATCACTGCCGCCCCGGCCTCGCGCGCGCTGCGGCCGAAACGCTGGCTTGCCTGCCAGCTTTCGGGATCCACCAGCGGGCGCAATGCGGGATCCTCCAGCCGGCCCAGATCGAAGCCGGTCTGTGAGCGAACGCGCAGCGTGATCACCGTCAGCTCGCGGCGCAGCGGGCGTGGCGGCGGCTCGCTCATGCCCTCGAAGAACTTGAAGGCGTAAAAGGCCAGCTCCGCTTCCAGGGCACGCCGCGTCTCGCTGAGATAGAGGATGCCGCGCTCGGTGGCGCTGCCGAAGCGGCTGCCGTAGCGCAGGGGTGGATAGCGGAAAGCCGAGCGCAGCAGCCAGTCCAGCCCCTGCGCCTTCGGCGGCACCGCCGGCTTGCTGGCTTCAAGCAGCTCCTCCAGACGTTGCTGCTCGGCCTGGTTATCCACCAGCTCGCTGGTGGCGATACGGCTCTGCTTCTCGACATAGCGCAAGGCCCGGCGGTCGAACGCCTCTAAGGAAAGCCCCTCGGCCCCTTCCGGTGCGACCACGCCTAGAGCTTCCCGCGCATCGCATCCAGGTAGTGCACGACGCGCACCAGTCCTTCCACCGAGGTCATCAGCTCCGCGGGTGCCGCCTCAAGATGCCGGTTGGGGGTGGCGACCCAGTGCCGCATGTTGGCGCGGTCGCCACTGCTCAGCGCCGAGAGATCGCGCGCCACCCGGACGACCAGTAGCGCCAGCTCGGCCTGCTTCGGATCCAGCCGCGCGCTGGCGCGCGAGAAGTTCTCGCGCCGCGTACCGACGATGTTACCGAGCGCGGCCAGGCTCAGGCCCAGCGCCTCGGCGGCATTCTTTGCCGCCTTCCTGATCAGTGCGTTGTCATCGCTCAGCGGGAGCTTGTGGGCCGCTTCCATGACGCGATCCGAAGTGTGCATATATGCACACTATACGCGTTTTAGTGATGATAAACACACTAAAGTCGGTAGGTGGCCCGGCACGGGAAGGCCCCGCCGCGCAGAGCGCGGCGGGGCCGGCAGCAAGCGCGACTTCAGGCGGCCAGCTGCCGGAAGTCGACCTTGTCGCGCACCGCGCACTGCGGGCAGGCCCAGTCGTCCGGAACTTCAACCCAGCGGGTGCCGGGCGGGAAGCCCTCGTGCGGGCACCCCTCGCGCTCGTCGTAGACGAAGCCGCAGTCAGTGCACTGGTAGCGCAGACCTTGGCCTTCGGAGGGAACCGTGGCGGCGGCATTGTCGTGCTCGCCGGGGAAGGGGTCCGGATGACCGTCATCCAGTGGCGTTCCGTGCCACTTCGCGATGAGCTTGGCGCGCTTGGCAGGCAGGACATTGGCCTTCGTCAGATCGCCGTCGTAGTGCGCGAAGACCAGCCGGTCGATCTGCCGGAACCACAGCGGCGGGAAATAGGCCAGCAGCAGCATCGAGGCGTAGCCGGAAGGCAGCTGCGGGCTGTCGTCGAAGTGGCGCAGCGCCTGGAAGCGCCGCGTCGGGTTGGCGTGATGATCGGCGTGGCGCTGCAGCTGGTAGAGGAACAGATTGGTCACGACGTGATTGCTGTTCCAGGAATGACTGGGGTTGCAGCGCTCGTAGCGTCCGCTCGGCAGCTTCTGGCGCAGCAGGCCGTAGTGCTCGATGTAGTTGATGACCTCCAGCAGGCTCGCGCCGTAGAAGGCCTGCGCCGCCAGGAAGGCCAGCGCCGGCCAGCCGAGCCAGACCGTCAAGCCGCCGAAGAAGACCACGGTCATGGCCCAGGCCTGCAGATTCTCGTTCTCCAGCGTCCACGGACCCTTGCCGAGCCGCTGCAGGCGCGCCTTCTCGATATTCCAGGCCGAGCGCAGGCTACCGATCATCGTGCGCGGCAAGAAGCCCCAGAAGCTCTCGCCCATGCGCGAGCTGGCCGGGTCCTCCGGCGTGGCGACATTCTTGTGGTGGCCCTTGTTGTGCTCGATGAAGAAATGCCCATAGGCCACCGGCGCCAGCGTCAGCTTGGCCAGCCATCGCTCCAGGCTGTTGGTCTTGTGGCCGAGCTCGTGGGCGGTATTGATGCCGATGCCGTTGACCATGCCGACAGCGATGACCAGGCCCAGCATCTCCCACCAGACCAGCCCACCCTGCACCGCCAGAAAGGCGCCGAGAATGGTCGCTGCGTACTGCGTCGGGATATAGGCGTAGACGATGCCGCGGTAGAAGCGATCCTCGCTGAGCTGCGCGACGGCCGACTCCGGCGGGTTCACACGGTCGACGCCGATCAGATAGTCGAGCAGCGGCACCAGGCCGTAGAAGATAACGGGCAGCGCCCAGTAAAGCGCGCCGATGCCATGGATGGCGGCGAGCGCGATCGTGGTCAGCCCGGCCAGCGGCAGCAGCGGGCTCAGCAGCCAGAGCCAGCGCTTGCCGTCGCGCCAGGTCGTGGTTTCGTGATGCATAGTGGATGTAGTCATGGGTGTCCTCCTCCGATGGAATCCTGCAACGGCGGTGCGCCCTTCCGGCGCTTGCCCGCCTGCAGGATTCATGCTGCGCGCCGACACCCTATCCAGCCTGTCATTTATTGACATTGACTTGTCATTTTCTGACACTGCCCCGTATACGGGAGGCGCGCCATGCGACAAGCGAATCCGAAGGTGCCAGCGCGGTACTACACGCGGCTTGGCGAGCTGTTGGTGCAGAACGGCTTCGACACCGCAGCGCTGTTGCGCGACGCGAGCATCGATCCCGATGCCTGGGCACCGCCGGACGCCATGCTGGGCCTGCCGCAGGTTGAGCAGCTGATTGCATTGATAGCGGAGCGCGGCGGGCGCTCGGATCTCGCATTCGACTTGGGCCGTTCACTGAAGGTCAGCGCTCACCACATCGTCGGCTACGGCATGCTCAGTAGCGCGGTGCTGGGCGACGCCCTGCGCTTCGTCGCGCGCTATTTCGGTCTGGTCATGCCCAGCTTCCGGGCGCGCTACCAGCTGGACGCGCGCGTTGCCGAATTGAGCTTCACGCCCGAGGTCGCCATGGGGCACCAGTGCCTCGACTTCCATCTGGAGGCCATCGCCGTTGCCGCGCACTACGAAGTCCGCGACCTGAGCGAGGGGCGGATGCCGGACTATCGGCTGCAGCTGTCGATGGCTGCCCCGCCGCATGCGGCGCGCTACGCCGAGTTGACCGAGGCCAGCTGTCACTTCGACGCCGGGCCCACCCCCGGCGTGCGCCTGCGCTTCCCGGCCGCCATCGACCGCCACCCCATGGCCATGGCCGACCCCAACGCACGCAGCATGGCCGAAGCGCGCTGCCAGACGCTGTTGCGCAACGCCGCGGCTGCCGGCCATGTCTCGGATTGGATTGTCATGATGCTGCGCGAAGCCAGCGGCGGCGTGCCCACTCTCGCCGAGCTGGCGCAGATCCTGAACGTCACGCCACGCACCCTGGACCGGCACCTGAAGGCCGAGGGCTTCCGTTTCCGCGGCCTGTCCAACGAAGTCCGACGCGAGAACGCGATCCGCCTGCTAAGAGAAAGCGATCTGAGCATCACGCGCATCGCTCTGGAACTCGGCTATAGCGACGCCGCCAACTTTACGCGCGCTTTCCGGCGCGCCACCGGCGCGAGCCCGGCGCGCTTTCGCCAACAGCACGCGCAGCGACCCGAGCAAGCGAGCTGAGGCCTTTCTTCCGAAAGCCTACTCGACGCGCTGGACCACACCCTGTGGACTCAGCGACATTCGAGAGCGCAGCAGATCGGCGAAAGCATCCGGAGGCACTGCCTTGCTGAAAAGCCAGCCCTGGATCTCGTCGCAACCGAGCTGCCGCAGTAGCTGATACTGCTCAGGCGTCTCGACACCTTCGGCGATGACTCGCAGTCGCATCGAGTGCGCCAGCGAGATGATGGCCTGCACGATGTTGCCTGCAGTCGTCGAAACACCCAGCTCAGTGATGAAGGAGCGGTCGATCTTGAGCGCGTGCAGGGGCAGCCGGGACAGATAGCTGAGCGACGAATATCCAGTACCGAAGTCGTCGATCGCGACCTGCAGCCCCAGCACCGCCAGCTGCTGCAGCTTGTCCTGTGTTGCCGCGACATCACGCAACAGCGTCGACTCGGTCAGCTCGAGCTCGATGCCGGCGTCCTTGAAATGACCAGGACCGGGCGACAGCGCGGCCATGCCTTCGACAAAGCGCGGATGTTGCAGCTGCAGCCCCGAGACATTGACCGCAACCGGAGGCGCCACGAGCCCGGCTTGCTGCCAGCGCCGCCGATCGGCGATGGCGCGCCGAACCGCCCAATGGCCGACGTCATGGATGGCGCCTACATCCTCGATAAGCTGGATGATCTCGCCGATACCAAGCTCCTGCTCGAGCTCCGGCCAGCGCAGCAGCGCCTCGGCCCCGCAAATACGGCCATCGCTCAGCGCCAGCTTGGGTTGATAATGAATCGTCAACTGCTCGGCATCCACGGCTTGACGCAAGCGTGCTTCCAGCGCCAGGCGTTGATGCACCGCGCGATTCATCGACTGCGCGTAGAAGGCGTAGTGCTCGTTGCTCGACTTGGCTTCCTTCAGCGCGGCCTCGGCGTTGCGGAAAAGCGCTTCGGAATCAACTCCATCATCCGGGTAGAGCGCGATGCCGCTGCGCACGGCGGGCCGAAGCTCGACCTCGTTCTGCGTCATCGGCGCACCCAGCTTTTCCCAGATCTCCTCCTCTACCAGCGCCGACAGATCCGAAGCGCCGCGGATGCGTGGTATCAGCATCGCGAAACGGTCACCTTCGAGGCGTGCGACGCGGTCGTGGGCTCCGGCCAAAGCGCTAAGACGCTGAGCCACTTCGCGTAGCACCGCGTCGCCAGCCACCATCCCCAGCGCGTCGTTGATGGCTTTGAAGCGCTCCATATCAAGCACCAGAAGTGCGACTTGGTGGGCTTCCTCCTTGGCGGTTTCCAGGACCCGGCTCAGCCGCTCGGCAAAGAGTGCGCGGTTGGCGAGCTGCGTGAGCGGATCATGCAGGGCCAGATAATCGACGCGCTGCCGCTGCTCGATCGCGTCGATGGCAAAGGCGACATCGCCGGCCAGTTCCTCGAGCAAGCCGACTTCATCGTCGTCGAAGACACCACCCTCGGCAGAATAGAAATTCAAGGTGCCGAAGACCCGCCCCTCGCGCACCATCGGCACGGCTGCGATAGCACGGTAACCGCGCTCAAGCGCAGCCTCGCGCCAGGGAGCCATGCTGGCATCGCTGCTAATGTCGTTGACCACATGGCTCCGCGCCTCGCGCACTGCGCGGCCGACAGGCCCCTGTCCGCGCGGATGCCCGGTATCGAGGCGGACCTCGGTCTTCGCCACGTAGCCGCGATCCTCACCATAGCTGGCAGCCGGCCGGATATCGTTGCCCTCAACGAAGGCGGCCCAGGCCATCAGGAAACCGCCATCCTCGACAACAATGCGGCAGACATCACTCAGCAGCTCGTCTCGATCATTGGCGCGCACGATCATGGCGTTGACCGCAGACATCATCACGCGCACCCGATGCAGCCGTTGCAGCACCGCCTCGGCGCGACGGCGTTCCGAGACATCCCGGATGGTCGCCGCCACCAGTGCGCCGTCGACCGTCTCCAAGGGGCCGAGGCTGACCTCAACCGGCATCTCGCTGCCGTCACAGCGACGCCCCACCAGTTGGCTACTGCTCCCCATTGGCCGCGCCTCCGGCGTACGCGCGAAGGCGGCACGATGCTCGCGATGCTGCGCTGCAAGGCGCTTCGGGACGAGAATCTCCATCGGTTGACCGACGAGCTCGTCACGCTGATAGCCGAAGAGCTGCTCCAAGCCAGCGTTGACCATCATGATGCAACCGCTGCCGTCGACAATCACCATGGCATCCGGTGCGCTTTCGATCAGGTTGCGGAAGTGGTCCGCCTGCCGGCGCTGCGCGCTTATCTGCGCGATCTCCAGCGCGACGAGCGCGACCAGGGCGTATTCCTCATCGAGAAACACCTCACCGTCGGTTGTCTCCGG
Organism: Algiphilus aromaticivorans DG1253; assembly: GCF_000733765.1. Taxonomy (NCBI): domain Bacteria; kingdom Pseudomonadati; phylum Pseudomonadota; class Gammaproteobacteria; order Nevskiales; family Algiphilaceae; genus Algiphilus; species Algiphilus aromaticivorans. The sequence continues at coordinate 272,300 of NZ_JPOG01000001.1, read as the reverse complement.
CAAATGCCGCAGGCAGATCTCGATCAGGCCGGTGCTTCGACCGTACTCGACGATGGGTTCAGCCAGGCAATGCGCCGTGCGGCGGAAATCGGGTGTCGCGTACTCGTGCCCGTCCAGCGTAATGCGCGCGGTCGTGACGGCCGGGAATTGCAACGCCTCCGGCAGGCAGGCGACGACCTCGTCCAGCAAGCCATCCAGCGGCGCATCGATGCGATGCAGAATGCCGGAAATGCGCATAATGCAGCGCAGCTCCTTCACGCGCTCACGCAGCTCCTTCTCGTCGCGCCACCGCTTACGCAGGTCCCTGAGCCAGCACTCGACCTCGTCCGCGTTACGGCCCAGACCGCAGACCAGCTCGACGGGGCGCTCAGTACCGTCGCTTGCAAGCAAGCGCAGCGTTTCCCGCCGCACGCCTCCCTCGGCCACCAACATCCGCAAGGCGCCGGCAAAAGCGTCGCGATCACCCTCGTTGATCAATTCGGATATAGCTCGCCCTTCCAGCGCCTCGGGCGCATAAGCGAGCAAGGCCGCAGCGTGCTGATCCGCATCCAGAATCACGCCGCACTCGGCATCAATGATCAGGCAGCCGTCCGGCCGCTGCTCCGTCGACGACCCCGCAGCCTGCCGCCCTGGCGGAGGCGCCGGCGCTTGAACCAGCGGCCAGGTCAGCGGCGCCAAAGCTGCCGCTCCCTGGACCGCAAGCTGGGGCAATTCGGAGACCATGCGCACACGCTAGTCAGTGCCCGCATCAAGGACGGGGCCCGCGCGCTTGACGGCGCTGGCTCGCCGACGATCGGCCCTGCCGCGTCGCTGCGGAGCGACGCGGCGCGGATCAGAGCATACGTTCGATGCCCTGCCAGCCCTTCGGGCTCCAGTCCTCCTCGCCGCTGCCGCAGTAGCGCCAGAAACCGTCGAGGCGATCGCGCTCGGGCGATTCAAACTCCAGGCGCAGATGCCCCCAATAGCGGCTACCGTCCTTCTCGGTATCGCATTTGCGCCCGGAGTGCTTCTTGATCCAGAAGCCCTCGAAGGTCGTCGCGTCGATGAGTTCGCCGAGCATACGGCTGCCGTCGAAGTCGTAATCGCCGCGAACGGTGTCGCCCTCGCGGCGCAGCTCCAGGATGCGGTCTGCACTGCGGCCGCTCGTACCACCCCAGACGCCGAGAATATCGACCTCCGCCGGGCCGGCTTCGGCCGTTCGCGTGGTGCGCACCGTCAGTTCCACGCGTCGGTTCCGGGCGCGGCCCTCGGCAGTGTCATTGTCGGCCACCGGTCGCGTCTGCCCGAAGGCCCGGGTCGTCACCGCCTCCGCGGCGAAATCGCCGTTGTCCCGCAGATGGCGGGCCACCGCCTGCGCACGCTTGCGCGACAGTACGAGGTTGTCCTGCGCTTCGCCGACACTGTCGGTATGGCCTGCGACTTCCACCTCACTGGATGCCGGGTCGGCAATCCGCGCGATGATCTCGTCGAGCGCCTCGAAGGCGCCGGGCTTGAGCTGATGCGCGCCGGAATCGAAGAGCACCGCACTGTCCAGAGCGATGCTGGTAGCCGAGCCGATGGCGCCGACAGCATCGACATCCGCGCCCGGTGTGCCGCTGTTGCAGGCCCGCTTGAGGTCCACCAACTTCACCAGCCGAAAGCTGTCGCCGACTCCCACGTAAGGCTCTAGGTCGATTTCAGCCTTGCCGCCGGCGATGGTGCCGACGCGCGTCCAGTCGTTGCCATCCTCGGAGACCGCCAGCGCCGTGGGCTCGGTATCCGGACCGATCTCGAAGACATAGAGATCCGGCCCCGGCACGTCGATCAGCTGATTGTCGCCAAAGCGCAGCACCAACTCACCTGCGCAGCCCAGGGTGAGAAAGTCGTCCTCATCCTGCGTGTAGCGCGGCGCGCCGAGCACACGCTCAGCCTCGGAGTACTGCGCGTCCTCGGCTGCCGGATCACCGGCGTCGAAGCGCACCACCTCATCGGCGAAGGACACCGCACCCATCGGGAAGAAGACCTCACCGCCGTGACCGTCGGGATAGCGCTCGCCGGCTGCCTGCGCGCTCGGCAGCAGCGCCAGACCCATCGCATTGATGACGAACACCACGGAAAACCGGGAGGGCACGAAGCGCTTGAGCAATCGCATGTTCGGGGCTCGTTGCCGGGACGCATCAAGCCTACGCACCATGCCGCCCGCACACTGTCCCGAGATTCCCCCACATACGACAGCCGCTAGCGCTGCCAGAACTGATTGCGGACGCTAATTGCCCGTGAAGACAGCGTCCCGGCGCTCCAAGAAGGATTGCACCCCCTCCTTGGCGTCCTCGCTGGCCATGACGGCCGGCATGTCCTCGAAGATGCGCGCCGCCGCGGCCGCGTCTCCCTCCTGATAGGCAAGGCGCGAAGAGCGAAGCACCGCCTGCACGCCAAGAGGCGCGGCAGCGGCCATGCGCTCGGCGATGGCGCGCGCTGTGCGCAGCTGTTCGCCAGGGCTGACTACCTCCTGCACCAGCCCGGTCCGCTGCGCCTCGGCCGCGCTCCAGGCGTCGCCGGTGAGCAGATAGCGCTGGGCGTTGGCCCAGCCCATCTGTGCGGGCAGGCGCAGCGTCGCGCCGCCGCAGGGATAGATGCCACGCTTGACCTCCAGCATGGCGAAGCGGGTGTCGTCGGCCGCCACGCGCACATCAGTGTTGAGCATGATCTCCACGCCCCAGGTGTAGCAGTAGCCCTGCACAGCCATGACCACCGGCTTGCTGCAGCGCGGCCCGGAGAGCGCGAAGGGATCGATGCCGCCCTCCGGACAGGGAAAGCCGTCGCCCTTGGCGAAGATCGGCGCCCACTTGTCCAGCTCCACGCCGGCGGAAAAATGCTTGCCTTCGGCGTGGATCAGGCCGACGCGCAGCTCGGGCTCGCGGTCGAGCCGGCCCAGCGCCAGCGCGAGGTCGTTGTACATCTCCGGCGACAGCGCGTTGAGCTTGTCGGGGCGGTTGACCTTGATGGCGAGGACGTGGCCCTCGACGGTGGTTTCGATATGCGACATGCAGGTCTCCTCTTTCGATGATGCGTTGGCGGGGTACCGTTACTCCGCCTTGTCAGTCTGGCTTTCGGCTCGATCGATCGCTGCGTCGATGCGCTCACGCAGGCTCTTCAGAATGATTTGGCGCGTTTCCGGAGATTGCACGGCCCGCGCCAGCATGACGCCGCCGACGGCCTGGGCGAGCAGCGACCAGGCCAGCGCATCGTCGCCGGTCTGCCCGGCAACTCCGGCCTGCGCTTCGAGCAGCCGCCCCTCGAAGGCTTCGCGCACGGTCTCGTCCGAGCGGGCCACCTCCGCGCTCAGCGCCGGGAGTATGCAGCCGCGCTCCGGCTGCTCGACGTGGGTGCGGCTGAGATAGGACGCGAAGCAGGCCTTGGTATCGGCCGCCGATGCCGGCTTGAATCGCGATACCGAGCCGGCCATTTCGCGCTCGACGAGCGCACCCAGAAACTCGGCCTTCGAGCGGAAGTTCGTGTAGAAGGCGCCGGCAGTCAGTCCGGAGGCAGCCATCAGCGCATCGACCCCAGTGGCGGCAAAGCCCCGCTCCTTGATGAGCGCGCCGGCGGCATCAAGGATGCGTTCACGGTTCTTGGCCTTCTGTTCCGCAGAGTAGCGCATGGCAATCAGCCGTCGTTGACACGTTGGCAAGGCTAGCATAACGTTCGTTACTAATAACGATCGTTACCGATACGCCACGCGCGGCCATCGCCGATGCCCGCCGCGGCTGCCCAACCGGAGATAGCCATGCCCACCGATCCCGCCCCCAAGGGCGCCGCCCTCATCGTCGGCGCCGGCGACGGCAACGGCGCCGCCATCGCCCGACGCTTCGCCAGCGAAGGCTATGTGGCCTGCGTGACGCGTCGCGACGCCGACAAGCTCGACGGGCTGGTGGCGCAGATCACATCCGAAGGCGGCCGCGCCGTCGCCTTCGGCACCGACGCCCGCAGGGAAGAAGAAGTCGTCGCGCTCGTCGAGCGGATCGAAGCCGAGATCGGCCCGATCGAGGTGCTGGTCTTCAACATCGGCGCCAACGTCCCCAGCTCGATCCTGGAGGAAACCGCGCGCAAGTACTTCAAGATCTGGGAGATGGCCACCTTTGCCGGCTTCCTAAATGCCCGTGAGGTCGCGAGGCGCATGGTCGACCGCGGGCGAGGAACGATCCTGTTCACCGGGGCGACGGCGAGCCTGCGCGGGGCGCCCGGCTTCGCCGCCTTCTCCGGCGCCAAGGCGGCACTGCGCGCGCTGGCGCAGAGCATGGCGCGCGAGCTGGGCCCGAAGAACATCCATATCGCCCACATCGTTATCGACGGCGCGGTCGACACCGACTTCATCCGCGAGAACATGCCGGATCTCTACGCCGAGCGCATGCCGAAGGATGGCGTGCTCAAGCCCGAGCACATCGCCGAGAACTACTGGCGCATCCACTGCCAGCCGCGCGACGCCTGGACCTTCGAGATGGATCTGCGCCCCTACATGGAAACCTGGTGACCCCCATGACGCAACGCATCGATTTCTACTTCGACGTCGGCAGCCCCACCGCCTATCTCGCCTGGACGCAGTTGCCGGGCATCGCCCGGGATACCGGCGCCGAACTCGTCTACCACCCCGTCCTGCTGGGCGGAATTTTCCAGGCCACCGGCAATGCCTCGCCGATGACGAATGCCGCCAAGGGCGCCTACATGGTGCGCGACCTGAAGCGCTTCGCCCGCCACTATGACGTGCCGCTGGCCTTCAATCCGCACTTCCCGATCAACACGCTGACGCTCATGCGCATCGCGACCGGCGTGCAACAGCATCAGCCGGAGCGCTTCCCGGCGCTGGTGGAAGCGCTATACACGGCCATGTGGGTGGACGGCCGCAACCTCGGCGACGACACCATCCTGCGGCAGACACTGGCGCAGGCGGGATTCGACGCCGACGAGGCACTGCGCCTGGCCGGGGACGACGCGGTGAAGGCACAGCTCAAGCAAGTCACGGAAGCCGCAGTGCAGCGCGGCCTCTTCGGCGTGCCGACGATCTTCGTTGGTGAGGAGATGTTCTGGGGCCAGGACCGACTGGATTTCGTCCGCGAGACCCTCGCCGCCGCGCACTGATCCGGGCAAGCGTTCCTCGCCCGCTTGTCGAGCTCGACGACGGTCACGATGCGCGACTTGGACTCGCTCCTCCGGAATCAGGCCGTGTAGGTGTAGACGTGCCAGGTGCTCTTCTTCGTGTTCATTGCGTCGTACAGCTTCTGGGCGCGCTCGTTATCTATTGCCGTCAGCCATTGCAATCGTGCCGCCCCCTTGCTCAGGGCGAAGTCCCGACAATGGTCCACCAGCTGCCGGCCGATACCACGGCCTCGATAAGCAGGGTCCGTGTAGAGGTCGTTCATGACACCGACCCGGGCCGGAACGCTGGAGACATAGCTGAAGTAGACCGTAGCAAAGGCCACGGCATTGCCTTCAACAGCACGGTAGAGGAAGAGACAACCCTCGTCGCTGCCCTCACCGAAACGGGAGAAGAAGCGCCGATTGCGCTCGTCATCGATGTCCGCAACGGCGTAGAAGGCCTGGTAGGCCCTGATGAGCGGAAGTACTTCTTCCAGATTGCGATCGGAAACAGCCTCGATCATTGGCAGCTTCCCCACGGGGATACGCCCGTCAGCTCAGCCGCTCGAAAGTCAGCCCGGCGTGCTGCATGAGCCGCTCGCGCAGGGCGCCGTTCATGGCCGTGCTCGGCGTCCAGAAGCCGCCCTCGCCGCGCGTCTTGTCGCGATCCTGCGCCAGGCAGAGCGCGGCTTCGCCCAGCATGCCGGCAGTGGCGGCGTAGCCGGGATCCCCCTGCCCGGTGACCTTGCCGACCAGTTGCTCGCCCGCGGCGGTCTTGCCGTAGAAGCGCAGATCGAAGAAACCCGCCTTCTGCTGCTCCGGGCTCGGCCCCTCGCCGGGCTTGGGCAGCACGGTTCGTTCCAGCAGCTTGCGCGTCGGGCCGATGGCGGCCAGCGCCATGAAGCCGCCCATGCCACCGGACACCATGGCGGCCTTGGTGGCACCGGCAGCGCCGCGGCCGGTCATCATCGACTCGTCATAGCGGAAATCCTCGCCCCAGGGCCGGCCGAGCAGCGCGTGGCTGCGATGCACCACCTTGGTGTTGATGGCCGCCATGACGAAGGGCGCCAGCCAGACGCCGATATCCGGATCGTGCGTCGGCCCGGTGACATTCGGCTGCCGCACGCCCTCGCGCTGGCCCTGCGGGCAGACCGCATAGGGGCTCTGCATGATCTTGCGCAGGCCGGGGTCGGCCTTGATCTCGTTCATGACATTGATAAGGCTGGCCACCGTGCCGCCGCTGAAGCCGCCCTTTGCCGCCTTCACCGCCATGCGAATCTGCGTGCAGGGCGCGCCGAACTCGGCCTGCGCCTGCTCCTGCAGGAAGTCCACGCCCATGTCCGAGGGAATGGAGTCGAAGCCGCAGTTGTGCACGATGCGCGCACCGCTGGCGCGGGCGGTGTCCTGGTGCACGTCGATCATGCGCTGCATCCATTGCGGCTCGCCGGTGAGGTCGCAGTAGTCGGTGCCCTGTGCGGCGCAGGCCGCGACCAGCTCGGAGCCGTAGAGCGCGTAGGGGCCCACGGTGGTCACGACCACCTGCGTGCGCGCCGCCATGGCATCCAGCGCCGAGCGGTCGCCAGCATCCGCGATGATGGTGGGCAGCGCCTCGACGCCGAATTCCTGTGCCACCGCGCGCAGCTTGTCCGCGTTGCGCCCCGCCAGCGCCCACTTGATCTCGCCACCGGTACCGATGCGCTCGACCAGATAGCGCGTCAGCAGTCGGCCGACGAAACTCGCCGCGCCGTACACCACCAGATCGAATTCGCGTGCCTTGTTGGCCATGACTCTTCCCTTCCGTTGTATCCGTATGCGCACAGCATAAGGCCAGCCACCCGATCATCTGGCCGACGACCGAAACGACGCCAACCGCGGCCACCGATAAAGAGGGGCTATGGCTCCCGTCGAGAGAGCGGCATTGTCCTCGTGCAGCACTAGGGGTAGCTTGAAGATCATCGGGTTGAAGCGAATTCCCGACGAATCGCCTACCAGCGATTCTCGGGAGGTGCCTCATCCCCAAACCGTGTCATCCCGAACAAGGGGTGGCAGCCCCTATTCCGTTTCAACGGGAGACGAAGATGGACAATCAGAACAACGCCGGCAAATGCCCGGTCATGCACGGCGGCAATACCGCGGTCGGCAGCGACAACATGGACTGGTGGCCGGAGTCGCTGAACTTCGACATCCTTCACCAGCACGACCGCAAGACCAACCCGATGGGCGAGGACTTCGACTATCGCGAGGAAGTCCGCAAGCTCGACTTCGACGCGTTGAAGAAGGATCTGCACGCCCTGATGACCGACAGTCAGGACTGGTGGCCGGCGGACTGGGGCCACTACGGCGGCCTCTTCATCCGCATGGCCTGGCACGCGGCGGGCACCTACCGCATCGCCGACGGTCGCGGTGGCGGCGGCACCGGCAACCAGCGCTTCGCGCCAATCAGTTCCTGGCCGGACAACGCCAGCCTCGACAAGGCGCGCCGCCTGCTGTGGCCGATCAAGAAGAAGTACGGCAACAAGATCAGCTGGGCCGACCTGATCATTCTCGCCGGCAACGTGGCCTACGAGTCCATGGGCCTGAGGACCTTCGGCTTCGCCTTCGGTCGCGAGGATATCTGGCACCCCGAAAAGGACATCTACTGGGGTGCGGAGAAGGAATGGCTCGCGCCCTCCGACGCGCGTTACGAGGACGTCGACAAGCCCGAGACGATGGAGAACCCGCTGGCCGCCGTGCAGATGGGTCTGATCTACGTTAACCCGGAAGGCGTCAACGGCAATCCCGACCCGCTCAAGACCGCCGAACAGGTACGCGTGACCTTCGCGCGCATGGCGATGAACGACGAGGAAACCGCCGCGCTCACCGTCGGCGGCCACACCGTCGGCAAGTGCCACGGCAACGGCGACGCCGCCGCCCTCGGCCCGGCGCCCGAGGCGGCCGATGTCGAGGAGCAGGGCTTCGGCTGGAGCAACCCGAACCAGGGGGGCAAGGCTTCCAAGGCCGTGACCTCCGGCATCGAGGGCGCCTGGACCAAGCACCCGACGAAGTTCGACATGGGCTACTTCGACGCGCTGCTCGACCACGAGTGGGCGCTGCAGAAGAGCCCCGCCGGCGCCAATCAGTGGGAGCCCGTGGACATGAAGGAGGAGGACAAGCCGGTCGACGCCAGCGATCCCTCCATCCGCCACAACCCGATCATGACCGACGCCGACATGGCGATGAAGGTCGACCCCAGCTACCGGGCCTGCCTCGACAAGTTCCGCGCCGACCCCGCCTACTTCCAGGACACCTTCGCCCGCGCCTGGTTCAAGCTCACGCACCGCGACATGGGCCCGAAGCCGCGCTACATCGGCCCGGAAGTGCCCGATGAAGAGCTCATCTGGCAGGACCCCGTGCCCGAAGGCAGCACGGCCTACAGCGTCGAGCTCGTCAAGAAGAAGATTGCCGAGACCGACCTGTCCATCGCCGAGATGGTCAGCACCGCCTGGGACAGCGCCCGCACCTTCCGCGGCTCCGACATGCGCGGCGGCGCCAACGGCGCGCGTATCCGCCTGGCGCCGCAGAAGGACTGGGAAGGCAACGAGCCGGATCGCCTGGCCAAGGTGCTGAAGGTCTACGACAAGATCAGCGCCGACACCAGCGCCAGCCTCGCGGACATCATCGTGCTCGGCGGCAGCGTCGGCATCGAGCAGGCCGCGAAGGCTGCCGGCCACGACATCCACGTGCCCTTCGCGCCCGGCCGCGGCGACGCCACCGACGCGCAGACCGACGCCGACTCCTTCGAGCCGCTGGAGCCGGTCGCCGACGGCTTCCGCAACTGGCAGAAGAAGGACTACGCCGTGAAGCCGGAAGAGCTGCTGCTCGATCGCGCCCAGCTCCTGGGGCTGACCGCCCCCGAGATGACGGCGCTTGTCGGCGGCATGCGCGTGCTGGGCACCAACCATGGCGGCAGCAAGCACGGCGTGCTCACCGAACGCGAGGGCCAGCTGACGAACGACTTCTTCGTCAACCTGACCGACATGGCCAACAGCTGGAAGCCCACGGGCAGCAATCTCTACGAAATCCGCGACCGCAAGACGGACCAGAAGAAGTGGACCGCCACCCGCGCGGACCTCGTCTTCGGCTCGAACTCGATCCTGCGCGCCTACGCCGAGGTCTACGCCCAGGACGACAACGAGCAGAAGTTCGTCAAGGACTTTGTGGCCGCCTGGGCCAAGGTCATGAACGCCGACCGCTTCGATCTGCAGTAGCCGCGGCACAACACAGGCCGGGCCTCGATGCCCGGAGCAACAGAACGCCCGGGTCACACGCCCGGGCGCTTTTTTTCGGCTCAGGGCCGGCAGCCGTTGGAGGCGGTGCAATCCGATATCGTCACCACGCGCTATCGGCTTGTCGGCCTGGAGGCCGACCCACAAGATGCCCGTGGGCCGGGCTTCAATCCGACATGCTGGATCAAGCTGTGGGACTGCAGGCCGGCCTCACAAACAGACACCTTCCCGACAACGTCAGATATAAGCCGGTGCAGCCTCCAGCGCCCCACCGCAGGCCGAGCAGACCGGCTTGGCCTTGTGCGCATTGTTCTTCTTCCCGCACGCCGTGCAGGCGATCATCATCGGCTTGGCGCGCACCAGCTCGTAGACGCGCGAGTGCGTGGCATAGGAGAAACCCTGCTTCATGAAGCGCTCGACCACGGCGCGGTGCTCCGGGTTGGGCAGCAGGTTGGCCTCCAGCGCCTCGCGGTTTTCCCAGGCAGACAGCGTGAATCCGTAGCCGTGCCCGGCTTCGTCCGCCGGCTGTGCGCCGATGATGCCGGTGACGAAACCGGGCTTGCCGGCAAAGCTTTCCAGCACGCCGTTGGTTACGGTTGCGGCCTCTTCCAGGGCCGCCTTGCCGCCACGCACCTGCAGCCAGGTGATGCCGATGGCCTCGGGAGGCACCGGGTTGCCGCGGTGCAGCCGGTAAAAGGCGCCGAACTCGTAGTCGCCCTGCCGGCGCGGCATTAGCAAGGCCAGGAAATCGAGCTGCTGGGCGAGTTCCTGCAGATCGAAGTGGTTGTCGACGATCCACGCCGATTGCGCGCAATCGATGACCAGGGTGGCATCCAGCGCGATGGCGCGGTCGGTGGGCGCCACCTCGGCGATGCCGAGCCCGCCCGGCAGGGGACCCGACTGCACACCCTGCAACCGATAGCGCGCCGCGACGGTTCGTCCGCCGACCATCAGGGCGCGCTCATCCGGCGTCAGGCTCAGATCGGGGAAGGCACGGAACAGCGCCCGGATGTGCGTCGCCAGCGCGTCGCCCTCCAGAAAGCCATCGCTCAGCGGGTCGCGATAGCGCCCGCCGGCGAGCAGCGCGACGACCGCGTCGGCGTCGTGCGCATTCCAGGCGTCGAGGAAACGACGCGCGCGCATCAGGCGACGGGGCGCGCGGAAAAGGCCCCGGAGCATTGCTCCGCCCAACACCGACAACTTCATGGCATGTCTCCGTTCTTCGCGCGCGATCCGCGTCTCACAAAAGTTGACACCATTAATTTAATACTGTCAACTTATGAGCATGGCCCGACAACCGTTCAGCGAAAACAAGGTGCAGCAGCGCCGCTCCGATATCCTGGAGACAGCCATGACGCTCTTCGAGCGCGATGGCCTGGACGGCGTCAGCCTGCGCAAGGTCGCCGCCGCCATGGGCTGCAGCTATACCGCGCTCTACCGCTATTTCCCCAGCAAGGACAGCCTGATCACCGCCATGCGCGCGCAGGCCTTCCGGTGGATGGAGGCCGAGATGCTGAAGGTCATCCGCGCCTCGAACCGGCCGATGACGCAGCTGCAGCGACTGGCGGAGGCCTTCATCCGTGCCGGCATCCGCTGCCCGCAGCGCTACGCCCTGATGTTCTTCCGACTGCCGGAGCCGGAAGACGGCCCGGCTTCGCTGGAGCTCAAGGCCGCCAAGCGCGACGCTCTGGACGTCTGCACCCGCACCGTGGCCGCCGCCGATGCCGCCGGCGAGCTGCAGCTGTCGGTCGACCCGCTGACGGCGAGCCACTTGTTCTGGGCCGGCGCGCATGGACTGGTAGCGCTGGACGTGGCCGGACAGTTCGTCATGGGCCGCTCGGTGGACGATCTGGTTGCCGCCATGATCACGACCCTGCTGCGCGGCATCGAAAGCACGGAGGCCGCCAGCGATACGTCTGCTCAAGACTTCGGCCGCACCGGCTCGCGCTGAGCCCCGCCGACAATATGGGGGCCCGCATAGCCCCTTCCCAATCAGGTGGCACACCACTCCGTGGCAAGCTGGCACGCCAGACGGCTCGACACAAGCCGGAGGAGACGACCTATGACACAAGCAGCCGTCGCACAAGACACGGCCACCGGAGGACCGCGCGTCATCATCATCGGCGCCGGCATGTCCGGTCTGCTGATGGGCATCCGCCTGCAGCAGGCCGGCATCACCGACGTCGAGATCCTGGAGAAATCCCACAAGCTCGGCGGCACCTGGCGCGAGAACACCTATCCGGGGATTGCCTGCGACATTCCCTCGCACTTCTACAGCTATTCCTTCGCGCCCAACCCCGGCTGGAGCCACTGGTTCGCGCCCGGCGAGGAGATCCAGGCCTACTTCGAGCGCGTCGCCGCCGACTACGGCCTGCCCGAGCGCATCCGCTACAACACCGAGGGTGCGGAAGCCCGTCACGACGGCAAGCAGTGGCATATCCGATGCAAGGACGGCAGCACATACAGCGCCGACATCCTCGTCGCCGCCACCGGTGTGCTGCATCACCCGCACAGCCCCGAGATTCCGGGCCTGGAGGATTTCGAGGGCGCCTGCTTCCACAGCGCGCAATGGGATCACTCCGTGCCGCTGGAAGGCCGGCGCGTGGGCGTGGTCGGCACCGGCTCCACAGCCGCGCAGATCACCAGCGCGCTGACCCCGAAGGTGGCGCGCTTCAGCCTCTTCCAGCGCACGGCGCAGTGGATCTTCCCGCTGCCCAATCCGGAGCACTCCGGCTTCGCCAAATGGTGCTTCCGACACCTGCCGGGCATCGGCAAGCTCTGGTACCACCTGACACGGCTGAGCTTTCAGTGGAGCTTCTCGCGCGCCGTACTGGGCCACAACCTGCCGCACCGCATCCTCTCCGCCATCGCCCGCCGCAATCTCGAAAAGAGCGTGCGCGATCCCGATCTGCGCGAGCGCCTGCAGCCTGACTACGAACCCTTCTGCAAGCGCCTGATCATCTCGCCGGACTTCTACGACAAGATCCAGCGCGACAACGCCGAACTGGTTACCTCGCCCATCGAGCGTGTCGAGGCCGGCGGCATCCGCACCGCCGACGGCGCTCTGCACCAGCTGGACGTGCTGGTGATGGCCACCGGCTTCCACGCCCAGCGCTATGTGCGCCCCATGCAGCTGATCAACGCCCAGGGCAGGACCCTGGACGACGCCTGGGCGGACGGCGCCAAAGCCCTGCGCTCGGTGGCGGTGCCGGGCTTTCCCAACTACTTCATGGTCGCCGGCCCCTACACGCCGGTCGGCAACTATCCCCTGATCTCCACTTCCGAGATCCAGGTCGACTACATCATGGCCTTCATCGAGCGCTTCAAGCGCGGCGAGCTGCAGCAGGTCGAAGCCAAAGAGGACGCGCTACAGAGCTTCGTGCGCGACATGGACGAAGGCGCGGCCGGCACCATCTGGCGCACCGGCGGCTGCAACAGCTGGTATCTCGACGCCAACGGCAATGTGACGATGTGGCCCTGGAGCTTCGAGCGCTTCCAGCGCGAGATGCAGCGGCCGCAGTGGGAGGAGTTCAACGTCTCCTGAGCCCGGCGACGGGCTCCGCTTGCGCTGGCCGTGCCCGGGCCGAAACACGGGCGCTGCTCTCGTGTCTCGTCGCCCGATACCGGCGAGACGCCCTCGGCCGCCACGCGCCGGCTTCTTGCGGGTGCGGCTAGAAACGATACGCCACGCTGCCCACAACGCTTCGGCGCGCACCGTAGAAGCAGTCCCCGCGCTCCAGGCACGCGGATAGCACGACTTCATCCTCCAGATTGGTGCCGTTGACCGCGACCCGCCAGTGCTCCGACTCGAAGGCCGCCATGGCGTCGAACAGCGTTGTGGACGGCACTTCCACCGTCTGGCTCTCGTCGGGAATGGCGCCGGTGTAGCGCACGCCGGCGCCGACCGAAAATCCCGGCATGCCAAAGAGACCAAAGCGCAGACGCCCGAACAGCGACGCCTGCTCGTCGGCAATGGCGGGCAGCTTCTTGATGCGCTGGCCGTCGGCATTCGGGCCTTCGTCGCTGTAGGCGTCGACCAGGCGCGTGTAGGTCGCGATGAGATCGAGGCGCTCGCGCCAGGTGCTGGTAGCCTCGAACTCGAAACCGCGGACGCGCGCTTCGCCGAGCTGGATCTGCTCCGCCGGTGTCGGGCCCGGTGCCAGACGATTCTCCTCCTCGATATCGAACCAGGCGGCAGTAAGCAGCGTCTGCGCACCGGGTGGCTGGTACTTGACGCCGGCTTCCATCTGGCGGCCGATGACGGGCTCGAAGGGATTGCCCTCGGCGTCGTAGTCGGCCACCGGCTCGAAGGATTCGGCGTAGCTCACGTAGGGCGCGAAGCCGGCGTCGAAGCGATAGAGCAGACCGCCACGCAGCGAGGTTTGCTCGTCCTCGATCTTGGGAGCGCCTTCCTCTTCCGAGGAAGTGGTATCGAAGCGCGCGCCGGCCAGCACGACCAGATGCTCGCCGATGCCCAATTGATTCTGCAGGTAGTAGCCCGTCTGACGCGTGGTGAGCTCCGGCTGCGGGGTCGCCTCGGGCACGATGAAACTGCCGTATTCGGGCTCGTAGAGATTGAACTGCCCCTGGGCGATGATGCGTAGCGGGTCGAGCTGCCCCATCACCTCGTTGGCACGAACGTGCGTGATGTCGACACCGGCCAACAGCAGGTTCGCCACCGGACCCCACTGCCAGCGACCGGTGACGCGCTGGTCAGCGGTCAACGCCTGAACATCCGAGTCCCGGACATAGGTCACGCGCAGCACCGAATCGCGGCGCAGCGGATTCAGCAGATAGGGATCGCCGGTATAGATGTTCGGGAACATCGAGCGGTACACCGAGCTGCTGTCCGAGTAGCGCAGATTCTGATGAAAGCGCCAGCGCGCGCCGAGGTCGATCTCCAGCAGCGAGGTGACGGCCTGTTGCTCGGTGTCGTAACGGTCGAAATCCGGCTCGCTGACGAAGCGGTTGGTAGGCACCTGCCCGTTGCGGTTGGGCTGCACGGTGCCTTCCCAGGGAAGAAAGGCGGTCGACGAACCGCTCTCGTCCTTCTGGAAGTGGCCGAGCACGGTCCAGCGCAGCCAGCCGAAAGGCACCCAGCGCAAGGACGGTGCCGCGAGCCAGCGATCGTTCTCGACGAAATCGACCTGGGTATCGGACTGGCGGGCCAACGCCACCATCCGGTAAGCGAGGCTGCCACTTTCGGTGAGCGGCCCCGTGCTGTCGAGAGCGATTTGGCGGCGCTCGTAGCTGCCGTACTCGGCACGCAACTCGTGCTGCGGCACAACCCTGGGCCGCTTGCTGGTGAGATTGACCATGCCGCCGCTCGGCCCCTGGCCGTAGAGCACCGACGACGGCCCCCGCACGATGGTGACACCCTCCAGCGTGTAGACGTCCGGCCGCACGTTGTTGTACGAGCCGAAGAGCATGCGCAGGCCGTCCTGGTACTGGGCGAACTCGGTGCCGCGAATCATCGCGAAGTCCCCGCGCGTATCGAAGCCATAGGCGCCGGCGCGGACACCGGCCGAATAGCGCAGTGCCTCCTGCAGCGTCAGCGCGCCCAGATCCTCCAGCCGCGCTGCCGAGATCACCGACACCGACTGCGGCGTCTCGATGATGGGTGTTTCGGTCTTGGTCGCGGCCTGGGCGCTGTCCTGGCTGTAGCGCGGCTCCGCCAGCGCCGAGCCGTAGACGACAACATCATCGAATGCAGCGGGCCCACGATCGTGATCCTCAACCGGCTCGACCGGAATGGTCTCGACCGTCTCCGGAGACTGCTGCGCCGGCAGCGAGAGCGGCATCGCCCCCAGCACGAAGGCAAGCGCTGCACAGCGGCGACCGGCCACCCTCCCGGCGCTCGCGGGGTACCGCGAAAAGGCGTGTCTGCTGCATCGACTCATTGCATTCCCCGGCCGCAGAGCCGCGTGGCGGCTACGCGCACCATCATACATGCGAACACGAATGCTTTGCATCAGTGATTGCACCGCACGCAATGTCCGGGAGGCGATCAGAATGGCGCGGTAGACAATAGGCAGCACGCAGGCGCTTCCGTGAACGCCTGTCGAGGCATCGCCTCGCAAAAGCTCAACGCCGGCTGAAATCGAAGCAATCAGCGGTCACGCGGCCAAGCGGTTTTCAGCGGCCGATATAACGAAAACGCCCGGGTCAGAGCCCGGGCGTTTTCGTTGAGTGGGAGCGGTGTCCTTGCCCCCCCCTCGCGGCTACTGGATCAGCGCTCGATACGCGTGATCTTGGTGCCTTCGATGCTGAGGCTGCCCATCACACCCTGCTGGTTAAAGATGAAGGCGTAGGAGTCCTCTTTCAGCGTGGAAGTGGACAGATTCCTCGCAACACCTTCATTGACGACGACGAGCGTCGGGCCGACGCCCAGCTCCCAGCCACTGGATCTGTCGAGATAACTGATGGCCTTCTCTGTCATCAGGAAGACGACGTAGCTATAGGACTGCGCCCCGGCCTGCAGGCCCCAGGATGCGGTTACGGAGTTGAAATACCCGGCCACCTCGCCGTCGTCGAGCAGCACGCCTTCGCCGTAGGCGCCACCGAAGACCAGCCCGGCCTTGATGAGATTCGGGAACACCAGAACCGCCTCGGCATGCCCGGCGATCTCGGCAGCCACAGAATTCTTGCCCACAAGGCTTTGTAGCGCCTGCTTCGCGTCACGTTCCAGATCGGCCGTCGTCGCGGCCTCGGCCTCGGTCTTGGTATCGGCCTTCAATTTGGCTTCGTTCTCATCCGCGATGGCGGGCTGGCCAAAGACGAAGAGTGTGGCGAAAAGTAGCGGGGCCCAGAGCCCCCTGCATTCGATATTCATGTGAATCACCTTATGTGGTTGCGGGGGCTGGTCGTGTTCCGACCGTGGTGCATGGACGACCCCCATGTCTTGAGTACCGTCCTGCCGAACACCCTAGTGGCCGGCTCCTCGCGCGTCGGTACGCCTCCGCACGTATGGCGAGGGCTGGAAACTTGTTCGGCAGAAGGATTAGGCCAAGCAGCCCCACGCCCATCAGCGGAGAACGCCCCTCCACGAAGCAGAGGAACGCCCCAGGTCTCCCAAGGAATATACGTCGGGCATCAAGGCGATGAACAGCTCCGCCCGTCCGCGACTGTTACAGCGCGTGCCCTACTTGCAGGCGCAGGCCTGTACGGCCACACAGCCGAGCCACGCGCCAGAGCGAGCCCGACGATCACGTTGCCCAGGCGTCCCGGCTCGCGCTTCGCCACGGATCAACGCGCGATGCGCCCATGCACCGCGCGGAAAGAAGGCGACGAACAACTGGCCGCATCCGGTCACGGCGCCGCCCCGCGAGCCTGGCGCCTCTTCAATCGCGACCGGCCACGGCCAGCGCGGCAGTCGTCCCTACCGCCGTTTGCCCGTCAGATGCATCTCACCACCGCGGATGTAGGGCAGATCCGAGAGCCCCTGCTTCTTCGCAGCCTGGTCGGTGAGCTGCGTCAGATGCAGCGCATCCAGGATCGAATGGAACTTGCCGTCCTCGGTGAAGTTCACGTTCGCGCCCGAGACGATGACCAGGAAGATGGTCTGCTCGGTGTTCTCCTCCGGGGTGTAGAAGGTATGCACCGAGCCGCCCGGCTCATAGAGGTAGGAGCCCGCCGTCTGCGGCTGGTCGGGGTACTCCTTGTACTTCCAGCAGCCCTGCAGCGTGTACACCTGCGCCGGGCCGGTGTGGTAGTGGATCGGCAGCACCACGCCCGGATCGAAGTTCGCCAGCACGACCCAGAGGTTGTTCTCCATATCCAGGCACAGCGGCTGGAAGTGGGCACCCTCGACGATGGCGTTCTTCAGCAGCGGGATGTTGTCGATATTCACCGTCAGCAGCTCGCCCTGCGGCTGCGACAGAACGGGCAGCGGCGTGCCGCTCGAAGTCCTGACCTCGGTCGGGTCATTGGAAGTGGTCATGGCGTCTCCTCCTCGGGGTTTATCGTCGTCCCCGCACCCTAGCCGCGCGATCCGGCCGCAGCCACTACCCGGGGCGGGTAGGTAGACGCGGCCGTGAGTTGTGCTAGTACGGCGTTTCCGGGACCGTCCCCCGGTCTTTTCGCGGAGAGACACCTTATGCACACAACATGGCAGGAGACGTTGGGCCTGCGCTGGCCCGTGGCGCAGGCGGCGCTGGGCGGCGGCATATCCACCGCCGATCTGGCGATCGCGGTGTCCGCCGCCGGCGGCCTGGGCACCATCGGCCTGATGCCGGAGACCGAGTTCGCCGCCGAGATCGCGCGCGCCAGCAGGGAGCTGGACGGAAAGCCCTTCGCAGCCAACCTGCTGATGCCGCTACTGCGCCGCGGGCATGTACGCGCCTGCGTCGAGCACCGGGTACCGGTGGTGTCGGTCTTCTTCGGCCACGACCCGGCGATGGTGCGGCAGCTCAAGGACGCCGGCTGCTACGTCATCTACCAGGTCGGCGACGAGGCCGAAGCCGACCGCGTGCTGGGTGACGGCGCCGACGCGCTGATCGTGCAGGGCTGCGAGGCCGGCGGCCACGTGCGCTCGACACAGCGCCTGGCGAATCTGCTGCCGCGCATCCGCCGCCGGCACAGCAACGTTCCGGTGCTGGCCGCGGGCGGCATCTTCGACGCGGCCTCCGCACGCCGGGCGCGCGAACTGGGCGCCGACGGCGTCGCCGCGGGCACGCGCTTCCTGCTCACGCCGGAAAGCCACGCCCACGACGACTACAAGCAGGCCCTGCTCGACGCAAGCGAAACCCTGCTGACCGACCTCTTCGGGCTGGGCTGGAACGCCCCGCACCGGGTGGCGCCCAATGCGGCGACCCGGCGCTGGTGCCGCGCCGACGCCCGGGCGCCGCGCTGGCTCGCCGGGCTGAATACGCTGTTCGAGGGGCCGAGCCGGCTGTTGCCGCTGAGTGCCGCCGCGTCGCTGATTCGCTGGGAGCAACCCGGCCTGCCACTGTTCGGACCCTTCCCCTTCTCGCGGCAGATGCCGGCCGGGCGTGGCGACGTGGCTCCGCTGTACGCCGGCGAATGCGTGGCGCAGATCGCCGACATCCGCCCCGCCGCCGATGTCGTGCGGGAACTGGGCACGGCCTTCGCGGGGCCGGCAGCCGGAACAGGGGATGGGCCGGCCGCACCCTGACGGTGCCGCAGGCGCGAGTCAGTCCACGCTGCGCTTTGCCGGGACTCGGGGCGCCAGTTGGGACGGTGGGTGTCCGCGCGCTTGCCAAGACGGTACGCTCACAGGTCTTCGCCCCCGGGCGCCGATGATCGACAACGATACCCGCCACGCCTACCTGGAAACCGAGAAACGTTCTGACGAGACGAGCAAGGCGCTGTGTCAGCAGCTTGATCAGATCCGTATCGGCAATGCCTTCCATGAGCGAAGAACAAGCCACCACAGGGGTACTGCAATGAGTATCGCCATCCGTGACGTGCTGAGCCGCGAGGAAATGGCAGCGCTCTGCCGCAAGTCCGATCTGCGCGGCGCCTGGGCCATCCTGCAGGTGTGGCTGTGCATTGCCGCAACCTTCGCGCTGCTCGCGGCCTACCCGACCCCGCTGACCTTCCTGCTGGCAGTCTTCATCCTGGGCGGGCAGCAACTGGCCTGCGCCGTGCTCACCCACGAGGCAGCGCACTACACCCTGTTCAAGACGCGCTGGATGAACGAGGTCGTGACCGACTGGCTGGTCGCACGCCCGATCTGGACCGACGTCAAGCGCTACCGGCAGCACCACATGGGCCACCACGCCCATACCGGCACGGAGGACGATCCGGACATGAGCCTGGTGCGGCCGTTTCCGGGAAGCCGAGCCTCGCTGCGGCGCAAACTGCTGCGCGACCTCAGCGGCCGCTCCGGCCTGCGCCGCGTGATCGGCCTGATCGGCATGGATCTCGGCATCCTCAAGTACACCGTGGCCGCCGATGTCGAGCGCCTGCCGCAGGAGGGCCGGACGTGGCGGGATTATCTGCGCGCCAGCCTGCGCAACATGGGGCCGGTGCTCATCGCCAATGGCGTGCTGGCAGCGGTGCTGGCCGCGCTTGGCGCGCTGTGGGTGTACAGCGCCTGGGTGGTCGCCTACCTCACCACCTTCAGCCTGTACGTGCGCATCCGTTCCATCGCCGAGCACGCCTGCACCGAAGGCGGCCCGGAGGTCCTGAACAACACCCGCACCACCCACGCCAACTGGCTGGCTCGCCTGACGGTGGCGCCCTTCCGCGTCAACTACCACGTCGAACATCACCTGATGGCGTCGGTGCCGTATTACCGCCTGAAGGATCTGCACGACAAGCTGCGCGCACGCGGACTGGTGCAACCGCAACCCGGCTATCGGCACGTGCTGGAGCTGGCCAGCGCCGGCTAGCGGGCTACCGCTTTTGCGGGAGGCCGGTCGTCCCCCGGCGCGGCTAGATTGGTACCGATAAGACCAGGGGAGACAACGATGGGGATTCGACTCGGGGTGTGCGCTGCCTTGTTGTTCTGTGGCGCAGCGCAGGCGGGCGTGGACCAGACGACCTTGGCGGACCCCGCCGATGGCACGAACTGGGCCGCGTGGGGGCGCAACTTCGACGAGCAGCGTTTCAGCCCGCTCGATCAGATCAACCGCGACTCGGTCGACCGGCTCGGCCTGGCCTGGAGCTACGAGCTGGACGATGTCTGGAGCGTGTCCTCCCAGCCGCTGGCCGTGGACGGCGTCATCTACATGGCCGTGGGCTACAGCGAGGTCTACGCCATCGATGCGGTCAGCGGCGAGCTGCTCTGGCGCTACGATCCCGAGGTCGACCCGAAGAAGATGCGCATGGCCTGGGGCATCCGCGGGCTGGCCTTCTGGAAGGGCCGCGTCTATGTCGGTGTCCAGGATGGCCGGCTGATTGCCATCGACGCCGAGAGCGGCAAGCCGGAGTGGTCGGTGCTGACCACAAAACCCGGTGACAACCGCTACATCACCGGCGCACCAAGGGTCTTCAACGACACGGTCCTCATCGGCCACGGCGGTGCCGACTTCGGCTACGTCCGCGGCTATGTCACCGCCTACGACACCGAAACCGGCGAACAGCGCTGGCGCTGGCACACCGTGCCCGGCAACCCCGCGGACGGCTTCGAGAACGCGGCGATGGAGATGGCCGCCGAGACCTGGACCGGGGAATGGTGGAAATTCGGTGGCGGCGGGACGGCCTGGAACGCCATGACCTACGACCCCGAGTTCAACCGCATCTATATCGGCACTGGCAACGGCTCGCCCTGGAACCACAAGCTGCGCTCGCCGGACGGCGGCGACAATCTCTTCCTGTGCTCGGTGGTGGCGCTGGATGCCGACACCGGTGAATACGTCTGGCACTACCAGACCACGCCCGGCGAGAGCTGGGACTTCAATTCCGCCATGGACATGGTGCTCGCCGATCTCACCATCGACGGCGAGCCGCGCAAGGCCATGCTGCACGCGCCGAAGAACGGCTTCTTCTATGTGCTCGACCGCGAGGACGGCGCGCTGATCTCCGCCGAGAAGCTCGGCAAGGTGACCTGGGCCGAAGGCATCGATCCGGAAACGGGCCGCCCCATCGAAGTCCCCGGCGCCCGCTACGAAAGTGGCGAAGCGCTGATCTGGCCCGGCTCCGGCGGCGTCCACAACTGGCACCCGATGGCCTTCAGCCCGGATACCGGCCTGACCTACATTCCCACCCGCGAGATGGCCGGCTACTACAACGACGAAGGGCGCGAGCCCAGAAACTGGAATCTGACCAGCGAAGACCCGATGGGCCTGAAGGGCTTCTACGACGACATCCCCGCCAACGCCGGCAGCAGCGCGCTGGAAGCCTGGAACCCGGTGACCCAGAGCCGCGCCTGGGAAGTCGAAACGCCCGGCGTTGCCAACGGCGGCGTCATCGCCACCGCCGGTGATCTCGTCTTTCAGGGACGCGCCGATGGCCAGTTAAAAGCCCACGACGCGGCGTCAGGCGCCGAGCTGTGGTCCTTCGACATGGGCGTGGGTACGCAGGCCGCGCCCATGACCTTCAGCGTCGGCGACCGCCAGTACGTCGCCATCCTGGCGGGATGGGGCGGCAGCCAGATGCTGCTGGGGTCCCTGGGCGCGCAGCACGGCTGGATCGGCCGCGAGCACCCGCGGCGGCTGCTGGTCTTCGCCCTGGATGGCGACGCCGAGCTTCCCGATGCACCACCGCCGTCACGGCCGGAGCCGATTGAGGGTGCCGATTTCGTGGTTGACGCAGCCAAGGCCGAACAGGGCAAGAAGATCTACGGCAGGTTCTGCGTGATCTGCCATGGCACCGCCGCCATCGCCGGCGGCTACGCGCCCGATCTGCGTGCCTCCTCGGTGCCGATGTCCGCCTCGGCCTTCGATGCCATCGTCCAGAACGGCGCACTGCTCGACCGCGGCATGCCCAACTACCCCGAGCTAACGCCCGAGGAGCTGGAAGCGCTGCGCCACTACATCCGTGAGCGCGCACGCCACGAGACCTCGGCCTGGGATCAGGTCACAACCGTGTGGAACTTCCTGGTCCTGATGGTGAAGATGGAGTGGGCCAAGTTCGGCTGGTGAGGCCGAAACCGCAAAGATATTGACGACCCGTGTGCGTTGCGCGGAGGGAGCGCCCTGCCCAAGGAGCAGTTAGAAGCCGCCCGGCACTAGGATTCACAGAAGACCGCTATGTGCCAATAGTCGTCATCCCTCAGAAATCGTGGTCTGTCACCTATTACTCGCGGTAGTTTTGGAATCCGAGGTTGATGGTACGCCCTCGCGGCCAGTTGCTTCGCATAGCTCGTGGGCGTCAGATAGCCAACCAGGGAGCGCGGCTTAGCGTTCCGCACTGCTGCTGCAGCGCGACCGAGTCGAAGTAGCGGCGCTGGGCTTCCGCGTAGATCGTCGAGAAGGCCAGCGAGGATCTTCCCGAACCCGAGACGCCGGAAAACAACACGAGCGCGTTCCGCAGGATGTTCACGTCAACATCGCGCAGATTGTGCTCGCGCGCGCCGCGTGCCCACACGAGACCGTAAGTGACGTCGTCACCCCTCCCGTCCCAAGGACATCGGCCCATGATCCTCGCTGGCCACCCCGTCAAATTGCTGCTTCGCCAGAATCGGCGACGGCAATGTTCATCGGCTCGCCGATTTCCACGGCGCGGTTTTCGGCGGCCGCCAGGATGGTCCTGGCGTCCTTCAGGGTGACCAGCGAGTTTTCCATGAGATGAGGCTCCGTGTGATGTGGTCGTGGGATTCAGCCGGGCAGCTTTGATGCGAGCACGTCGATCTTCTCGATGCTAGGCGGCTGCGAGAACAGCTCGGCCGCCTGCGCCATCAGCGCCGCAGCGACTTTCCCGGACAGATGCGCCTGACGGCCGGCGTCGTCCGGAAATGCATCGAAGATGGCGTAGCTCGAAGGTCCGAGCTTCACGCCGAACCAGGCGATGGTCGCGGGCTCTTCCATCACGAGGGGACGGCCCCCGAGCAGAAATTCCTCGACTTCTTGTTCCTTGCCAGGCTTGGCTTCCATACGAACCCACAGTGCGGTTGTGACCATGATTGAACTCCTATTGCGAAACGGTTAATGACGAGTGTTTGAAGCGTGCCGCGAGCGTCATCGGCAGCCGGTGGCAGCGACGATGTGGCGCAGTGTGGTCCCGTACAGCGCCTCATAACATGTGGCGTACAAGACAATGATCCGGCAAAATCCGCCAAACCAATCGCAGGTCGGAGAAACCCATGAACATCGTGTTGCTCGCTCTCGATGGGAAGCTGCCCTCCGGCCTCGTAGGCCTCGCCGATGTGTTCTGGCTCGCTGGCAAGGCCAGCGCGCTCCAGCCCGACGCTCCGCACTGGCCCTGCGAGGTGATCCTTGCCAGTCCCGATGGCCGAGCCGTGACGGACGGTCGGGGTCGCCCCTTGCAGGTGGACGCTGCGCTCGACGACATCCCCCGCGCCGACGCCGTGCTCGTGCCAGGCCTCATGCCCGCGGGCGATGGCCTGCCGCCACGTAACGCCCAGACCGCCAAGGCCGCTACCTGGCTCCGTCACCAGCACGCGCACGGCGCTTGGGTCTTGGGTAGCTGCTCCGGCGTGTTCGTGCTCGGCGAGGCGGGTCTGCTCAATGGCCGCCGCTGCACCACCACCTGGTGGCTGAATGACGAGCTCAAACACCGCTTTCCCCGTTGCGACGCGGCCTGGGGCAGTGCGCTGATCGAGGATGGCCGCGTGGTGACGGCGGGCGGGCCCCTGTCGTGGATCGACCTTGCGCTCTACACCATCCGCGTACTGGTGGGACCCAAAGCGGCGCGCACCACCGCCGACTTCGCCGTGATTGACACCGCACCGCTGGCACAGAGCGTCTACGTGCCGCCGGGCCATGTGCAGGCGCGCGATCCTTTTCTGGTTGCGGCCGAAATCGCCGTGCGTGGTCACCGTGCCGAGGAGCCGCTCACGCCCAGCGCACTGGCCGCGCAGCTCGCCACCAGCGAGCGCACCCTGCTTCGGCGTCTGAAGAAACTCGGTGAGGAGTCGTCCAAGGCATTCATCAGCCGCGTGCAGCTTGAATCCGCCCGCACCCTGCTGGAGACCGATAGTGCGGCGGTAAAGGCTGTGGCGCAGCATTGCGGATGGCGCGACGAAGGCAGCTTCCGCCGCGCTTTCCAGCGGCACACCGGCATGACGCCGACTGCGTATCGCGCTTGGGCGCGACAGCGGCGCGGGGAGGAGGCGACCTTCAGCGATGCGTGATCAACGTCCGCTTCGGGCTGTACCTTAACGCCCACGCTCAGCACGCGACTGCATTGAGCCTATAGGCACGGTTGTGCCAAAAGCCGTCAGTCGACACAGATCGTGGTCTGTTCTCCAGTCGCAGTCCCATCTGTTGCATCCACCGTCTGACCTGCGGGTAGTAAGTCCGCCGCGCTCAGCCCGGAAGCGTCCCGGGCTCGACACCCACCACCTGAAGGCTGCGATCGGCGCGCTGTTCGATATGCCAGCGCATCGTCTGGCCAACGGACAGCCCGATGAGTGCAGCGCCCAGCGGGCTGACTACCGAAATCCGTCCAGCCGCGACGTCGGCCTGACAGGGATAGACGAGCTGGACGCGGCGCACGGCGCCGCTGTCGACTTCTCGGTAAGTCACCCAGGATCCGAAGCGCACCACATCCGCCGGCATCCGATCGCTAGGAACCGGCCGCGCACGCGACACTTCTTCGAGCAGGTATTCGCCTACATCGGGTGCGGTTTGGGTGGCCTGTTCGGCCAGGCGATAGAGGTAGTCGTAGACCGCCTCGTCGATGATCAGCGGCGGATTTTCCTGGATGGTGGACTGACGGTGGTGCATCACGTGCTCCTGCGGGGAAGGGCGCGCCCGACGGGTCGAGGCCCTGAAAAGAGAGCTCGGCGGCGACCGCGCGCGCGAGAGCGCGGCAGCGGTTCACCGCCAGGAGGAAGTCACAAGATCAGGCGCCCCGGACCGGGGCGCGATGCCGCAGCCCGGGGCCTAGGAGCCGGAGATGAGATGCGCCGCGCGTGGGCGCGGCGGCTGCGGACTGGTTACTTGCTGCATAGCTGGATAGTCAGCCTTTCCCGGAAGCCTGTCAATGGCCGGGTCGCCGCTCGGTGAGATGCCCTATTCCGTCCGGCGCGACTCGAGGACACACCACGGTTCACTTCCGTCTTGTGCCAACAGCGGACATCCTCATAAAGCAGAGCTGACGGGCGCGAGCCTCGCGCGCATACCTTCAAGCGCCGTGTTATTCACTTAAAGACCATGAACTTCTTCCATGAATCGGCGCATCAGGAACGTTTCGTCTGCGAGCAGCTTCCAATAGTTCTCGATTGCGCGGTCTATGATCTCTACGCTCGCTTCTCGCGGCACAGTCAGATACTCACCTTGCCGGTAGTGCTTTAGACCATTTCGGAAATAACTGGCCATATCCGAGAAATGCTTTGCGGGCCATTCTTCTCCGAATACCCGCTTTCCCACCTCCACGCAGCCTTCGACGAACTCTGCATGCGTGCTCTTCTGCCCTTTTTCTTCCAAGAGCTTGCCTAGAATCTCTTCAGCGGCACCGGCCAAGGTAATGCTGCAGATGAAGTCGTCTTCATTCAGGAAGAGTTCCAAGGCTCGCTCCAACTGCCGACTCGCGGCTTCTAGCTTCGAGACTTCCAAACTCCCTTGGTCCGTCATTGCCCTACCCGCGAGATAGTGCGTAACGCCAAGCTTGTTCGGCTGCGCCCAGCGCAGTCCGAACGAAGCGCTTGCTGTGTGCTACCTCAATCATCGCGGAGGGCATCGTGCAATTGCTCAATGGATAGCATCGGACGAACAGCGTGGATCATCGCGTGACAATTCGGGCAAACGGGTACGAGATCCCGCAAGGGATCCACCTCATATTCTTCCCCGATCTCGGAGAGCGGGACCAAGTGATGAACGTGGATGTAGCACCTCCCGATTGAGCCGTATCTATCTTCAAAGCTGAAATCGCAGACAATGCAGCGATGACCATAGTGCTCAAGGCAGCGCCTACGCGCCTCAGGGTTTCGCTCGTAGCTGTTGACCTGAACGGTGCGTGCAGCCCCCTCCGTGAGCAGCTCCGCTACTCGCACCTCCTCCGGCATGGGCATAAGCCCGTCAGTAACCGCGTACCAGCCAGTACCTACCCGGATGAGCTCGCGCTCCGATAGTTTAGGAGTGAACCCGGCAATCTTCGCAGCGCTTTCGTCATTTCCGGGCTCGGTTCGAGACTGTTGCATGGGGAAGGTGAGGAGCCGATAGCCTTCCTCCTCGACGAGCCGAATGTGTTCTCTCGACTGCGGATACCCAGGCTGCCTCCGGTCTCGGAGCGTTGCCCACTCTTCATCGAGAATCATGACCTTGCTGCCGTCGTCTTCCGTATCCCACGCGCCGAAGATCACGAAACGCTCCTCGTGATTTACGAACGACCAACTCCAAGTCCAATTGCTGCAGGTGGCGCCGTGGCTCTCGACGAATGCCTTTCTGCTCACCATTCGTGAGCCGCCTCTAGTGGTACACAACGCTCGCCATAACCGGCGGTCTTGGGCGGCGCGCCATAGGCGCGTTGACCAAGACCGTCCGAGATGGTGGCGTTATTATGCGTATTTTTCATTCTGCTGGATATGGCAGTGTTTGCAGTACTTTCGGAAGTCTGGCCTCAACCCGTTCTCGGAGCGCTTGATCTTTCTGGCACTCGTGAAGAAATGATTCCGTCCCAATAACGACATCATTCACAAACGATTTCGTTCCGATCAGAACTAAACACAGATCAGTGTCGGGCTTGCACTCATGCTTTCCGCCATCATGGTATCCGAATTTCATTGTGTCCGGATCCTCATCATGTAACTGCGCATCTGAACCGTACGTGTGTAAAAACGCGCATCGCGCGGCGTAGACGTCTTTGCCGCGATAGTGGTACGGCTGATCGTTATGGGCTTTAAGGTACTTCTCGACCCATTCCGTGAAATCTGCACGAGTGACCTTCTCCTTGTCCGCCGGGCGCGCGAGGTTGGCAAGGGTATCGATACAAATGTACGCCATTGCTATGGATGCGGTCGTAACACCGCATTCCTCGCAGCGCTTTAACTCCGAGACCAGTCCAGCAATGGCTTTCCAGTTGTTGTTGGATATTCCGACCATGGATTTTCGTTAATACGCGCAACGTTTGCCTTAACTGGTGCGGCCACCGAGCTTGCCCGGCTTTGCCGGCCCGGAGCTTTCCCCGCGTCCGGTTGAAGGCTTTATTATGTGATCGGCGGTTGGTTTTGGCCATCGGTTGTAGCCAATGGCGGGGTCATTTGAATTGAATTTGCGAATAAACTCGACTTCCTTCGCAGCAAGCTCCGATTCTGAGCAATCATCTGACTCCCAGAGTATTTCTTTCCGGACCGTATAGTCCTTCCTCTCTTCCTCAGAAAGACTTTCGAAATCTTCGTTCACCAGGTTCATATCCGGACTCCCGAAGTATCGATGGCTCCCGATACTATCCTTGCCGATATAAATCTTCCCGGTAGGGTACGTGATTTTGTAGACCTGCTTCATTTAGAGCAATCAGCCTCATTCACAGAACGCCCGCGTTCAGCGGCGGGCCGAGCGGAACGAGGCCCGTCCGGCTGCAACGCGTGGTTAGGCGTTCTCTCGCGCATAGGCCGCGGACCGCTGGATGATGAATGTCCGGATATCGACCAGCTCATTGATACCAAGTATTGCCCGGACTTGCTCCTTAACGTTTTCAATCGCGAGTTCTTGCTTATGGTCCGGATCGGTCTCTTTCATCTTTCCCAAGCCTAGAATATTTCTGAAGAGCGCATACGACTCATCAATGGCTTTTGACCGAGCCTGTTGGTCTTCGCCTCTTAATGCGTTCACTAGATGCGTCTGCACTCCGATCTGATGAATAGCGTTTTCGAATGGCTCAAGCTTAAGCGCCATTGCCTTCGTCACCCACGCCGCATAGTCTCGCTTCAATTCAAATAGCTTCTGTGCACAGTGCATGCCTTTGTCGGTTGGGCCCTCTCGAAACAATGTGCCAATAGTCTCGTGGACCTCTTTCATGTACGCCTCGCAAAAGGCCACGTGCTTGTCAAAGGCGACCGTCGACATGTGCGAGCCCGCGCCGAGCGTAAATATCTGCTGATCTCGTTGCAGATACTTCTGACGCTCAAATGCCGCCGCGTCCCTAGATATTTGTAGCAATGCACCAACGAGCGCACCGACTCCTGGCACAGCAAGCATGCCCTTAACCCACTCGGCCGCAGGAAGCAGCCACACGGAGAGTATTGAAACGGTGAATACCGCGCCCAGTCTCGCGTGGATCGGAATGTTCATAAAACGCCTAACAGTTATTATCTGGACGGAGACTGCATGTAAACCTAACCGTAGGCCGTATAACGCTCAAGAGGTTGTGCTTTCTCCCGAGGTTCCAAGCTGCACCCGACGCAATGAATTTCTTACTTATCAGGACTCTGTGGCCTCGCCGGCCTTGATGAGGTTCGCCACCTGCACGTTTCATCGCGCACTTATCTGGACGCAGGCTCGCATAAGTCTTATACGAGCCAAAGACTGGGTAGACCCCGGTGCAAGCGGAACGGATCAGGCATGCGTATACGCCCGCTTCGGGCTGAACTCGGTCATCGCGAACGGGCATCGTTCCGCGCACGCAATGCGCTTTAGCGTGTGCCGTTTCAGGCTTCACGGTCATCATCCTTCGGCCCCACCCAGAACAGCGGGTTGTGCGCGACTTCCCATAGGTAGTCGGCCCTGAACAATCCGCAACCCATTGACCAGGCGCGAGAAATCAGAGATTTCTGCTTTCCGAAATCGCCAGCAACGGCGATAATGGGCCTCGAAACCTTGCAAAACTTGGACGCCTGCTGATGCGCCACAAGCCTGCGGCCTGCGAAGGCCCCGAAGGACGAAGCGACGATCTGTTTCGGGCGCGGCTCGATCAGATGATCGGGAATGAGCACCCGCTGGTGAAGCTGGCCGAGAAGATGCCGTGGGAGGCCATCGCCGAGCGGCTCTCCGGCGTGCTGCCACCGGAGCCGGCCGGTGCGGGCCGCCCGGCGCTGCCCATGCGCCTGGTTGTCGGCCTGCTGTATCTCAAGCACGCCTACAACCTGTCCGACGAACAGGTCTGTGCCCGCTGGCTGGAGAATCCCTACTGGCAGCACTTCTGCGGCGAGGTCTACTTTCAGACCACCTTGCCCTGCGACCCCTCCTCATTGACCCGCTTCCGCCAGCGCCTCGGCGAAGCCGGTGTCGAAGAGCTGCTGGCCCAGACCATCGAAGCCGCCAAGGCCATGAAGGCCATCCGGCCTCGGGATCTGGAACGCGTGGTCATCGACAGCACCGTGCAGGAGAAGGCCGTGGCTTATCCCACCGACAGCCGCCTGCTGGAGATTGCCCGAGGCAAGCTCGTCCAAGCCGCCCAGGCAGAAGGCATCGGCCTGCGGCAAAGCTACGCCCGCATCGGCCCCAGCCTGCGCCGCCGCGCCGGCGGCTACGCGCATGCCAAGCAGTACAAGCGCCTGCGGCGCGTGTTGGGCAAGCAGCGCACCCTCGTTGGCCGGCTGATCCGCGATATCCAGCGCAAGGCCACCACCGAGCAACAGCAGAAGCTCGCCACCCTGCTGACGCGCGCCGAGCGCATCCGCAGCCAGCAGAAGAAAGACAAGCACAAGCTCTACGCCCTGCACGCCCCGGAAGTCGAGTGCATTGGCAAGGGCAAGGCCCGCCAGCCCTACGAGTTCGGCGTCAAGGCCGGCATCGCCATCACCGCGAAGCAAGGCCTCATCGTCGGCGCCCGCAGCTTCCCCGGCAATCCCTATGACGGCGACACCCTGGCCGAGCATCTGGAACAGACCGAAATCCTCACCGGCATCCCACCAACCACCGCCATCGTCGACCTCGGCTATCGCGGTCGCCAACCTGAAGGCGTCGCCGTCATCCATCGCGGCAAGCCCAAGACCCTGACACCCAGCCAGAAACGCCTGCTCAAACGCCGACAGGCCGTAGAACCCACCATCGGGCACCTCAAGGAAGAGAACCGCATGCGACGCTGCCACCTCAAGGGCGCGCTCGGCGATGCCATGAACCCGGTGCTGGCCGCTGCCGGCTACAACCTACGGTGGCTGATGCGCTGGATCATCGCTTTTTGGGCCCAAATCCTGGCCGCGTTACTGCCGCTCACCCTGCCGAACCGCACGGCTATGACGCCGGACGCGGCCTCATGAGGGAATCTTCAGGGACGACTAGGTAGTCGTCGGGGTCGGCGAAGTAGCCGGAGTAGCCGCCCCAGAAGACTTTCTGGGCGGGCTTGACCAGACGGGCGCCGGCGGTAACGGCCTGGTCGATGACGGCGTCGACGGCGACTTCGGATTCGACGTTGTGGGCGATGGTGATGCCGGCGAAGCCGCTGCCTTCTGCGGAGATGCCGGCATCCTCGGCCAGGGATTCGCGGCCGAAGAGGGCGAGCCAGCTGCCGTTGAGGGGGAAGAAGGCGACTTCCGGCGGGGATTCCATGCGCGGGAAGCCGAGGCCCTGCTCGTAGAAGCGCACGGAGCGCTCCAGGTCGCGGACGCCGAGGGTAAGCATGCTGATTCTTGGTTGCACTTCGGCGGCTCCTGCGCGGTGGTGGGTGGCTTTGCTCGCATGGGTACGCCGGTTGCGATTCGGGCTGGGCACCGCTAGCGGTGGTCGGATGGCTCGCGGTAGATGAGCACCGGGCACGGGGCGGTGCGCAGCACGCGGTCCGATGTGCTGCCCAGGAAGAAGTGGGTGATGGCGGAGCGCGTGTGCGGCGAGATGACTATGAGGTCGGTCGTCTCGCGCTTGGCAACCGTCGCGATGACTTCGTCGGGCGGACCGATGTCGACTTCCTGCTGCACGTCCTCCAGCGGCAGGCCGATCGCGTCCAGGAATTCGGCCAGCGCGTTCTGGGCAAGCTCCAGGTCGGTGGTGCTCTGCGTGACGGCGCTGGCATAGGGCGGCCGGTACTGCGGCTCCATGGCATGGACGACGAGCAGCCGGGCGCCGTGCTCGCGGGCGAAGCGCGCGGCGTGGCGCACGCCGGGTACGGATTCCTCGGACAGGTCGGTGGCGGTGAGCACCTGGCGGATGCCTTCGGGGTGGGCGTGGTGCCCTTCCTCGTCACCGGTGACCAGCACCGGAATGTGCGCGCCGCGGGTGACCTGCGAGGCGACGCTGCCCATCAGGGCGGACAGGCCGGTGCGGCCGTGCGTGCCGAGCACGATCATGGCGGCGTTCAGCTCCTCGGCGTAGCTGAGGATGCCGTGCGCCGGCGAGAAGTCGTCGCGCACGATGTTCTGCACGCGGATATCGTCCGGCCAGGGCAGCTCGTCCAGGGATTTGCCGGCGGCCTTGCCCAGGGCTTCGGCGAACTCCTGCTGGCCGGGCAGGTCCTCTTCGCCAGCGAGAGCGGCGGTAACGAGGTTGATGTGCAGGGCGTGGATGTCGGCGCCGGCCTCGCGCGCCAGCACGGCGGCGTGGTCCAGCGCGTTCCGCGCGGGCTCGGAGAAATCCGTCGCCAGAACGATGGGCTGTCCCTTCGCGCTCATGCCCTACCCCCGTGCACCCTGTCGGCTTCTGTCGAGGCTACCGGAGGTATCTGCCGAAGTCATGTCCCGGTTTCGTGGTGCAGCAGAGGCTGCTCTGCGGCCCACCCTGGCCGGGCGCTGACGCGGGCTCAGCTGTCGGAGCGATAACCGGCTTCGCGCTGGCTGCGGATGGCGGTCACGAAGACGATGTCCAGGATCTCGTCATAGCTGTAGAGGGCGATGTATCCCTGATTGCCGCGCCCGATGATCAGTTCGCGGGAGACGCCACTCGTGGGTCTGCCAATGAGAGGGTTGTCGGCAAGAACGTCGATTCCGCGAACAATGGCGCGAATCCGCGCACGCGGGTCTTCCGCCTCCTTGGCCAACAGGTGGTCGAGGATGCGGTCGAAATCCTCCGCGATCTCCGGAGCGAGGACGATCCGGGACATCTCAGTCGCTGGACAGCTTCCGGCTCTGCGGCGGAGTCGCCTCGCGGCCTTCGGCCCGCGATTCCAGATACTCCTTCATCTCGGCCCAGTCGAGGACATCCCCGGTCTGGGCGATCCGGCGCATCCGCTGCTCAGCTTCGGCGTGCATGCGCTGCCGGTGCTCGGCGCTCTGCGCACACTGCTCGATGGCGCCGAGCATGAAGCTGTGCGGGCTGATGCCCTCGGCCGCTGCCAGCTCGTTGATGCGCGCGCGCAGCTCGGGGCGGATGCGCAGGGTTGTGGTCTTCGTCTCACTGGCCATGGCGTATTTGTAGCACGACTGTGCTACAGCGACAAGCAGCCCCGTCGCCAGCTCACCAGTAGGCCGATAGATCCAGTCGCAGCGCCTGCTCGACGCCGGGGGCAGTCTCGGCCGCGCGGTCGCGCTCCCAGCGCCAGCTAAGCGAAAGATTCGGGTTCCAGTGCGGGGCCACCGTCTGCGCCCAGCGCGAGAAGTTCATGGCGAGGCCGAGACGATCGCTGGGCGCACCGGACTCGGGCGCGAACCACTGCGGATCGTGACCATGCGCCCAGCTGGCCGATACCGAAAAGTCGGACAGCTCGCGGGTCAGCTTCGCGCTTGTCATCCACTGCGCACGGGCTTCGGGCGCGTCGCCCCGGCGCTCGACGCAAGCTGGCGCCGTGCGGCCTTGAAGGAGGTCGACCACGCTTCGCGGCGAAGCGTTTGGGTCAGGCCCAGCTCATAGCTCGGGTCGGCATGCTGGCGCGTCTGCCCGCCACCCCATACCGGATCGATGGCGGCCAGCTCCAGGCGGCTTTCGCGACCGGACCGCTGCCAGCCATACGCCAACCCGTAGGTCTGGGCATCCAGATCCGAAAAGCGCGCTCCGGATCCGGTGACATCGCAGCCGCGCCCGCTCAGCTGCAGATAGCTGTTACCGCTGCGATCAACCGCGGCCAGGGGCAGCTGCAGGTCGCCGGTGATGTCGCAGTCCAGGGCGAGATCGGGATCGCTGAAGCCGCTTCCCGGCCCGGCCCAGCGCAGATCGAACTCCGCAAACTCCGGCGCCCAGCGCAGGCTGGCGACCTGCCGATGCTGCTCGTAGGCGTCGTCGGTGGTCCAGCGGTCGGCGCTGGACCGCGAGTAGCCCAGCGCCAGCGGTGCGCCCGCCAGCTCCGGCAGCTTCAGCATGGCTTGCTGATTGATGCGCTGTTCGCCGAGCCCGCTGGGCGGGGCCGCAAATGGCGATTGTCCGGCGTGAACGATGTCGCCAGGGCTCAGTGCGTAGCTGGCGCTGTAGCTCAGCGGCCCGTCCGCCTCACCGAGCGCAAGGCCACCGGCGAGCAGGCTGGCCTCGCGCGACTGCACCACGGGCAGGGCGCTGTCCAGGTTCAGCGCGACCGGGCCGACCACGCGCGCTTCCAGCTCCGCACGACTGCGCAGCAGATAGGGGCCGCGGGCTGTGTCCGCGGTCAGGCTTCCGTCGGCGTCGCGCTCGGAAGTGCTGGCACAGCCAGCCGTGAGCAGCACGCATGCCACCAGGATGTAGAAGCAACTGCGAGGCAACACCGCTCCCGTGAAATGCAATGAGCCCGCCTGCGCCGCAACCAATGCCGGGCGCATCACCCATCGTCCGTCCGCGAAATATCGTCTCTCGGACCAGCGCAAAGCCGCATGGGTTCCAGCGGAATAGCCCCGCCGTAAGCGCTAGAGCGGATGATGGCAGGCCGCTGCCGTCGCCCCCATTGCCGTGAGCGGGGGCTGGCGCCGGCAGCTCGCGTCCGCGCGCGGGCAGCGCGGCGCGAAGGCACAGCCTTCGGTCAGCTGGCGCGGGTCCGGCGGCACACCGGGGATGGCGGGCAGCGCGGCCTCGGCCCGGGCCTCCAGACTGGGGCGCGCGCGCAGCAGACCGTCGCTGTAGGGGTGGTGTGGGTGCGCGATGAGGGCCTGCGTGGGGCCGGTCTCGGCGACGCGACCGGCGTAGAGCACCAGGGTGTGTGCGCAGCTCTGCGCGATGACGCCCAGGTCGTGCGAGATCATCAGCAGTGCCAGCCCGTCCTCGCGGCGCAGCTCCTCCAGCAGCGCCAGGATGCCGGCCTGCACGGTGACATCCAGCGCCGTGGTGGCCTCGTCGGCGATGAGCAGCTGCGGCTTGCAGGACAGCGCCATGGCGATCATCACGCGCTGGCGCATGCCGCCGGAGAGCTCGTGCGGGTACTGGCGCAGGCGCTCGGCGGCCTGCGGGATGCGCACGCGCTCCAGCAGCCGCAGGGCCTCGGCGC
This sequence comes from Algiphilus aromaticivorans DG1253, assembly GCF_000733765.1. Taxonomy (NCBI): domain Bacteria; kingdom Pseudomonadati; phylum Pseudomonadota; class Gammaproteobacteria; order Nevskiales; family Algiphilaceae; genus Algiphilus; species Algiphilus aromaticivorans. The sequence continues at coordinate 238,143 of NZ_JPOG01000001.1, read as the reverse complement.
GCGCGGCCTTGCCGCGGGCGATGCCGTGCGCGGCCATGGCCTCGGTGAGCTGGGTGCCGACGCGCAGATAGGGATTCAGCGCGCGCATCGGGTCCTGGAAGATCATCGCCATCACTGGCCCGCGCAGGTGACGGCGCTGGGCGACCGGCATGGCCAGCAGATCGTGCCCGGCGACGCGGATCTGCCCTTCCACGCGGGCATGGCGCTCCGACAGCCCCATCAGCGCCAGCGCCAGCTGCGACTTGCCGGCGCCGGATTCACCGACAATGCCCAGGCTGTCGCCGGCGGCCAGCTGCAGGTCGACGCCGTCGAGCGCGTAGACCGGCTCGGCGCGGCTGCCGAGGGTGACGCGCAGATCGCGCACGGCCAGCAGCGGCGCGCTATCGGCCATCGTCGTCCTTGGGGTCGAGGGCATCGCGCAGGCCGTCACCCAGGAAATTGAAGCAGAACAGGGTCAGCGCCAGCATGCCGGCCGGCGCCAGCAACGCCCAGGGCGCCTGCGCCATCTCGCGCGCGCCATCGTTGACGAGGCTGCCCCAGCTGGCCTGCGGCTCCTGCACGCCCAGGCCGAGGAAGCTGAGGAAGGATTCGAAGAGGATGACCTGCGGAATGGTCAGCGTGACGTAGACGGCGACCACGCCCAGCAGGTTGGGCACGATGTGGCGAATGATGATGCGCGCGCTGCTGGAGCCGCCGACGCGCGCAGCGTCGATGAAGGGCTGGTTCTTCAGCGCGATGGTCTGGCCGCGCACGATGCGCGCCATGTCCAGCCAGTTGATGGCGCCGATGGCCACGAAGATCAGCAGCAGATGCCGGCCGAAGAAGACCATGAGCAGGATGACGAAGAACATGAAGGGCAGCGCGTAGAGCACATCGACGAAGCGCATCATCAGCGCGTCGACGCGCCCGCCCAGATAGCCCGCCGTCGCGCCCCAGGTGACGCCGATGAGCAGCGACACCAGCGTCGCGGCCAGGCCCACGGCCAGGCTCAGACGCCCGCCGGAGAGCGTGCGCGCAAGGATGTCGCGGCCGATGGCGTCGGTGCCCAGATAGTGGCCGTGGTCGACGCCGGGCGGTGTGCTGAAGTGGTCCCAGTCCAGCGCCGCGGGCTCGTGCGGCAACAACCAGGGGCCGACGACGCAGGCCGCGGCAATGAGCAGCAGCAGAACCGCCGCCACCAGCGCCGCCGGATGCCGGCGCGCCAGCCTGCCCAGTCCGGCGCGCACCGGCAGCGCGGGGGCCATCGTCGCGCCGCTCATGTCGGCCGCCCCACGCGCGGGTCGAGCACGCCGTAGAGCACGTCGACCACGAAGTTGAAGGCGATGATGAGCGCGCCGTAGAAGAGCACCAGCCCCAGCACCAGCGTGTAGTCGCGGTTCAGCGCGCCCTGCACGAAGTGGCGGCCCAGCCCCGGGATGCCGAAGATCTGCTCCATGACCACCGAGCCGGTGATCAGCGCCGCCGCGGCCGGCCCCAGATAGGACAGCACCGGCAGCAGCGCCGGACGCAGCGCGTGGCGCAGCACGATGGTGCGTCCGGGAAGACCCTTGGCGCGGGCGGTGCGGATGTAGTCGCTGGACAAGACTTCGATCAGGCTGCCTCTGAGCAGGCGCGCGACATAGGCCACCTGCGGCAGCCCCAGCGCGATCACCGGCAATACCAGATGCCGCCAGCTCGCCCCTTCCCAGCCGCCGGCGGGAAGCCAGCCGAGATACACGGCAAAGCCCAGGATCAACAGCGGCGCGATGACGAAGTTGGGGATGGAGATGCCGGTCATCGACAGGCCCATCACGATATGGTCGGTGGCGCGTCCTCGCCGCAGCGCTGCCGTGGTGCCGGCGAGGATGCCCAGCGTCAGCGCCAGAGCCAGTGCCAGGCCGCCGATGGTCAGCGACACCGGCAGGCCCTCGCCGATCAGCTCGTTGACCGTGCGCCCTTCGTAGCGGAAGGAGGGCCCGAGATCGCCCTGCGCCAGATTGCCCATGTAGATGAGGTACTGGCGCCAGAGCGGCTCGTCGAGGTGATAGGCGGCCTCGATCTGCGCGCGGATTTCCTCGGGCATGACGCGCTCGTCGTCGAAGGGCCCGCCGGGGGCCGCGCGCATCAGGAAGAAGGCGGCGGTGACCAGCACCAGCAACGTCGGCACGGCCGCGGCGAGCCGACGGAAAGCCACCCCGATCATGGCGTCACGATCGGCGTCAGGCGCATGAAGCGCGTGGGGTGCACATCCATCAGGTTGCCTTCCCAGCCGGCGACATGCGGCTTGACCAGGCGGCGGCTGGTGTAGAAGTAGATGGGCAGCACGGGCAGGTCTTCCAGCAGCTGCGCCTCGGCGGCCTGCAGGTGCTCGGCGCGCGCGTCGGCGTCGGCCTCCGCGGCGGCCGCCTGCAGATGCGCATCAAAGGCGTCGCTGGCGTAGCCGGTGTCGTTGAGGCCGTGGCTGGAATGCAGGATCTCCAGGAAGGTGAAGGCGTCCTGATAATCGCCGATCCAGCCGGCGCGGAACACCTGCGTGTCCTGCTTCAGGCGGCGCGTGGTCAGGAAGACCTTGAACTCCTCGTTGATCAGCCGCGTGCGCACGCCCAGATGCTCGCGCCACATCCAGGCGATGGCGATGGCGATGCGGCGGTGGTTCTCCTGCGTGTTGTAGCGCAGCTCCACCTCCAGTGGCTCGTCCTCGGAGTAGCCCGCCTCGCGGTAGAGCCGGCGGGCTTCCTCGCGGCGGCGCTCCAGCGACCACTCCGCCCAGTCGGGCTGCTGACCCTCGTAACCCTCCAGCCCGGGCGGCACGAAGCCGAAGGCCGGCTGCTCGCCGGTGCCGACGATGCGCCCGGCGATGCGGCTGCGGTCGATGACCATGGCCAGCGCCCGGCGCAGGCCCGGCGCGTCCTCGAAGGGCGGGCGCTCCAGGTTGAAGCCGTAGTAGTAGGTGCCGAAATAGGGGTGAGCGTGGAACTGCTCGGGGATGTTGTTGCGCACCCACTCCATGCGCGTCACCGGCACGTCGGCCGTCCAGTCCAGCTCGCCGGCGCGGTAGCGCGACAGCTCGGAATCGACGTCCTCGGTGCTGTGATAGACGACGCGTTCCAGCGCCACGTTGTCGGCGTCGTGGAAGTGCGGATTGCGCGCCAGCGTGACGTGCGACTGCAGGCGGCGCTCCGCCAATTGGTAGGCGCCGTTGCTGACCAGCCTGCCCGGCCGGTCGAAGGCCTTGCCGTATTCGTCGATGGCCGGCTGGTAGACGGCGAAGGTGGCCGGATGCGTCAGCATGCCGGGCAGATAGGGCGCGGGCGTTTCCAGCCGGATCTCCAGCCGATGCGTGTCCAGCGCGCGCACGCCCAGCGTCTGCGGCTCCGCTTTGCCTTCGAGAATCGCCGGGCCGTTCTCGATGATCTCCAGCATCTGCGCGTAGTAGGAGCCGGTGGCGGGCGCGATGCTGCGGCGCAGGCCGGCGACGAAGTCCTGCGCGGTGACCGGCTCGCCATTGGACCAGCGGCCGTCGGCGCGCAGCTCGAAGACCCAGCGCAGGCCGCCATCGCTGACCGTCCAGGATTCGGCCGCACCCGGGATCAGGCTACCGTCGGCGGCGTGGGTGACCAGGCCCTCGTAGAGATCGCGCAGGATATGGCTGCTGGCCACGCTGGTGGCACGGTGCGGGTCCAGCGTCTCGGGTTCGGCGCCGTTGCCGCGATGCAGGGTGTTGCCTTGCTGCGCCGCCAGCGGCGTAGCGATCAGCCCTGCCAGCAGCAGCGCGACCCCCGCCAGGCGGCGCCGCATCAGGCGGACTCGCTGCGGGCGATGTAGTCCAGCCACTGGCGCGCGGCCTCGCGCTGGGCGGTGTCCTCGGCGGCGCGTTCGAGCGCGCTGCGTGCACGCGCGATGTCGCCGGCGCGCCAGGCGGCGATGCCCAGCTGGTAGTGCACGCGCCCGGCGTCTTCCGGCCCGCGCGCGACGGCCTGCTCGAAGGCGCTGACGGCTTCCGCCCAGCGGCCGCGCTCCATGCGCACCTGGCCCAGGCGCAGATAGAGCTTGGCGTCCGGCGCAGCCTCGGCGGCGGCCAGCAGCGCGGAATCGGCTTCGGCCCACTCGCGCGCCGCCACCCAGGCGTTGGCCAGCCGCTCCAGATCCTCGGCGTTTCCCGGCAGCCGCCCGTCGTCGAGGGCCTCGCGCAGCAGGCGCGCCGCCTTCCAGGGGATCTCCAGCGCCTCATACAGCGAAGCCAGATTGCGCAGCTCGCGCGGCTCGGTGAGCAGGCCGAGACGCTCGCTCAGCGCCTGCGCGGCCAGCGCGCGGCGCCGCTGGCCGTCCTCGAAGTAGGCCCCGACGAGCTGGCGCCAGTAGCGCGACTCGCGCGGTGCGCGGGCGATGAGAATCTTCAGCACCTCGGCGGCGGCACCGTACTCGGCGAGCTCGAAATGCAGGCCGAGCTTGAAGCGCAGCCAGTTCTCGGCGACCTCGCCCTCGCTGCGCGCGACGGCCTGCTCGACCTGATCGAGCGCATCCCGGTAGCGCTCCTGCTCGGCATAGGCCGAGGCCAGCAGCATGTGCGCACGCGGTGGCGGCGGCTCGCAGGCGGCGGCGAAGTATTCCTGCATGGTCCTGATGCCGCCTTCCAGTTCGCCGCTGGCGATCTGCAGCTGGCCGGTGTTGTAGCGCAGCTGCTGCTGCGGCTCGCGCGGCAGCGCTTCCATCGCCAGCGCTTCTCGGAAATCGGACAGCGCCCTGGCGTCGCTGCCCGCTTCAGCGTGGGCGTAGCCGCGTGTCTGCAAAGCAATGGCGCGCGCATAACCGTCGACGCGGTCGACGAGCTTGTCCAGCGTCGCCACGGCCTTGCCCGACGCGCCGGCCTCGATGGCCTCGGAAGCGCTTTCGAGCTGGCGATATACCGACTCGCTCAGGCCCGGCGGGTCATCACCGCCGGCGCAGTCCTGCGCGGCGACCGGCATGCCGAAGGCCAGGCCACCGAGCAGCGCGATGAGGGGAAGGCAACGCACGATCATTCGAGACGGAAGATCATCGTGTACTGACCGGTGGACTCTACCGGCTCGCCGTCCACCGTGCGCGGCTTGAAACGGCCGCGGCGCGCGGCGGCCACGGCGGCGGCCTCGAAGTAGCCGCGCGGCTCGGCCTCCAGCACGCGCGCCTCCTTGACGGTGCCGTCCGGACGCACGGTGACCTCCAACCGCACCTTGCCCTCGACACCGTCGCGGGCAGCGTTGCGCGGGTAGCGCGGCGACAGCCGCACCAGCGGCACCAGCTGCGAGTCGCCCCGCCCCGCCCCTTCGCCGGGCGAATAGCTGCCGATGAAGGGCCCGCCGGCGACATCGGCACCCAGCGCCAGGCGCGGCGCCTGCACGCGGCTGACGTCGGCCTCCGGGGCGGGCTGGCGGTCCATCTGCGGCTGCGGTGGCTCGGGCGGGCGCTCGGGGGGCTCCGGCGGCTCGGGCTTGCTGCGGTCGCGGCGCTGCGTGCGCTCCTCGCGCTCGACGCGCACGAAGTCCACGGCCTGGTAGCGCTCGGTGTCGACGTCCGCGTCATCGCCCGACAGCACCAGGTACTGCATGACCCAGAAGAGTCCCAACACGGCGAAGGCGGCAGCGAGCAGCGAAGCCAGCGCGCGCATCAGGAACCGCCGCTACCGGCCTCGTCGGCGGCGATGGAGATATTCGACACGCCGGCCAGCCGCACCTGATCCATGACGCGCACCAGCAGACCGGTGCGCGAGTCGGTGTCGGCCTGGATGACGACCGCGCCTTCCGGATTCTCGGCGTGCATGCGCTCGATGTTGGCGCGCACCGCGCGCAGATCCACCTGCCGGCGGTCGATCCAGATATCGCCATTCTCGCGGATGGCGACCAGGATATTGCCGCGTTCCTGGCGCTCGCTGGTCTCGGCCTGCGGACGCGTGACATCAACGCCGGACTCCTTGACGAAGGAGGTCGTGACGATGAAGAAGATGAGCATGATGAAGACGATGTCCAGCATCGGCGTCAGGTCGATGCCGGCATCCTCTTCGCGGCTGCGGTGGCGCTTTCGGCTCATGCGGGGTTCGGATGCATATGGTCGCGCAGCGCGCGGGTGCTGCGCTCGAGCAGATACTCGAAGCGCGAGACGGGATAGATGCCGGACAGCGCCAGCACCATGCCGGAAAGCGTCGGTAGCGTCGCCGCCGAGACACCCCCGGCCATGGCGCGCGCGTCGCCGGTGCCCTGGGCGGCCATGACCTCGAAGACCTGGATCATGCCCGTGACGGTACCCAGCAATCCGATCATCGGGCAGGCCGCCACCAGCGCCTTGATCACCGGCAGGCTGCCGCGGATGCGCAGGCGCGCTTCGGAGATCAGGCGCTCGCGCGTGCGCTGGGCGTACCAGGACGCCTGATCGCTGCGCGCGTCCCACTGCTGCTGCACGGCCGCGAGCAGCTGCCGCCGCGCGCGCAGATGGAAGAAGGCGCGCTCGAAGATCAGCGCCCAGAGCAGCAGACCAACCAGCACAAGTGCCGCCACGACGGGGCCGCCGGCTTCGATGAAGCGGCGGATGCCCTCCAGCGACAGCGCGTCGGCCAGCAGCGTCATGACGTGCGCCGCTGCTCGGCCAGCTCGGCGACCATGCCGGCGCTCTGCTCCTCCAGCACCTGGATGAGCGCGTCGGCGCGCGCGCGCAGGGCGCTGTGCAGCAGCACCAGCGGGATGGCCATGATCAGGCCGAGCACGGTGGTGACCAGCGCCTGCGAGATGCCGTCGGCCATCAGCTTGGGATCGCCGGTACCGAAGAGGGTGATCTGCTGGAAGGTCAGGATCATGCCGGTGACGGTGCCCAGCAGGCCCAGCAGCGGACCGACGGCGGCCAGCACCTTGATGGAGCCCAGCCCGCGCTCGATGGCCGGTACCTCGCGCAGCACGGCGTCGTCGAGCTGCAGCTCGATGGTCTCGGTGTCGGTATCGCCGCGGTAGGCGGCCAGCACGCGGCCCAGCGGGTTGTCGTCGCGCGGCTGGTCGAGGGCGCCGCGCTGACGGCGCACGGCGCCGGACAGCCGCAGCAGCGCCACGGCGCGCCAGGCGGCGATGCCCAGGCCGATCAGCGCCAAGCCTATGATGATGCGGCCGACCAGGCCGCCGGAGTCGACGTACTCGCCCAGCGTCGGACGCTGCACCAGTGTGGCCAGCAGCGAGCCGCGCGTCGGGTCGATGATCGCCTCCTGCATGCCGCCGCCTTCGGCCGCGTAGAGCTTGCGGCCGATGCCGCGCGCATCGCCGCCGGGCTGGCGCGAGAGCACGAAGTAGCGATTCGATTCGGGCAGATAGCCGAGGAAGCCCTGCTCGCCGAGGGCCGTGAAGGGGCCGACGCGCAGCACCTCGCTGCTGGCGACCTCGCCGTCGGCGGCAACCACCGGTGCATCGAAGCGCGCGACCCGGCCGCTGGCGGTCATCTCGCGCAGGATTTCGTAGTGCAGCTTCTCCAGGGTTTCGATGGAGGGTAGCGCCTCGCTCTCGGCGGCTTTGTCCAGGAAGGCGCCGCGCTCGCGGTGCTGGCCGCCGATCATCGAGTCGTTGAGCACGCCGCCGACGTCGCCGGCGACCTGGCGGAAGACACCGAAGAGCTCGCCGACCTCGCCGGATTCGGCCTGCAGCTGGGTCTCCAGCTCGCTCAGCGTTTGCTCGTTGGCGTCGAAGGTCTCCGACAATTCCTCCGAACGGGCCTCGGCTTCGGCCAGACGTGCCTCGGCTTCCTGCACGCGCTGCTGCTGCTGCTGCTTCTCGTCGAGGAACTCGGCCTCGCGTTCACGATGCAACGCGCGCTCGCGCTCGCGGGCGTCGCGGGTGTCCTCCAGCAGCGCTTCGAGGGTATCGGCGGGTGGCGGCTCCTGGGCGGCGGCGGGCAGCGCGACGAGGCCGGCCAGGATCAGCGGCAGAAGAGGCAGGCGCTTCATTGGCTGGCCTCCGGAAGGCGCACGGGGGCGTGCAACAGCTCCGGTGCAGCCTGATTGCGCGCCACGCGCAGGCCGCGGCGCACGGCGTCGGCGTAGGCGTCGTCGCGCACGAAGGTCTCGGCCTCGGCGTCCCAGTAGCCGGTCTCGGCGCCGTCGCGGGTCTGGTAGAGCAGCGCCACGCGGCCGACGCGCAGGAAGGTGACGCTGCGCTCGCCATTGTCGCTGGCGAGGCTGCCTTCGTAGGCCTCGATGGTGCGGCCGTATTCCAACTCAATCTGGTAGGCCTCCAGCAGACGGCGGTACTTCTCGGCGACACTGACGTTGGCGCGGTCCATCAGCGCGGACAACTCGTCGAGGCGCTTGCGGCGCTCGTCAGGGAGGAAGGGCATGTCCAGGCGCACGAAGCGCTCCAGCGTGGCGAGCAGATCCTCGATGTGCGGGTAGATGCTGCGGCGCGTCTCCTCCAGACCGGCGAGCTGCTCGCGCTTGTCGGTGATCTCGGATGCCTGTGAGTCGACCAGCCTGGCGACGCGCTCGTTATAGCGCTCCAGCGTCTCGGCCTCGCGCAAGGTGTCGCGGTAACGCTGCAACAGCTGACGCGTTTCGTCGTCGAGGGCATCGATGCGTTGCTGCGAGGCGGCCGCGGCCGCCTCGGCGGCGGACTGCGTCTCAAGGCTGCGCTCGACATCCTGCTGCTGGGCGAAGAGCGTGCCGTGAAAAAAGAGCACGGCCGCCGTGAGAACGCCGGCGCGCCGGAGTAGTGCTGTTGGCATGACCACCTGCACGGGATGCGGCCGGGTGCCGGCCGGTAGATGACGGGACCGCTGCCCGGCCCTTGTTGCGAATGAGAATACACTACCAGAATCACCATTGCACGCCCCGTAGCGGGGCGCCCGCCTGCTGCACAATGCCCCCGAAACGGCTTCGCGGCGGGAAGCACGACATCCTGCAAGATAGCGGGCAGCTTGCAAGCTGAGTCTGCAAAAGCGCGCTAAGCCACCGCCACTAAAGCGAAAAGCCGATTTTCTCACAGCATCTGTGGATAAAACTGTGAAAAAGGTCTGTTCAAATGGTCGAAAGCGCCGCAATGCGGGCTCTGCTCCCTCAGCGGCTAAAACATAACCAAAGCGACACAATCATTATGAATCAGCAACTTATGCTGCAGCTATTGACATTCCGACGGCAATCGTGGCCTTCGGGAAAAGACGCGTACCGCCTGCCCCGAGCTTGTGCATAAGGCGGCCATGAATATTGCACCGCAACATCCCGCCACGGTGCTCTGCATCGCGGGCCATGATCCCAGCGGCGGCGCGGGTATTCACGCCGACATCGAGGCCTGCAGCGCCTTCGGCGCACACGCTCTGGGGGCGCTCACCGTGCTGACCCTGCAGGACACCGACAATGTCCACGGCGCACAGGCCCTGGAGGCCGACTGGCTGAACGCCCAGATCCAGCATCTGGCCGCGGACTGCCGCATCGATGCCATCAAGCTGGGCGTCATCGGCAGCGTCGAGCAGGTGACCGTCATCGCGGACTGGATCGAGCGGCTGGCGGTGCCTGTGGTACTGGATACGGTGCTGCGCGCCGGCGGCGGCGCCGAGCTGGCCGCCCAGCCGGTGGCGCAGGCGTTGCTGGCCCGGCTGGCGCCGCTGGCGACGGTGATGACGCCCAACGCCGCCGAGGCGCGCCTGCTCTCCGGCGAGCAAAGCCTGGAAGCTGCAGCCACCCGCCTTGGCGAGACCGGCTGCGCGCATGTACTCGTGACCGGCGGCGACGAGCGCGATGCCGCCGAGGCCGTGGACTGGCACTGGCACGCCGGCGCGCTGCGCAGCCTGCACCGGCCACGGCTGGCGCAGGATTACCACGGCGCCGGCTGCACGCTGGCTTCCAGCATCGCCGCGCTGCTGGCCCAGGGCCGCGAGCCGGCCACGGCCATCGACACGGCCACCGCCCAGGTGCACGAATGGCTGGCCGCGCCCAAGGTCATCGGCGGTGGCCGGCCGAGTCCGGCGCGCACACGCTTGACGCCATGAGCGTGCCGCGCGGCCTCTATGCCATCACCTCGGCCGCCGTCTGCGCCGACGAGGCGCGCCTGCGTGCGGCCGTGACAGCGGCGCTGCAGGGCGGCGCGGTCATGATCCAGTACCGCGACAAGCAGGCGAGCGCGCCGCAGCGCCAGACGCGTGCCGAAATGCTGGCTCGGCTGTGTCGCGCCGCCGGCGCGCGCTTCATCGTCAACGACGCGCCGGAGCTTGCGGCGGCGGTGGGCGCCGACGGCGTGCATCTGGGTCGCTCCGACGCCGGCGTCGATGCCGCGCGCGAGCTGCTGGGCGCGGGCGCGATCATCGGGGTGTCCTGCGGTCCGGATGTGGCGCGCGTGCGCGCCGGCGCGGCGGCCGGTGCCGATTACGTGGCGGTGGGCCGGCTCTTCGCCTCCACCACCAAGCCCGACGCCCCGGGCGCAACGCTGGCCGATCTGCGCGCGGCGCGCGCGGCCACGCGCCTGCCGCTCTGCGCCATCGGCGGCATCACGCCCGGGAACGCGCCCGCGGTGGTGGCCGCCGGCGCCGATCTGATCGCGGCGGTGGCCGGCGTCTTCGACGCCGAGGATGTCGGCGCCGCGGCAGCCGCATACACTGCCGCATTCCATTTCCCGAATCAGAAAGGATCTCCCGCATGAGTCGTTCCGAGAGCCTTTTCGAGCGCGCCCGCGCCACCATCCCCGGCGGCGTCAACTCGCCGGTACGCGCCTTCCGTGCCGTTGGCGGCACGCCACGCTTCATCGAGACCGCCGAAGGCGCCTGGATGACCGATGTCGACGGCAACCGCTACATCGACTACATCGGCTCCTGGGGGCCGATGCTGCTCGGCCACGGCCACCCCGACGTGGTACAGGCCGTGCAGGCGCAGGCCGGCCGCGGCATCAGCTTCGGCGCCCCCACCGAGGCCGAGGTGGAGATGGCCGAGCTGATCCGCGAACGGGTGCCGAGCATGGAGAAGCTGCGCCTGAACAGCTCGGGCACCGAGGCAACGATGTCGGCGGTACGCCTGGCGCGCGCGGCCAGCGGGCGCGACGGCGTGCTGAAGTTCGAGGGCTGCTATCACGGGCATTCCGACAGCCTGCTGGTCAAGGCTGGCTCCGGCGCGCTGACCTTCGGCGAGCCTTCCTCGCCCGGCATCCCGGCCGACATTGCCAAGCACACGCGCACGGCGACCTACAACGATCTGGACAGCGTGCGCGAGGCCTTCGCCCAGAACCCCGGCGCCATCGGCTGCGTCATCGTCGAGCCGGTGGCCGGCAACATGAACATGGTGCCGCCGGCGCCGGGCTTCCTGGAGGGGCTGCGCAGCATCTGCGACGAGCAGGGCGCGCTGCTGATCTTCGACGAGGTCATGACCGGATTCCGCGTGCATCCCGGCGGCGCCCAGGCGCTCTACGGCGTCACCCCGGATCTCACCGCGCTGGGCAAGATCGTCGGCGGCGGCATGCCGGTGGGCGCCTTCGGCGGGCGCGCCGCCGTGATGGACATGCTCAGCCCGGAAGGTCCGGTCTATCAGGCCGGCACGCTGTCGGGCAGCCCGCTGGCGACTGCCGCCGGCCTGGCAACGCTGCGCGCCATCGACGACGGCGTGCACGCCTGCGCATCCGAGCACGCGCGTCGGCTCTGCGAGGGGCTGCAGGCTGCCGCCAGGCGTCACAAGGTGCCCTTCCTGGCGCAGAATCTGGGTGCGATGTTCGGCCTCTATTTCACCAATGCCGCGTCCATCTCGGGCTACCAGGACATGGTGGCCTGCGACGGACAACGCTTTGCGCGCTTCTTCCACGGCATGCTGGAGCGCGGCGTCTACTTCGCGCCCTCGGCCTTCGAAGCCGGATTCGCCTCGGCCGCCCACGGCCAGGCCGAGCTCGATCAGACCCTGGAAGCTGCCGACCGGGTCTTCGCGCAGCTAGGCTGAGGCGACAGGCGGCCCGCGCGCGTGGAAACGCTGGAGCCGCTGCTGGAGGCGATCGCCCGCTATCCGGGATGGGCGATCGCCTTCATCGCCTTCGCGAGCTTCTTCGACGCACTACTGCTGCTCGGCTTTCTGGTACCAAGCTATCTGCTGCTTCTGGGTATCGGGGCGCTGATCTCCATCGATGCGCTGCCGTTGTGGCCAACGCTGATCGCGGCCACGCTCGGAGCAGCGGCCGGCGACGCTCTGAACTTCTGGCTGGGCCGGCGCTATCTGGACCGCTGGGTGGCGCATCCGCGCATGACGCGCTTCGCCGACAGCGTGGCGCGCACGCGCGCCTTCTTTCGGCGCCGCGGCGTGTTGGCGCTTCTCGTCGCCCGTATCGTCGGGCCGACGCGCCCCATCGGGCCGATGATCGCCGGCGCCGCCAACATGCCGCTGCTGCGCTTCGGCCTGGTGCTGGCCGTCTCCTGCCCGCTGTGGGCGGCGCTCTACATCCTGCCCGGCGTGGCCATCGGTGCCTCCCTGCAGCTGGCTGCCGAGGTCGGCACCCGGCTGGTGCTGCTGCTGCTGGGCACGATCGTGCTGGCCACCGGGCTGTTCTGGCTGGCCAACGTCGTGGTCCGCCTCTGCGGCTTCCACGCCGAGCGCTGGCTGCACGGCCTGCTGGCCTGGTCGGCGCGTCACCGGCGGCTGGGCTGGCTGCCGCGCTGGCTGGCCGATCCGCGTTATCCGGAAACCCCGGCGCTGCTGCTGATCGCGCTGCTGCTGCTGGCACTGGGGTGGCTCGGCCTGCTGGCGAGCTGGGGCGTAGCACGCGACATGCCGCTGGCCATGGACATGCTGGCGCACCGACAGATGACAGCGCTGCATACACCCTGGGGCCTGGAGATCGCGCGCTGGATCGCGCACCTGGGGGACACGCCGGTGATGCTCGCCAGCGCCACGGCCGCCATCATCACACTGCTCGCCCTCCGCCGCGGCCGCGCTGCGGCCCATGCCCTGGCAGCGCTGGCCTTCGGCGGGGTCATCGCGCTGGGGCTGGCGCAGGGCTTGCGCGTCGGCACACCGGTCGACTACTACACCGGCGTGACCGCACGCAGTTACGGCGGCGCGGATCTGGTGCTGACCTGCGTGGTCTACGGGCTGCTTCCGCTGCTGCTGGCACGCCCGCACGGTGCCGACCGCAACCTCATCTACTACCGGATGGCCGTTACCGTTCCCGGCCTGATCGTAGCCGCACAGCTCTATCTGGGACAGCAGTGGCTCTCCATCGCCGCCGGCGCGCTGGGCCTCGGCGTGCTCTGGATGCTGACGCTTGGCATCGGTTACCGACGACATCGCATCCAGCCGGTTCCGGCGCGCCGCTTCCTGCCACCGATAGCGATGAGCTTTGTCGTCGCCGTGGTGGTTCTGGAACCGGCACCGCTGCCGCTCCCCGACAGGAAAGTATCCGAGCCGCTGACTACCGAGCAATGGTGGGCCGAGGCGTGGCAACGGCTGCCGCTGGCGCGACAGGAAGGTCGCGGCAGCGGCGAGCCGCTGGTGCTGCAATGGCGCGCCGAGGCCGAGGTGCGCGACGCCGCGCTGCGCGCCGCGGGCTGGTCGACCGCACCGGCGTTCGCGCCCGATAGCGCGCTGCGTACACTCGCCGCCAGCACGCCCACCGGAGTCCTGCCCGTGCCGCCGCAGCCGCTCGGTCTGCAGGCGCCGCAGGCAATGTTCCAGCATCCGGCGCGCACCCCCGGTACGCGCATCATTCTGCGGCTGTGGCGGGCGCCGGCCACGGTGGACGGCACTCCACTGTGGTTGGGCAGCCTGAGTCGCCTCGGCGAGCGGCGCGTGCTGGGGCTGCTGCGACTGCCCTACACTGAGGCGGTGGCGCTGCCGCCCGACGACTGGCTGGCCGGAATCCCGGACACGCGCAGGCGCTGGATCGCGGCAGAGCGCATTCCCCGAGACAGCAGGGGGCCGGACCCCGGCCTGCTGCTGCTGCAGACACCCGACGCATCGAGGCCATGAGCGACGAAAGCCTGATCCGGCGCATGCGCGCCAAGCTCAACCGGGGCGACTCCTGGCTGACTTACGACATCAACCGCCTCTTTACCAGCGAGAAACTGGGCGAAGACGCGCTCGAAGAGATCGAGATGCGTCTGCTCGGCGCCGATGCCGGCGTCGAGGCCACCGAATGGCTGATCGACAAGCTGCGCGCGGATGTGCAGGCCAGCCGGGTGCGCAACGCCGAGGAACTGCGCGAGCGGCTGTGCGCACTGATCACCGAATGGCTGCAACCGGTGGAGGAGCCGCTGGAGATTCCGGACTTCATTCGGCCCTACATCCTCTTCGTCGTCGGCATCAACGGCGCCGGCAAGACCACCACCATCGGCAAGCTGGCCGCGCGCTACAAGGCACAGGGTCGCAAGGTCATGATCGCCGCCGGCGACACCTTCCGCGCCGCGGCCACCGAACAACTCAAGGAGTGGGCGCAGCGCGTCGACGTGCCCATCGTCGCGCAGCGCGAAGGCGCCGATCCGGCCAGCGTCATCTTCGACGCCATCACCTCCGCCGACAGCCGCGGCGTCGATCTGATCATCGCCGACACCGCCGGCCGCCTGCACACGCAATCGCATCTGATGGAGGAGCTGCGCAAGGTCAAGCGCGTCATCCAGAAGCACGACCCCTACGCCCCGCACGAGAGCCTGCTGGTGCTGGACGGCACGCAGGGCGGAAACGGCCTGGCGCAGGCCGTGCAATTCCACGAGGCACTGGGCCTGACCGGCGTGGCGGTAACCAAGCTCGACGGCACCGCGCGCGGCGGCATCCTGCTGGCGCTGGCCAAGCGGCTGGCACTGCCGGTGCGCTACATCGGCATCGGCGAGGGCATCGACGATCTCATTCCCTTCGACGCGGCGGCCTTCGCGCGTGCGCTGGTCGACGGCGCCGAGGCCCTGGAGCCCCAGCGCTGAGCCCATGCCGAACGCCTCCGACGCCATGATCCAGGCCACCGGCCTGCGCCACAGCTACCCGGGCAGCGGCGAGATCCTGGGCGGCCTCGACTTCGAACTGGCGCGCGGCGAGATGGCCTTCCTCACCGGCGCCTCGGGCGCCGGCAAGTCGACGCTGCTCAAGCTCATCGCCGGCCTGGAGCGGCCGGCCGGCGGCCAGCTGATGGTGGGCGGCATCAACCTGCCGCGGCTGCCGCGGCGGCGCGTGGCGGGCTTCCGCCAGCGCGTCGGCATCGTCTTCCAGCAGTACCGGCTGCTCAGCGACCGGCGCGTCTACGACAACGTCGCGCTGCCGCTGATCATCCGCGGCATGGCGCCGCGCGAGATCGGCCGCCGCGTGCGTGCGGCACTGGACGCCGTCGACCTGCTCAATCGCGAGCGCGCCTGGCCGCTGACGCTGTCGGGCGGCGAGCAGCAGCGCGTCGCCATCGCCCGCGCCATTGTCGCCAAGCCCGAGCTGCTGCTGGCCGACGAGCCCACCGGCAACCTGGATCCGGCGCTGTCGGCAGAAATCATGACGCTGTTTCGGCGCTTCAACGAGGTGGGCGTGAGCGTGCTCATCGCCTCGCACGCCCTCGATCTAGTGCGCAGCCTGCCCTGCCGCGAGCTGGCGCTGGAAGACGGTCGCCTGCGGGAGGCGGCGTGAGCCGGGGCAGCGCGCCGCGTCCGCCCGCCGTGCGCCGCTGGGCCGCGGCGCACGCGCAGGCGGCCTTCGACAGCCTCGGACGGCTGTGGCGCCGCCCGCTGGCCAGCCTGCTGTCCATCGCTGTGCTCGGCATCACGCTGGCGCTGCCCGCAGCGCTGCACACGCTGGTCGCCAACCTGCAGGCGCTGGGCGCCGGCTGGGAGCAGGGCGCGCGCATGAGCCTGCTGCTGGAAGCCGACGCCGGGGAGCGTCGGCTGGACGAGTTGGCCGGCGAGCTGCGCGACCGAGGCGATATCGCCTCGGTGCGCGCGCTGACCGCCGAAGAAGCCCTGGCCGAGTTCGAGGCGCACTCGGGCCTGGGCGAGGCGGCGGCGCTGCTGCCGGAGAATCCGCTGCCCGCTACGCTGATCGTCGTCCCGGAGCCGGCCGAGGTGGCGGCGCTGGAGGCGCTGCACGTCGAGCTCGGCGCGCTGGAGGGCGTCGATGAGGTCGTGCTCGACGCGCAGTGGCTGCAACGGCTGGCGGCGCTGCTGCAGCTCATCGAGCAGGGCGTGCTGCTCTTCGCCGGCGCGCTGGCCGCGGCGGTGCTGGTCATCGTCGGCAACACCATCGGGCTGGAGGTGGCCGCGCGCCGCGAGGAGATCGAGGTCATGAAGCTGATCGGCGCGCCGGAGGGCTTCATCCGCCGGCCCTTTCTCTACAGCGGACTCTGGTACGGGCTCATCGGCGGCCTGGTCGCGCTGCTGATGGTGGGCATTGCACTGATGAGCCTGGACGGCGCGGTGGCGCAGCTGGCCGGCACCTACGCCAGCGACTTCCGCCTGCAGGGGCCGGACGGCGGCGCCGTCCTCGGCGTGCTGGGTGGTGGCTGCCTGCTCGGCTGGCTGGGTGCCCTGGCCGCAGTGACGCGCCAGCTGCGCGGCATCGAGGCGGTCTGAACCTGTGCAACAAGGCTTCCACACACCGTTGATAATGTGGAACTTGAGGTGAAATTAGCAGTCTCATAGCGCGACTGCTACGATGTACAGGATTACAAGGGGTTCGAAGACCATGTCCACTGCTAATGCGCTGACACTCTACGGCAACCGGTTACCGGCGCTGCAGACCGGCAGCCTGGACGCCTACATCGCCGCCGTGCGCGACATCCCGGTCCTCGAGGCCGAGGAAGAGAAAGAGCTCGCGCGCCAGTTGCAGGACCGCAGCGACCTGCAGGCCGCGCAGGCGCTGGTGCTGTCCAATCTGCGCCACGTCGTGCACATCGCGCGCGGCTATCTCGGCTACGGCCTGCCCATGGCCGACCTGATCCAGGAAGGCAACGTCGGCCTCATGAAGGCCGTCAAGCGCTTCGATCCGGCCGTCGGCGTGCGGCTGATCTCCTTCGCCGTGCACTGGATCAAGGCCGAGATTCACGAATTCATCCTGCGCAACTGGCGCATCGTCAAGATCGCGACCACCAAGGCGCAGCGCAAGCTCTTCTTCAATCTCCGCCGCGCCAAGAAGCGGCTGGGCTGGATGAATGCCGAGGAAGTGCGCAACGTGGCCGAGGACCTGGGCGTGAAGCCGGCCGATGTCATGTCGATGGAGTCGCGACTGTCCGGTCACGACGTCGCCTTCGATATCCAGGGCAGCGACGAGGACGGCGCCTACGCCCCCGAGCAGTGGCTGACCGACCACACCGCCGACCCGGTTTCGGAGCTGGCTGACGAGGAATGGCAGTCGCGGCAGGAGAACCGTCTGCAGGGCGCCATCGCCAAGCTGGACGAGCGCTCGCGCGACATTATCCAGAGCCGCTGGCTGCACGGCGATGACGCCAAGCAGGGGCTGCAGAAGCTGGCCGACAAGTACGGCGTCTCGGCCGAGCGCATCCGCCAGATCGAGGTCGCGGCCATGAAGAAGCTGCGCGGGGCCATCGCCGAGTAGGCACCACTCGGCGACGATGGTGAGATGACCGGGCCGCGCCCTGCCAGGGCGCGGCCCTTTCTTTGCGCGACAGGCTGGACGCCCGGGTCACGCCGCCGCGGGGTCGTCGGCCGGGACGCCGGGCGCCGACTGCCACAGCGGCGCCAGCGCCTCATCGACGGCCGCGCGCCATTCCTCCGGGCTGACCGCCCGGCAGGCCTGCGGGCCGCCGAAGGCGCTGGAAATCACGACATCCGGACGCAGCGTGGCCAGCATCTGCAGGCTCGTCGCCAGCGCCGCCTTGTCGCTCATGCCCTGTATGTAGCCATTGCGCCAGACATCGGCTTCATCCATGCCGATGGTGTCGCCGGTGAAGAGATAGCGCCCGCCGTGCGGCGAGGTATAGACAAAGCAGGTGCTGCCCGGCGTGTGGCCGGGCGTCGGGATGATCTCCAGTGCGCCGAAGCGGGTCTCGCGCTCGCCGAAGGTGCCGTCGGGCGCCCGGCCACTGCGCTCGCGCACCGCCTCAGCCTCCAGATGGTGGCACCAGAGCTCGGCACCGAAGCGATCGCCAATGGCCCTCAGGGCCGGGCCGGCCTCGTCGGCGTGCGAAAGATATTGCTGGCGGATGCCGCCTAGCTCGGCGATATGGCGATGCTCGTCGGCGTGGCCGCTGCTGTAGAAGAGGATCTGCTCGCCGTCGGCGAGTCGCAGCAGGTAGGCGTGGGTCTTCAGCTCGGGAACATCCGGAATCGGCTGCTCCAGCCGGGTCTGCCAGAGATCAGGAAAGATCTGTCGCATGGCGCACTCCTGTCGTCTATCGGATGGAAGGAGTGCTTCTTATAAAACTTCAAGTCCAGTTGAAGTCAAGACACTTCGGATGGCTCCGCCGCGGCATCCCCCTCGCCTACCCAGTAGCGTGGCCCGGCACCGCCATCTGCGGCCTCGTCGGAGGGATTGAGCAGCTCACAGCTGCGCAGCGACAGGCAGCCGCAGCCGATGCACTCGCTGAGCCCGGCCTTGATCCGCTGCAGCTCGGCGATGCGCGCGTCGATGCGCGCCGTCCAGGGACCGGAAAGCTTCGCCCAGTCCTCGCCGCTGGGCACCTGATCGCTCGGCAGCTTGTCGAGCTCGGCGCGGATCTCGTCGAGGCTCATACCGATGCGCCTTGCGAAGACGATGAAGGCGACACGGCGCAGCATCGAGCGCGGATAGCGGCGGTGACCCGAGCTGGCCCGATCCGCCCGGATGAGGCCGCGCGCCTCGTAGAAGCGCAGCGCCGAGGCGGCGACGCCACTGCGCTTGGCGAGCTGGCCGATGGTCAGGAAGCTTTCCACGGCCTGATTGTCAGGGCCCGACAGCGGGCCTTCAAGCCTGGCGCCACCGGGGCGCCGGCGTGCGTCAATCCAGCTTCTTGCGCCAGAACACCAGCGGCTTCTCGCTTTCCCGAGCCGCACCGATGTCGGTCCAGGGAAAATGGCAGACCATGTCGTCGAGCCGCTCATAGCCCAGGCGCTGCCAGAAGGCGTCATTGGGGACATAGCCTTCCGGCTTCATGGGATGGTCCGTGGGGCGCTGCACGCTGCAGAAGCAACAGCGCTTGCGCCCGAGCATGCGGGCGTGGGCCTCGCGGATCTCGAAAAAGCGCCGACCCAGCCCGAAGCCGCGGTATTCGGGCTGCACCACCGATTCGCCGAAGTAGAGCCAGTCCGCCAAGCGCTCGCCACGCGCCCGCCAGGGCGCCTGCATCTCTGCTTCCGCGGCTTCCATGGGAATCGCGGTGGTCGCGCCCACGGCCCTGTCGCCGTCCCATGCCAGCCCTATCAGGCTGTCCGGGCAGGCGAGATACTGTTCGAGGTAGTCCTTCTCGTAGTCGAGACTGCCGGCGTAGAGATAGGGCCACTCGGCGAAAATCTGCATGCGCAGCGCGGCGATGGCCTCCAGGCGCGGGCGCGCGGCCGAGCCCAGTAGCGTTTCGACCCGGAGCTCAGCCGCCGCCATGCCAGACAGCGAAATAGTGGTCGGCCAGCAGGGCCGTGAACAGCGCCATCAGATAGACGATGGAGTAGCCGAAGGTACGCATGGCCAGCCCCGGCACGGGTGCGAAGCGCAGCCGCAGGGCGTACCAGAGGAAGCCGCCGCCGAGGGCCAGTGCGGCGAAGAGATAGGGCAGCCCGGACATTCCCGTCGCAAAGGGCAGCAGGGTCACGGCCACCAGCAGCAGCGTGTAGAGCAGCACCTGCGTGCGCGTGTAGGCGATGCCGTGGGTGACGGGCAGCATCGGGATGTCGACCTGGGCGTATTCGTCGCGGCGCTCGATGGCCAGCGCCCAGAAGTGCGGCGGCGTCCAGACGAAGATGATCAGGAACAACAGCAGCGCATGCGCATGCACCTCGCCGGTGACTGCCACCCAGCCGAGCACGGGCGGTGCAGCGCCGGCCGCGCCGCCGATGACGATGTTCTGCGGCGTCGCGCGCTTGAGATAGAGCGTGTAGACACCGGCGTAGCCGACCAGCGTGAAGAGTGTCAGCCAGGCCGTCAGCGGATTGATCAGCGCGTAGAGCAGCGCGAAGCCGAGGGCGCCGATCAGCGCGGCGAAGAGACCGGATTCGAGCATGCCGAGCTGCCCGGTCACCAGCGGCCGCTGCTTGGTGCGGGCCATGCGGGCATCGACCTGGCGGTCGAGGATCTGGTTCAGGGCAGCGGCCGAGGCGGCCATCAGGGTGATCCCGACGGAGCCCCAGATCAGTACGCCGGGCGGCACCATGCCGGGCACGGCCAGCAGCATGCCGACGATGGCCGTGAAGGTGATGAGCATCACCACGCGCGGCTTGCACAGCGCGTAGTAGTCCGCGAGACGCGCGCGCGCCTGCGCCGGCAGGTTCTGGGTCACGGCAGCGCCTCTCATGACATCTCCGGCGCGCGCAACACGCTCATGGCAGCAGTCAGGCAGGTCAGCAGCAGCAGCGCGGCGCCGGCATTGTGCGCCGTCGCCAGGCCGAGCGGCAGGTGCTGAACGACGATGCCGATGCCGATCGCGATCTGCAGCGCCAGCGCGCCGAGCAGGGCGAGCCCCAGCCCGCGCCGCGCGACACCGGCCGCCATCAGCAGCAGCGCGAAGACGCCGACAATCGCGGTCACGCCGACGGCTCCGATACGGTGAACGATGTGGATGGCCGTGCGGGCCGGATGCTCGAGAACGCCATATTCGTAATTTTGCCCGATCCCGCGCCAGAGCACGAAGCCTTCGGTCAGATCCATTGCCGGAAGCCACTGGCCGTCGTGGCAGGTCGGGAACTCGGTACAGGCCAGGGCTGCGTAGTTGGTGGATACCCACCCGCCGAGCGCGATCTGGGTGCCCACCGCCGCGATGGCTGCCACTGCCAGCGCACGCAGCGCGCCATTCGTGGCGACCGCGGGTGGCGACCGCTGCGACAACCACAGTCCGAACAGCAGGGCCAGCGTCGTCATGCCGCCGAGCAGATGCGCGGTCACCACGGCCGGCTTCAGCAGCAGCGTGACGGTCCACATGCCGAGCATTCCCTGGAAGACGACGAGTCCGAGCAGTGTCAGGCTGGTCTTCCAGGGCAGGCCATCGCGGCGACCGCGCCAAGCGATCAGGGCCAGGGCGATGACCAGCAACCCGAGCAGGCTCGCGGCGTAGCGATGGCCCATCTCGATCCAGGCCTTGGCCGTGTCCACCGGCATTTCCGGGAAGGCCGCTTCGGCGGCGGCAATGCGATCGGGCGAACTGGGCGCGCCCAGCTGGCCGTAGCAACCCGGCCAGTCCGGGCAGCCCAGACCGGCATCCGACAGGCGCACGAAAGCGCCGAAGACGATCACGCAGAGGGCCAGCACCGCGCCCAGCCCGGCCAGGCGCCGGAAGAGGAGGGGATGGTTCATGAGCTCACCCGATCTGGGAGGCGCGCAGCAGGCGCACGATGTCCTTGCGCAGCGGCTTGGGCTCGATGCCGGCCGGATAGCGCATCATGTAGTTGGCGTGCGGGTCGACCAAATGCAGACCGGGCGCTGACTCACCGGCAGCCGCGGACCCCGCCCCGAAGAGTTCGCGGGCGCTGCCGTCGATGTCGCGGACGATGGTGAGGTCCGGGTGCGCCGCGTCGAGCAACTCGTGCAGCGCCGCCAGATCGCTGTCGGCAGGCACCACCAGCACGCGACTGAGCCGCTTCATGCGATTGTTCAGCGACAGCCGCATCTGGCGCGTCATCAGCAGCGCGTTGGCGCACTCGGCACCGCAGTCACCGTCGTCGAAGACGATCAGGCTCCAGCGCTCGTCCAGGGGCACCGGCTTCCCCGCGTCGTCGAGCAGCGCGAGGTCCTCGACCGGCTGCGCCGGCTGGACGAGCTGACCACGGTTGGTGCGATCCTGCGGAATGAGCTCGGGGGCGGCGAAGTAGATCAGCCAGGCCGACGCCACCGGCAGCGCGAAGACCAGCGCGATGAGCAGGAAGATGCGGCGGCCGCGGCGCTGCGCAGCAACGGGATCAGGGGGAGCGTTCATTCGGCTTTTCGGTTGACCACAAAAAAAATGACGAGCAGCGCCACGGCAAAGCCGAACCACTGCAGGGCGTAGCCCCAGTGCACCTTGGGATCGAGATGATCCGGGCGCCACTGGCGCTGGAATCCGTCGGATGCCTCCGGGTCGAGCAGCAGCAGGCCATCGGCCAGCGGACCGTCGAAGCGACAGGCGATCTCCTCGACCGTCGGATACTGGACCCGCTGCGGTGCCTCCGGCTGCTGGCAGAGGCTGTTCCCCAGCGAGAGCCCGGCCTCCGGAAGCGGGCGCCAGAGCCCGCTGACACGGCGCTGCTCGGAGCCGACGGCGAGATTGTCGGGAAGGCGTTCGCGGCTCGGGGCCGCAACCCATCCACGGTCGACAAGGATAATCTCTCCGCTGTCGCGGCGCAGAGGTGTCCAGACCCGCACCCCCGGCAGACCGTCGCGGATCTGGTTGTCGAGCAGCAGCTGCCCGCCCCCGAGATAGCGGCCCTCCACCCGCACATGCGCCGGGGCGGAATCTGCCGGTGGCGCCGGTTCGTCGAGACCCTCGGGCGCGCGCTCAACCGCCGCCTCGAAGTCGGCCAGCATCTGCTGCTTCTGCTCGGCGCGGCCGAGCTGCCAGAAGCCAAGCGCGACCATGGCGGCAAGCAACGCGGCCGTCAGTAGTGTCGCCCACAAGGGTGGACGGAAGCGGGCTCGAGCGCGCAGCTTCGGGCTATCGATCATAGACTGCACGCTTTCATCGGACAGGGCCGACTATGGACTCGCGCATCGTCATCATCGTTCTCATGGCTGCCATCGTGCTCACGCTGGGCGCGAGCATGGTCTTCCTCGTGCGCGACAACAGCTCGCGCCGCCGCACATTGGGGGCGCTGAAGCTGCGCGTCGCGCTGTCGATTGCGCTTATCGTCGTCTTCATCGTGTCCGTGAGCATGGGGTGGCTGCAGCCCAACGCGCTTTAGCCGCACATGAAAAGGGGCGGAACGCCTGCGGCGCTCCGCCCCCTGTCCGCTTCGAGGCTGCGCCGAGTCAGACGACGTAGACGAAGACGAAGAGCCCGAGCCAGACGACGTCGACGAAGTGCCAGTACCAGGCCACACCCTCGAAGCCGAAGTGGCTGTCGGGCGTGAAGTGCCCCTTCATCAGCCGCAGCGTGATGACGATCAGCATCAGCGTGCCGAGCGTGACGTGCGCGCCGTGAAAGCCCGTCAGCATGAAGAAGGTGGAACCGTAGATGCCCGAGCCCAGCGTCAGGTTCAGATCCTGATAGGCGTGGATGTACTCCTCGACCTGATAGAAGAGGAAGATCGCACCCAGGGCGACCGTCGCCCACATGGCGAGGATGCACTTCAGGCGCTGGCTCTCCTTCAGCGCGTGGTGCGCGATGGTGAGCGTGACGCCGGAGGTCAGCAGGATCAGGGTGTTGATGAAGGGAATGTCCCAGGCCGGGATGGTCTGGAAGCTGCCGCCGATATCGCCCGGCCCGTTGCTCGGCCAAGTGTTCTCGAAGCCGGGCCAGAGCACCAGATGCGTCGACAGATTGTTGCCCTCGCCCGACAGCCAGGGCAGCGACAGCGCGCGCGCGTAATAGAGCGCGCCGAAGAAAGCGCCGAAGAACATCACCTCCGAGAAGATGAACCAGCCCATGCCCCAGCGATAGGTCATGTCGACCTGGGCGTTGTACTTACCGCCTTCGGCTTCGGTGACGATCTTCCAGAACCAAGCGTAGATGCAGATCAGCGACAGCCCGACACCGACGAAGAAGAGCACCGGCATGGACTGGCCGTACTCGATCATCTGGATGAGCCCGATAACGAAGAGCGTCAGCGAGGCCGTCAGCGCGAAAGGCAGCGGGCTGGGAGACGGCACGAAGTAGTGATCGTGATGGGTGGCGGCGTGACTGGACATCGAAGGATTCCCCCGGAGTGTTACCGGCCCTTGGCGGCCGTATCGGTCAATTCGAAAAGGGTGTAGGACATCGTGACGGTGTCGACCTCGGCGGGCAGCTCGGGATCGACGGTGAATACCACCGGCATCTCGCGGGTCTGCCCCGCCTCGAAGGGCTGCTGATCGAAGCAGAAGCAGGCCGTCTTGTGCACGTAACGCGCCGCCTTATAGGGCAGTACCGAGGGCACGGCCTGCACGGTCTTGGCGCGCTGCTCGCGATTCGACGCCGTGACGCGCGCCGTCACGAACTCGCCGGGGTGCAGCTCCAGCCGCTCGGTGACGGCCTCGAAGTCCCAGGGCGCGCCCGAGTTGACCGTCGTGACGATCTCCACGGTTATCGTGCGCGAGGTATCGACCTGCCTCGGTTCGGACGACTCGGCGGCGGCAAAGCCGTTCGAGCTGCGCCCGTTGAGGCCGGTGATGTCGCACAGCACATCGTAGAGCGGCACCAGCGCAAAGCCGAAGACGAACATCGCCGCCACCGTGCCGACCAGACGCAGCACGTGGAAGCGATTACGCGGCTTTTTTCTCGCTTCGGTCATGGTCAGCGCAGCGACATGGATACGAAGAAGGCGCCATAGATGCCGAGCACGAGCACCAGCAGCAGCAAGGCTGTGCGGATATTGCGTCGACGCTGTGAGCTACTGGCGCGCATCAGCCGTGGGCCGGGACTTCCTTGTCGTCGACCACCGGCGGCTCCTCGAAGGTGTGGTAGGGCGCCGGGCTCGGCACCGTCCATTCAAGGCCGTGTGCCCCTTCCCAGGCACGCGCCGGCGCCGGCTCACCACGACCGCTCATGCAGCGCATCATGTTGTAGATGAAGACGAACTGGCCGATGAAGAAGGCGAAGGCGCCGATCGAGGAGATGACGTTGAAGTCCGCGAACTGCACGGCGTAGTCCGGGATTCGACGCGGCATGCCGGCCAGGCCCAGGAAGTGCTGCGGGAAGAAGAGCACATTGATCCAGATCGCCGACCACCAGAAGTGGAACTGGCCCAGCTTCTCGTTGTACATGCGCCCGGTCCACTTCGGGATCCAGTAATAGATCGCGCCCAGGATGGCGAAGACCGCTCCCGGCACCAGCACGTAGTGGAAATGCGCCACCACGAAATAGGTGTCGTGGTACTGGAAGTCGGCCGGGGCGATGGCCAGCATCAGGCCGGAGAAGCCGCCGATGGTGAACAGGAAGACGAAGCCCAGTGCGAAGAGCATGGGCGTCTCGAAGGTCATGGACCCGCGCCACATGGTCGCGATCCAGTTGAAGACCTTCACGCCCGTCGGCACCGCGATCAGCATCGTGCTGAACATGAAGAACAGCTCACCGGCCAGCGGCATGCCCACCGTGAACATGTGGTGCGCCCAGACAATGAAGCTCAGGAAGGCGATGGAGGCCGTGGCGTAGACCATCGAGGCGTAGCCGAAGAGCGGCTTGCGCGCGAAGGCCGGGATGATGGTGCTGACGATGCCGAAGGCCGGCAGGATGAGGATGTAGACCTCGGGGTGCCCGAAGAACCAGAAGATGTGCTGGAACATGACCGGGTCACCACCACCGGCCGCCGAGAAGAAGCTGGTACCGAAGTAGCGGTCGGTCAGCAGCATGGTGACGGCACCGGCCAGCACCGGCATGACGGCGATCAGCAGATAGGCCGTGATCAGCCAGGTCCAGACGAAGAGCGGCATCTTCAGCAGCGTCATGCCCGGGGCGCGCATGTTGAGGATGGTCACCACGACGTTGATCGCGCCGGTGATGGAGCTGATGCCCATCAGATGGATGGCGAAGATCAGGAAGGGGAAGGCCTCGCCCGTCTGCAGCACCAGCGGCGGATACATCGTCCAGCCGGAGGCCGGGGCACCGCCCCCCATGAAGAGCGTCGACAACAGCAGGCCGAAGGCGAAGGGCAGGATCCAGAAGCCCCAGTTGTTGACGCGCGGCAGCGCCAGGTCGGAGCAGCCGATCTGCAGCGGCACCATCCAGTTGGCCAGGCCGGTGAAGGCCGGCATGACGCCGCCGAAGATCATCACCAGCGCGTGCATCGTCGTCATCTGGTTGAAGAACTCGGGATCGACGAACTGCAGACCCGGAGAGAACAGCTCGGCACGGATCACCAGCGACATGAGGCCGCCGACGAAGAGCATCGAGAATGCGAAGACTAGGTAGAGGGTGCCCAAATCCTTGTGATTGGTCGTACCCACCCAGCGCATCACCCACTTGCCGAAGCCGTCGGAGAGCTTGACCGGGCCGTGGTGATGATCGTCGTGCGCGTGATCGTGTGCGTGTGCTTCAGCCATTTCTGCTTGCTCCGTATCTTACTGGCGCAGTTCGGCCACATCGGCCGGCTGGACCACGCCCGAGTCGTTGTCCCAGGAATTGCGGGTAAAGGTGACGACCGCCGCGACCTCCTCGTCGGAGAGATGCCCGAAGGGCGGCATCGCGTTCTTGCCCTTGAGGATCTGCGAGATCTGCTCGGCCGAATCACCGGTGACGACCGCAGAGCCGTGCAGCGACGGGAAGGCCGGCGGCATACCCTCGCCGGAAGCCTGGTGGCAGGCAACGCACTGGCCCCGGTAAACCTTCTCGCCGGTTTCCATGAGCGCGGACAGCTCCATTTCCTCGGCGGGTTCGTCCTCGGCAGCAGCCTCGGCGTCACCAGCGTCAGCGGCATCACTGACTGTGCCGGCGTCATCGGCGCTGGCCATCTGCTGACCTTCTGCCTCGGCCGACTGGGTGCCGTCGTCGCCCTTCTGCTCGGCCAGCCAGGACTCGTACTCGTCCTTGGGTAGCGCCTCCACGACCACCGGCATGAAGCCGTGGTCGCGGCCGCAGAGCTCGGCGCACTGGCCGCGGTAGATGCCGGGCTCGTCGATCTTCGCCCACATCTCGTTGATGAATCCCGGGATGGCGTCGCGCTTCATGCCGAGATCCGGCACCCACCAGCTGTGAATGACGTCGTTGGCAGTCAGCAGGAAGCGAATCTTGGTGTCGACGGGAACGATGAGGCGGTTGTCCACCTCCAGCAGATAGTTATCCACCGTGCTCGGGTCGATGCCCGAACCGACCTGCCGGGCCAGATCGGACTCGCGGTCGAGGCGGCTGATGAAGCTGACGTCCTCGCCGACGTATTCATAGCCCCACATCCACTGGTAGCCGGTCACCTTGATGCTCATCTCGGCATCGCCAGTGTCCTCGATCTTGATCAGCGTACCGGTGGCCGGAATCGCCATGCCGATGAGGATGATGAAGGGAATAATGGTCCAGACGATCTCGACCGTGGTCGATTCGTGGAAGGTCGCCGGCTTCGGATTGCGGCTACGGCGATGCGCCCAGATCGAATAGAAGAAAGCCGCGAAGACCAGTACGCCGATGATGACGACGGCCCAGAAAATCAGCATATGGAGGCCATAGACCTCGCGGCTGATCTCGGTCACGCCCACCGGCATGTTCCAGATCGAACGCTCGGATTCCGCGCCCGCGGAAAACGCCATCAACCACAGCAGCGGTGCTGCGAGCCAGTTCCTCATTGCCTTCACGCCTCTAATCTCCAGATTCCAGGGAGGCGGCACCAGCCGCCGGCAAAGCCGACGTATTCTGCCATCCCGGGCGGAAAACTTCTCGGAGCCGCTCGACAAGCGAGGCGCGATCCTGCGGTCCGAGACAGCGGCCAAGCTCGAAGCGCTGCTCGCCGCAGAGCAGCAGCAGACGAATGTCGCCGGCCAGACCGTGCTCGCTGCGCACCCGAACCATGGCGCGCGGCAGATCCACCCGCGAGCGCGCGCCCTCGCCCACCATACCGAACTCCAGATGCACGCGATCGCTCTCGACGCGGATGACCTCGCGATAGGCGTTGTCGCGCATGCTGACCCACAGCGCCAGCGCCAGCGCCGCCAGCTCGATGCCGGCGAAGGGCAGAACCGGCCAGAAACCCAGCAGTGCCAGATAGATCGCCAAGCCGAGCGATACCGTGCTGATGCTGGCCATGAACCACAGCGCCTGCCGCACGCTCAGACTGGCATTAGGCTGCACGACGATGGTCGTGCGCGCGGGCGGATGGCTTGTTTGGACTTCATCCATACCGTTGAGTGTAGGCAGCCTCGCTAGGCCACTCAACGCGGATTGCGACAGCGCCGAGATGTCGCTGCGACAGCCCGACCCGCGTCTCAATCGCGGCGCAGCACCAGGGTGGCATGGTGGCTGTTCTCGTCGCAAACGGCCGGATCAGCGTAGGGCGTGGCATGCGCGGTATGCAGCAGCCAGGTTCCAGCGCCGAGCGTCAGCTCCAGCTCGCCGCCGGATGTGCTGACCGCCTCGGTCGCCTTCGCCTCGCCCGTGAGTGGCCAGGCTTCCACAGTGGCGCCATGCAAGGCTTCGCCCTCGAAGAGCACGCGCAGCGGCAGCGGCTCCCCCGGCGCTAGGCCATGCGGGTCGGCCTGAAGCACCAGCTCCAGCGGGTGCCCGAGCACCTTGCTAGCTTCGCCTGCCGCGCCCTCGCCCACCGCGAGCAGCGCCTTGAAGGCGTTGTTCGCGTGGCTGCAGTGCGTCGCATCCGACAACTCGGCACGAGAGGCACGCTTGCCGCCCTCCGGCGTGCGCGTCCAGAAGCTGCGTTGCTGCCGACCACCGACAAGCGCGACGCCGGCGCTGCCAACATCGTGCAGGCGCAGCGCGTCGTTACCCTCGGGGCGGGCGTCGACCACATCCCCGCCCGCGGTGTGCAACTGCAGCGGCTGCAGCCGGTCGGTGACGAGCGCGCGGAAGTCGTCCGGGCGGTCGCCGAATGCGATCTGCAGCGCCAGCGCCTCGCCCGGCGCGGGCGCCAGCGTCTCGGCTGCGATCCACGGAAAGTGAGCGGACGCACTCAGCGGCAACAGCAAGACAACGAGACAAAGGCGGGAAATACTTGGCATGGGGTGACTCCAGGAGCTCGAATCGGCTCAGAAACGGTAGGCGAGCTGGACGCGCAGGTTGCGTCCAGGACTGTTGACCAGATTGGTGGCTCGGCGATAGCTCCGATCCAGAACGTTGTCCATGCGCAACTGCATATCCAGCGCCGAACTTAGCGCCGCATTGATGAAGACATCGGTGACGACGTGGCCGGGCGCCGGCCCGGCCGCGTCGGGATCGGTGGTGGGCGGCAAGCGGTCCTGCCGAGCGACAAAGCTGATCCGGGCACCGGCTTCCATGGCCCGCCCGGGCAGCTTCCAAGCACCGCTGAGCGTGACGCGGTCGGCTGGAATGCCTTCCAGCGGCGTGTCGTCACCCTCATCGTCGCCGCGCAGCAGACTGCCCGAAAGCCCCAGGCGATATGCGGGGTGCTCATAGTCCAGCGACAGCTCGACGCCGCGCAGGCGCGCGTCCTCAACATTCTCGAAGCGCGTCGTGTTGGGCGGATCACCGCTGTCGCCGCGCACGATCTGCTCGATGAAGTCCTCGATATCGTTCCGGAAGAGGCTGAGCTGGCCACGCAGCCGGTCACCGTCGCCCCATAGGCCGGAGCGCAGATAGCTCAGGCCCAGCTCCTTGTTGTGCGCCCGCTCGGGCTGCAGGTCAGGATTGGGCAGATAGGTATTGCCGGGAAAATGCTCGCCGGCGACGAAGAGCTCGCGCAGATTCGGTGCCCGGAAGGCCTCCGCATAGCTGGCGAAGGCGCGCAGCCCATCGAACAATCGATAGGACAGTGTCGCCTGCGGCGACCACTCGCGGAAGCGACTCTCCGCTTCCCCGGCCCGCTCGGCGCGCTGGCTGATGCGGTCGTGCCGCAGGCCCAGCGTGAGTGCCGTGCGTGTGCCCAGCACGATGCGGTCCTGGAGGAAGGCACCCAGCGTTTCCTGTCGGGAGCTGGCGAAGCCCGGATCGGGCTGCCCGTCCTCCAGGCCCGTCTGGTCGTCGCGATAGAGCTCAATGCCATAGGTGAGCTGATGCTCGATACCCAGCAGCGACAGGCGGCTGATGTTGAAGACATCCAGACCGCTGGTCGCCAGCTCGGCCTGGCTGCGGCCAGGGACCTCCAGCTGCCGCTCATCGAGTGAAAGCTCCGTGCGATAGAGCGTGGCCTCCAGATCCCAGAGGTTGCCCTCGACGGGCTGGAAGCCGTAGTTGAGCGCGGCCGTGCGCTGCCGCGTCAGCCGGCGCACGGCATCGCCACGCGGCCGGTCGGCCGTAGTGCGGCTGGGGCTGTCGTCGGCGTAGTCGAGATAACTCGCGGACAGGCGGTGCGGGCCCGCAGGACGCCAGCTCGCCTTCAGCAAACCCGAAAGCGTGTCGCTGGCCGAGAAGGGCTCCTCGACGCCATCACCGTCGACGAAATTGTCGGACTGGCTGCGCGTCAGCGCGCCAAGCAGGCCCAGATCGCCGCGCTGCCCGGCCAACGTCAGCCCGCCCACCCCCTCGTCGGCATTGCTCTGATAGCCCGCCAGCAGCCGGCCACCGAGAACCTCGCCGGGCGCCAGGAACTGCTGGGCGTCCAGCGTACGGAAGTCGACGACACCGCCGATGGCACCGCTGCCGAAGAGCGTGGAGGCCGGGCCGCGCAGCACCTCGACGCGCTGCAGCAGCGTCGGGTCGAGGAAAGTCTGGCCGCGATGACGGATCTGCAGATTCTGGCGCGCGCCGTCCAGTCGCACCACGACGCGACCATCGCTCAGGCCGCGAATCGTCGGCATCAGCGCATCGCGGCGCGGCCCGCCGGAAATGGTGACGCCGGGGGCATCGCGCAGCAGATCATCGATGCTGCGCGCCTGCCGGCGCGTGATTTCCTCACGATCGACGACGCTGACCGGAGCGCTGGCCTCGCTCTGCATCTGCGTCTGGCGACCGACCGTGACCACCACTTCGTCCAACTCGGTGACCGACTGCCCGTCGGTCTGCTGCGCGAAACCGACTGCTGTCATCGCCCATCCGGCCAACAGACTCGCCAAGCAGCCCGCTTCCCGAAACCCGCGCCCCTGATGCGCCATCCGATTGTTCTCAATGATGTATGCAATAACGATGGTATGGGCGCCAGCTAAAACCGAGAAGCGATCGGTTTTCCCGCTCAAGCCGCGTTGCGCTACATTGCCGCCATGGTCTTCGGCCTCTACCGCAAGCGCACACCGCCTCTGGGCGACCTCGAACGACAGATGCTTGAGCTGCTCTGGACGCACGGCGCCAGCAGCGCCCAGCAGCTGCATGCGCAACTCGTCGACGAGCATCCGATTCGCCTCAGCACCGTGCAGAGCACGCTGGAACGGTTGGTGCGCAAGGAACTGCTGACACGCGAGAAACGGGGTCGCGCCTATTCCTATACGCCGGCGCTGTCGCGGCAGATGCTGCTCGCGCGCATGGTCGCGGAGCTGGTCAGCGATCTCGGCAACCCGTCGGAGAGCGCGGCGCTGGGGCTGGTCGAGCTCTCCGAGGATGTCGACGAGGCCACCCTGACGCAGCTCGAAGTCTGGGTAGCGGCCACCCGCCGAGCGCGCGAAGGCGGAGGCGAGCCATGACGGCGCTGGCGGTCGCCATTCTCGGGGGCGCTGTGGTCTGGTGGCTCTCCGGTCAGCTACTGCGCCCGGTGCCGAGCCTGCTCGAAGGGCCCCTGGGCCGCCTCGCCGCGCCGGTGCGGCTGCGGCTGCTAAGCGCACTGGCGCTACTGCCTCTGCTGGCCGGAACCGCCAGCGCCTTGCTGCTACAACTCCCAGCGCTGGGTGGTCTATGGATCACGAGGCATTGCCATCCCGGCATCGGCTGCGCACCGCACCACCCCGCCGCCATCGCCGAGGGCAGCGGTCCGCTTCTGACAGCGGTCGCGGGAAGCCTGCTGCTGGCTGCCGGCTGGCGCGCCGCCCGCCTCTTCACGGCGCACCGCCGCCGCCAGCGCCAACTCCGCCAACTGGCACGCCGCCAGCCGGATGGCTTCGGACTGATCGACAGCGAGGAGGTCTTCGCCGTGACTGCAGGGCTGCTGCGACCGGAGGTCTATGTCTCCGAGGGCATGCGCACGCGCCTGGATGCGCTGCAGATGCGCTCGCTGCTGGCGCACGAGGCCAGCCACGTGGCGCACCGCGACAATCTGCGGCTCGCCTTTCTGGCGGGGATGGCACCGGCAGCGCTCGCCGGACCGGCATCCGGGCTGATGCGCGCGCTGCGGTGCGCGCTGGAGGCGCGCTGCGACGCCGAAGCCGCCCGCCGCCTGCGCGACCCACTGCTGATCGCTGCCACGCTGCTACGTGCGCGGCCACGCCCGAGCTCAGCTGAGACGCCGTCCGGCGGCGGCGCGCTGAGCGCGCGCGTAGGCGATTTACTGCACCCACCGCAGCCGGCGCCGGGACTGAGCCCCCTAATCCTTCTGCTCTTCGGCGTGCTACTGCTGGCTTCCACAGCCCTCGGCGGCAATCTCGCGCATCACGGCGCGGAGTGGGTACAGACGCTGCTGGCGGCGGCACCTCAGCCGCGCGGCTGACGCAGCCAGCCCTCGTCCAGGCGCAGCGCAGCCTGCTCGGGCGGCTCGTCGCGCGCCACCTCCAGCAGCGGCGTACCGAGGCGCGCGGCCAGCGTCGCGCGCATGCCCTCGGCCGTGCCGGTGTCGTCCTCGGGAAGATGGTTCGCCACCCAGCCGCACCAGCAGCCGGCACGCCGCAGGGCGTCGACGGTCAGCAGGGCGTGATTGATCGCGCCCAGCTTCAAGCCCACCACCAGCAGCACCGGCATACCGTGCCCGGCCATCCAGTCCGAGAAGTCCGTGTCCGCGCCCAGCGGCACGCGCCAGCCGCCGGCCCCCTCCACCACGACCAGTTCGGCGCGCGCGCGCAGCGCGGCCAGGCCGGCGTCTAGCACGCCCGTGTCGATAGGCGCGCCGGCGCGCTCGGCGGCGAGATGCGGCGCGATGGCGGGCGCAAAGGCGACGGGGTTGACCGCCTCATAGGTCAGCCCGGGCATGCCATACGCGAGCAGGGCCTCGGCGTCCCCGTTGCGCAGGCCGTCGGCCGTTTCGCGACAGCCGCTGGCCACCGGCTTGTAGCCGGCCGCGTGCAGCCCGGCGCGCTGCGCCGCTGCCAGCAGCGCGCAGGCCACGCGCGTCTTGCCGACGCCGGTATCGGTGCCGGTGACGCCGATGACGCTGGCGCTCACGCGTGTGCGCCCTCGGTCTCGGCGGCGAGCACCGCTGCCAGCGCGTCGAGCAGCGCCTCGATCTGCGCAGTGCCGTGCGCCGCCGACAGCGCGATGCGCAGGCGGCTGGTGCCCTCCGGCACGGTCGGCGGCCGGATGCCGGCCACCCAGAAACCGCGCTCCCAGAGCGCGCGCGAGACGCGCATGGTGCGCGCGGCATCGCCCAGCACCAGCGGCTGGATGGCGGTCTCGGAGGCGCCCACCGCGAGGCCACGCTCGGCCGCCCCGGTGCGGAAATGCCGGATGTTGGCGGCAAGCCGCTCCTGGCGCTCGGGTTCGGCGCGGATGATGGCGAGCCCGGCGCGCGCCGCCGCGGCCACCGAAGGCGGTGGCGCCGTCGAGAACACCCAGGTGCGCGCGCGCTGCACCAGCCAGTCGATGAGGGTGTGCGAGCCCGCGACGAAGGCACCGGCGGCGCCCACGGCCTTGCCCAGCGTGGCGACATAGACCGGCACCTCACTGTGCGTCAGCCCCGCCGCTGCCAGGCTGCCGCGGCCGCCCGGCCCGCGTGCGCCGAAGCCGTGCGCGTCGTCGACATAGAGGGTGGCGCCGCGCTGCGCGCAGCTCGCCGCCAGCGCCGGCAACGGCGCGGCATCACCATCCATCGAGAAGACGCCGTCGCTGACCGCCAGCGCGCCGTCGCCGGCCTCGGCCAGCGCGGCATCGAAAGCCGCCGCGTCGGCGTGCGGCACGCGCGTGATGGCCGCGCGCGACAGCCGCGCGCCGTCGATCAGCGAGGCGTGGTTGAGAGCATCCGAGCAGATCGTGTCGCCGCGGCCGGCCAGCGCCGGCAGCGCGCCGAGATTGGCCGCCCAGCCGTTGGCGAAGAGCAGCGCCGCTTCGCAGCCGAGGAAACCGGCGATCTCCTCTTCCAGCGCGCGGTGCTCGCGATTGTGGCCGGAGACCAGCGCGGCGGCGCCGCTGCCGGTGCCGCTGGCGCGCAAGGCGCGCGCCGCGGCCTCGGCCAGACGTGGGTCAGCCGCGAGGCCGAGATAGTCGTTCGCGCAGAAGCACAGGCAGTCGCGCCCATCGACGCGAATCGACACGCCGTGGGCGCCGTCGACGATGCGGCGCTGGCGGTGCAGATCGCGCGCCGCCAGCGCCTCGAGTTGCCCGCGCAGTCGCGCGTCCAGCGCGGCCGCGGCGCTCACTGCCTCAGGCCGCAGCTGTCTCGGCAGCGCTGGGCTGCTGCGCCGCGTGACCGGCGTGCACGGCACCCGGCTCGCCCGCCTCCGGCGTGATGCCGAGCCGTGCGAAGAGCTCGCGGTCGTGAGCGTTCTGCGGATTCTCGGTGGTCAGCAGCCGCTCGCCGTAGAAGACCGAGTTGGCGCCGGCGGCAAAGCACAGCGCCTGCAGCTCGTCGCTCATCTCCTCGCGACCGGCCGACAGCCGCACCATCGAGGCCGGCATGACGATGCGCGCGACGGCGATAGTGCGCACGAATTCCAGCGGGTCGATGGGCGGCAGGCCGTCCACCGGCGTGCCCGGCACCTGCACCAGGTTGTTGATCGGCACCGACTCCGGGTGCGGCTGCAGCTTGGCCAGCTCCTCGAGCAGGCCGGCGCGATCCGAGCGCGTCTCGCCCATGCCGACGATGCCGCCGCAGCAGACCTTCATGCCGGCCTCGCGCACGGCCGCCAGCGTCTCCAGCCGGTCCTCGTAGGTGCGGGTCGTGATGACTTCGCCGTAGAACTCGGGCGAGGAATCGAGGTTGTGGTTGTAGTAGTCGAGGCCGCTGTCGGCCAGGGCACTGGCCTGCTTGTCGCTGAGCATGCCCGCGGTCAGGCAGCTTTCCAGGCCCAGCTCGCGCACACCCTGAATCATGGCCTGCAGCTTGGGGATGTCGCGGTCCTTGGGCGAGCGCCAGGCCGCGCCCATGCAGAAGCGGGTGGCGCCGTCATCCTTGGCGGCCCTGGCTGCGGCGAGAACATCCTCGACCTCCATCAGCGCCTCGCGCTCCAGGCCGGTGTCGTAGCGGATGGACTGCGGGCAGTACTTGCAGTCCTCGGGGCAGGCACCGGTCTTGATCGACAACAGCGTCGACAGCTGCACGCTGTTGGCATCGAAGTGGGCACGATGGGCGGTCTGCGCCATGAAGAGCAGGTCGTTGAAAGGACGCTCGAAGAGCGCGACGATCTCGTCTCGGCTCCAGTCATGACGGATAGGGCCTGGCTGCATGATTCTGTCTCCTGCTGATCGCGCGAAGCGCTGTGTCCGGGGCGCGCGCCGAAGGCGCCGCTGCTGGCGCGGAGTGTCGGGCGACCACGTGGGCCTGTCAACCTCCAGGTGCGGGTATGGTTGACAGCGTGCTCGACTGGGCGCTGGGCGGCGAGCGCTGCGCGCTGTGCCACGCGCCGGCCTTCGAGGCCGGCCTGTGCGCGCCCTGCATCGACGCCCTGCCCTGGAATGCGCCGGCCTGCCCGCGCTGCGCGCTGCCGCTGGCCAGTCCGACGTCGAGTTGCCAGCAGTGCCGGGCGCTGGGACCGGTGGCGGATTCCGTGCTCTGTCCGCTGCGTTATGCACCGCCAGCGGACCGATGGGTGCACGCGCTGAAGTACGAAGCCGAGCTGGCTGCCGGGCGGCGCATGGGGCGACTGCTCGCCCAGGCCATCCGCAACGAAGGCGTTCCGCTGCCCGAGCTGATCCTGCCCATGCCGCTGCATCCGAAGCGGCTGCGTGAGCGCGGCTACAACCAGGCGCAGGAGATCGCGCGCTGGATGGGGCGGGCGCTGGCGGTGCCAATGGCCTCGACGCTGGCGTGGCGCTGGCGGGAAACCGCCGACCAGACGCACCTGAATGCCGGCGAACGCCGGCGCAATCTGCGCGACGCCTTCCGCGCCGACGGCGCGCGGCTGGCCGGCAGGCACGTGGCAGTGATCGACGATGTCATGACGACCGGCGCCAGCGCCCGCGCACTGGTGGCAACACTGCGCAAGGCCGGGGCGACGAGAGTCAGCGTCTGGTGCGCCACACGCACGCCACTGCCCTAGACGAAGGCTATCCCCCGCGATCAAGACGACCGCGCGTCCTCGCCGCGCGCTGGCCACCGTTCGCGCGGACATGTGTGTCACGGCAGAAGCCGCTCCGGCGGTGACTACCGCCGGCACGGCGCGCGCAGTACGCTGTGCGCCCACCCTGAATCCGCAACCGCCATGCCCTCCTTCGATGTCGTCTCCGAAGTCGACAAGCACGAGCTCACGAATGCCGTCGACCAGGCCAGCCGTGAGCTGGAGAACCGCTTCGATTTCCGAGGCGTCGAGGCCAGCTTCTCGCTGGAAGACTCGATCATCAACCTGGAAGCCCCCAGCGATTTCCAGCTCAAGCAGATGATGGACATCCTGCGCGGCAAGCTCGCCGCCCGGAAGATCGACCTGAAGGCCATCGACGAGAAGGAGCCGGAAATCAGCCTGGGCCGCGCGCGGCAGGCGGTGGCGATGAAGCAGGGCATCGAGAAGACCGAGGCCAAGCAGCTGATCAAGGCGTTGAAGGACGCCAAGCTCAAGGTCGACGCCCAGATCAACGGCGAAAAGCTACGCGTCACGGGCAAGAAGCGCGACGACCTGCAGGCCGCCATGGCATTGCTGCGCAAGACCGATGCCGATCTGCCTCTGCAGTTCGAGAATCTGCGCGACTAGGCGTAGGCTGGGAGCGGTACCACTCCGCTTTATCGAGGTGCTACCGCGCATGCTCAAAGGAATCGCCCCGCAGCTGCTGCTCGTTCTGATGCTGCCCGGCGCTGCGGCTGCCGCCCAGAGCCTGCACTTCGCTCCAGCGGACATCCTTGACTGGCAGACGCACAGCTTCAACGGCGAAACCGAATACACCCGTGCCGAGCGCGACGGTGAACACGCCGTGCACGCACGCTGCAATGACAGCACCGGTTCCGGCCACGTGCTGCAAAAGAAAATCGACCTGGACGAAACGCCGATCATGGAATGGCGCTGGCGCGTCGACGCCGTCTACGAAGGACTCGACCCGCACAGCAAGGAAGGCGACGACTATCCGGCGCGGATCTACGTCGTCGACCGCCACAGCGTACTGCGCTGGCGCACGCGCGCCATCAACTACGTCTGGGCCAATACCCAGCCCGAGGGCAGCGACTGGGCCAACCCCTTCACCGACCGCGCGCACATGCTGGCCGTGGCCTCGGGCGTGCCGGAAGACAAGGGCTGGCACAGCCAGCGCCGCAATCTGCGCGAGGACTTCCAGCGCTTCCACGACCGCGAGCTGGACAGCATCAACGTGGTGGCCATCATGACCGACTGCGACAACGCCGGGCAGACCGCCGAAGCCTGGTACGGCGCCATCCGCTTCCTGCCCGCAGGGACGGACTGAGCCGGGGCCGCACACAGCCCGGGCGCTTCTCGGGGCGGGGCAGAATGTGTAAGCAGTCAACGACCACCCGCCTCTAGCCCTTCGTGCCAAGCGCTTACTACAACGATCTCGACGCCGCCTGGCAGCACGCCTGGCAGGAACTCGCGCGCGGCTGCGCGGACCGGCACCACGGCTTCCATCTCGCCCAGCTCGCCAGCGTGGATACCGAGGGCGCGCCCGATCTGCGCGCGGTGATTCTGCGCGCAGCCGACGCCGATGCGACGACTTTGCGCATGCACACGGATACGCGCTCCGCCAAGTGCGCACAGCTCGCCGCCGATAATCGCGCCGCACTGCTGGTCTACGACACCCGCAGCAAGCTGCAGCTGCGTGTCCGCGGCCGCATCAGCCTGCACGGCGACGACGCCACGGCCGAAGCCGCCTGGCAGGCCGCGCAGCCGATGAGCCGCACCTGCTACCGCATCGAACCGGGGCCGGGTAGCGTGATCGCGACGCCGGACGGCTACCGGCATCCCGAGCCTGAGACGGACGCGCCGGACCCCGGCCGCACACAGTTCCGCGCGTTGCTGCTGCAGGCCGAACGCCTGGAATGGCTGCACCTGGCTGCCGAGGGCCATCGGCGCGCACGCTGGCAGCAAAGCGAAGGCTGGCGCGGGATGTGGCTCGCGCCCTGAGGCCGCCTGCTCTCGCTATGATGGCTGCCCCAGCCCAGCGACGAGCGCCTGGATGAAAACGCTGATCAGCAACGCCCGCGTCGTCACGGACGGCCGGATTCGGGAGGGCGACGTGCTCATCGACGGCGAGCGCATCGCGCGCGTCGACAGCCAGATTTCTGCCGATGACGTGAACCGGGTCGTCGATGCGAAGGGTCGCTGGCTGCTGCCCGGAATGATCGACGACCAGGTGCACTTCCGCGATCCGGGGCTGACGCACAAGGGCAATCTCGCCACCGAATCCGCCGCGGCCGTAGCCGGCGGCATCACCAGCTTCATGGAGATGCCCAACACCCTGCCCAACACCGTGACCCGCGAGCGCCTGCGCGAGAAGTACGGCCTGGCCGAGGGCCGTGCCCACGGCAACTACGCCTTCTACTTCGGCGCCGCCAACGACAACCTGGAGGAAATCCGCGCGCTGCCGCCCGGCGAGGCCTGCGGGCTGAAGATCTTCATGGGGGCCTCCACCGGCAACATGCTGGTTGACGATCCGGACACCCTGGACGCCATCTTCGGCAGCTTCGAGGGCATCATCGCCACGCACTGCGAAGACACGCCCACCATCGTCGCCCACGAGGAACACTTCACCAAGCGCTTTGGTGAGGACATCCCGATGTCCGCGCACCCGCTGATCCGATCGGCCGAGGCCTGCTACAAGTCCACCGAACTGGCCGTGGGCCTGGCGCGCAAGCACGGCAGTCGCCTGCACGTGCTGCACATGACGACCGCGCGCGAGCTGGATTTCTTCGAACCCGGTCCGGTCACCGGCAAGCAGATCACCGCCGAGGCCTGCGTGCATCACCTCTGGTTCTCCGACGCCGACTACGAGGCGTTGGGCGCGCGCATCAAGTGCAATCCGGCTATAAAAAAAGCCGAGGATCGCGCCGCACTGCGCGCGGCGGTGGCCGACGGCCGGCTCAATATCATCGCCACCGACCACGCCCCGCACACGCTGGAAGAGAAGAACCACGCCTACAAGCGCGCGGCGGCCGGCCTGCCGCTGGTGCAGCACGCCATGCTCGTCGTGCTGGAGCTGGTGCGCGACGGCGTCTTCGACCTACCCACCGCCGTCGAGCGCATGAGCCACGCCCCGGCCGAACGCTTCGGCGTCGTCGATCGCGGCCGCATCGCCGAGGGCCAGTTCGCCGACCTGGTGCTGATCAACCCCGAGCATCACACCGACGTCACGCCGGAGAGCCTGCTCTACAAGTGCGCCTGGTCACCCTTCGAGGGCACCAGCTTTCGGCACCATGTCGACACCACCTACGTCAACGGCGTGCCGGTCTGGGATGGCCGGACGGTATCCGATCGCCCGGTCGGCCAGCGTCTGCAGTTCGCGCGGCCATGAGCGAGCCGCTGCGCTGCGACTGGGCAGAGAACAGCGACATCGAACGCGCCTACCACGACGCCGAATGGGGCGTGCCCAAGCATGACGAAGCCACGCTCTTCGAATTCCTGATCCTGGAAGGCGCGCAGGCCGGGCTGTCCTGGCGCACGATCCTCGCCAAGCGCGACAACTTCCGCGCCGCCTTCGCGAACTTCGCCCCGGAAGCGATGGCGCGCTTCGACGAGACCGATCGCACGCGGCTGCTCCACGACGCCGGCATCGTGCGCAACCGGCTCAAGATCGACGCCGCCATCGGCAATGCTCGCGCCTATCTGGCATTGCGCGAAGCGTGCGGCGGCCTCGCCCCCTTCCTCTGGGATTTCGTCGACGGCGAGCCCATCGTCAACCACTGGCGCCGCATGCAGGATGTGCCCGCCAGCACGGCGCTGTCCGACCAGATCAGCAAAGCGCTCAAGCAGCGCGGTTTCCGCTTCGTGGGCAGCACCATCGTATACGCCTATCTGCAGGCCACGGGACTGGTGAACGACCATCTCACGGGCTGCTTCCGGCACGCCGAGATCACCCGGGCGCCGGGGGCCTGAACCTCCGTCATCGTCAGCTTCTGCTGACCGAGCCGGCGTCTAGGTGTGTAAACCCACCAGGTTGTTCACGGATAAGCCGAGTGCGCTGACGGGTGGTTGGTAGTTCAGGCTGG
This sequence comes from Algiphilus aromaticivorans DG1253, assembly GCF_000733765.1. Lineage (NCBI taxonomy): Bacteria > Pseudomonadati > Pseudomonadota > Gammaproteobacteria > Nevskiales > Algiphilaceae > Algiphilus > Algiphilus aromaticivorans. The sequence continues at coordinate 198,015 of NZ_JPOG01000001.1, read as the reverse complement.
CGTGTGGTCGGTGCCAGTTGTACTGGTGGAGCCAAGCGGGGAGATGCTCGGTGCGCTGGTCGGCGTTGTCGTAGCTGCGGGCGTAGGCCCATTCGCGCAGGGCTGTTTGGATGAAGCGCTCGGCCTTGCCGTTGGTGCGCGGCGTGTAGGGCTTGGTGCGGATGTGGCGGATACCCAGCCGGCGGAGCAGCCGGGCGAAGCATTGGGACTTGTAGCAGGCGCCGTTGTCCGTCATGACCCGCTCGATGGTGATGCCGAAGCCCCGGTAGTAGCGGATGGCCTGGATCAGCGCCCGGCACGCGCTGCGCCCGGTCTCATCAGCATGCACCGTGCTCAACGCCAGGCGGGAAGCGTCATCGACGGCGACGTGGACGTAATCCCAGCCCGCCCCGCGCGAGGTCATGCGGCGGCTGTCTGTCACACGATGGCCCGGCCGATGGAAGCGCCCGAGCTTCTTCACATCCAGGTGCAGCAGCTGGCCAGGCCGATCGCAGGTATAGCGCCGGATCGGCCGAGGTGGATCCAGCACGGACAGCCGATTGAGCCCCGCACGCTGCAGGACGCGGCCAATCGTCGCCATCGAGACCCCGGTGCACTCATGGATCTCGCGGTAGGTGCGCCGCTTGCGGCGCAGCGTGATGATCCGCTCGCACTGGGACGGTGCCGTCTGATGCGGGCAGTGTGCTGGGCGCGAACCGCGATCCCGCAACCCGGCTTCACCTTCTTCGATGTAGCGGCGGCGCCACTTGTAGGCGGTGCGCACGCTGACGCCCATCGCCTGGGCCGCTTCCTCCGCCCGAAGCCCTTCTTCCAGCATCCGGCGAACCAGAAGGGCTCGACCATGGGCCGTTAAACGGGCATGTTTATGGCTGTTCATCCGGGGCCTCCCTCAAGTGGATTGGGTCGCACCTGAAGCTTCGGGGAGACAACCCCGGATGAACAACCTACTGAGAGATCACATCTAGGCGCCGCGAGCATCCTGCCGACGCAGGCGGTACTCGTTGAAGCGATAGGCCACCCACACGGCGCCCACGCCCACGGCGATGGGCACCGCGAACAGCAAGTGGACCTGCACCGTGCCGGCCACTAGCCCCAGGCAACCACCGAGCACCTGGATGATCGTGAGATTGCCACCAGTATTGTCCAGCACCATCTTTTCCAGCTCGTCGGTATCCAGCTGCATCACCTGTTGCTCGACCAACTCGGTGACATTGAGCTGCTGCACCGCCCGCTCGATGGCCGCGCGCACGTAATCCTGCCCGGTGGGCGCCTCCAGCAGCGTCAGGGTGCGCGCCTTCAGCCATTGCAGCAGCCGAATCAAGGCGCTCTCGATCTGCGCCCAGTTCTCGCCACTGTTCAGGTAATCGCCGATCTGATCGACCATCGCCGGCAGCAGATGCTCGCGCGATAGGCCGCTGACGGTCTCGATCCAGCTCTCGAGCTCTTGCTGCAGCTGCGCCTGCTTCTTCTCCGAAGCAAGATCGGCTTGCACCGAGGCCATGATGGCATCGAGCAAGCGCAGGCCCTCCTCAGCCAGGCCGCTATCCTCGCTGAAGCGCACCAGCATATTTTCGATGGCGGCTTCATCAAGGGATAGCAGGCTTTTCAGCCCCATACCGATCCGCCCCACGCCGCGGTGACTCTGCAGGTATCGCTCGATGGCGTCGTCCACCCAGGCGGCGACCTCTGGCACCCGCTGGCGCAGCAGCTGGCGGATCGTGCGCGCGACCATCTCGCGATTGTCCGGGTCCTCCGAGAAGGCGCTCAGGGCGGCGCGCACGCGCTGCCAATAGGTCTCGATGGCCTGCGGGTTGCGCGCCAGACCCTTGGCCGCTTCCTCACCCAGATCGAAGGTCGCGGTCAGCAACTCCGGGCCACGCTCGTTGAGCAGGCGCACGAGCAGGGCCGCGATCTCGCGCCGGACCTCCGGCTTCTGCAGATTGATGTCCACCCAATCAGCCAATCCCTGCGTGCCCACATCGATGAGCCGCTTCTCGGAGATATAGGCAAGCAGTATGTCCGGCGACAGCAGCTGCTCCTGCACACTCTCACCGAGGCTGCGCGCGATCTGTGGCTGGTTCTTGGGTACCAGTCCGCGCCAACCGAACACCCGCCCGCGCTTGGGCTGAAACAGCATCTTGATGGCCAGATAATTGGTGAAGTAGCCGACGCAACCAGCCACGCAGATCACGAAGCCGGAGCGCGGCCACCCGTATTGCGCACCCAGCCAGTAGTCGAGCGCGGCGAAAACGGCCGTCGCCAGCAGTAGCGCATGGCGAAAGCTGCGATCCCAGGCGGTGACATCCCGCGTCATGACTTCTCCTCGGCGCGGGCGCGCGGCGCCCTAGGCGTCTCATCATGCCCTCTGCTGGCCGGTTTCTGCTGCGTACGGGCGTGGCGTTGAACCCCACCCTCGCGGCATACTGAGACCATGCCGCCACCGCCAGAGGCCCTCGCCGCCGCCCGAGCCCGGCCACTCCATCATCTCCACGCGGCCGGAACGCTAAGGCGCCCACCCGCCGTGGCATTCACTTGGTCGCGAGAAGCCGCGCCCGCGTCGGGACGCCGACTATGGGCATGAAGGATGGTTGCCTGACGTACAGCCTTCGCCTTTCCGATCATGCTTGAATGGCTTGAGGCTCGGGAGGCGCTGCTGTGGTGGCTGGGCGCCGCCTCGGCGCTGATGTTCGTCGCCAGCCTTGCCGTCGTGCCCTGGCTGGCCGCGCGCATTCCGGTCGACTACTTCGCGCACGCGCATCGCCAGCCCGTGATCCCGTCGACGATGCACCCGGCCACGCGTCTGCTGCTGCTGGCACTGAAGAATATCGCGGGACTGGTATTGCTGTGCATGGGGCTGATCATGCTGGTGACACCCGGTCAGGGCGTGCTGACCATTCTGCTGGGCGTCAGTCTGCTCAACTTCCCGGGCAAGTACCGCGCCGAGCGCTGGCTGGTCAGCCGACCCAGCGTGCTACGCACGCTGAACTGGCTGCGCGCCCGCCAGGGCTTGCCACCGCTACAGCTCGACGGCGCACTTCAGGCGCGCTGAGCGCGCGAACTCAGCCGCCGGCCTGCAGATGCTCGGCTACCAGCGCGGCGACACGCTCCGGGGCCTCGGCAGCCACCCAGTGGCCGACATCATCGATCATGTGGACATCGACTGTCGCGAAGCGCTGCGCGAACTCGGCCGGAATGAAGACATCGCGCCGCCCCCATATGACACGCACTGGCATCCGTGCCAGTTGCGCCTGCAGCACAGCCTCCTCCGCCGCGAACTTCTCGGGGTTGGTACCGCGATAGAGTCGCAGCACCTGCGCCCGCGCCCGAGCGTGATAGTCGCTGTAGATGACGTCGCGCTGGGCCTTGGACAGCCCCGGACCGCCGAGGCGCAAGGTCGGGTCCAAAAGGCGTCGCCCGACCAGAGGCAAGCCCAGCATGGCCATGCTCAATTCGCCGAGCAGCGGGCGGCGCCAGACGCGCGCCCAGAAGTGCCAGCGATAGTCGCTGTGAAAGATGGTGTTGCTGACGATGACACGCCGCACGCGCTCGGGATGGCGCAGCAGCCAGGCGAGGCCGAGAACACCGCCAATGTCGTGCACCATCAGATCGATCGGCTGCTCCAGCGCAAGCGCGTCGAGCAGCGCGTCCAGCCAGCGCGCCTGGCCGTCCAGGCTGATGTCCTGATCGCGCGGAATCGCCGATTCGCCGAAGCCCGGCAGATCCGGCGCGATGGCCTCGATGCCCGCAGGCAGGCGCTCGATCAGCGGCAGCCAGCTGCGATGGCTGTCCGGGTTGCCATGCAGCAGCAGCAATGGCCGTCCCTCGCCCTGCCGCCAGACATGCACCTTGGCGCCCTGTACATCATGAAATTCGCTCGTCATTTCTTTCTGTCTCCCTGCGCTCAACCGAAGCGGGCGCAGTATCGCCGCCGTCGCGGGCGGATACCACGGCCGCGAAGCGCCACCAGCGCTTCGGTCGCGGCTTGCACCATGGCCTGAGTCTTCCACGCCCCCAGGCAAGCCACCTTTTTTGCGAGGACCGCCGCGGTCACTAAGCTCGACTTCCTGTCTCACCAAGTGACCTGGCCGGGGGCTTCCTGCCCCCGGCGTTCGCCGCGCTGCGAAGCGCCACCGGCGCTTCGGTCGCGGCTCACTCCATCCGCCAGCGGGTGCCTTGGGGGGAATCCTCGATGGTGACACCCAGCGCCGTGATCTCGTCGCGCAGACGGTCAGCTTCGGCGAAGTCCTTGGCCTTGCGCGCGGCGTCACGCGCGGCGATCAGGTTCTCGATCTGCTCGGCGCCGAGATCACTGGTGTCGCCGGCGAACCAGCTTTCCGGCGACTGGCCGAGGAAACCGAGCAGCTTGCTGGCAGCCAGCAGCTGCCCCTTCAGTCGGGCGCGTTCGGCGTCGTCGCCGGCCTTGTTCAGCGCCCGCGCCAGCTCGAAGAGTTCGGCCAGCGCGGCCGGGGTGTTGAGGTCGTCCTCCAGCGCCGCGACGAAGGCCTCCGGCGGCTCGATGTCCTCGGCCTCGACGTCCGCGACGTCGCGCAGCGCGCCGTAGAGTCTGTCCAGCTGCTTGCGTGTACGCGGCAGAGTGTCGTCGTTCCAGTCCAGCGGGTGTCGGTAGTGACCGGTGAGCAGTGCCAGACGCACGACCTCACCCGGCGCCTGCGCCAGCAGGTCGCGCACGAGCAGCACATTGCCCAGCGACTTGCTCATCTTCTCGCTGTTGACGTTGAGAAAGCCGTTGTGCACCCAGTAGCGCACGTACTGCGCGCCGTGCGCGCAGCAGCTCTGCGCGCGCTCGTTCTCGTGATGCGGGAAGACCAGGTCGTGGCCGCCACCGTGGATGTCGATGGTCTCGCCGAGCAGCGCCGCACTCATCGCCGAGCACTCGATGTGCCAGCCCGGGCGGCCACGCCCCCAGGGCGAGTCCCAGCCGGGCTGCTCTTCGCTGGAGGGTTTCCAGAGCACGAAGTCGGCCGGGTCCTTCTTGTAGGGCGCCACTTCGACGCGCGCGCCGGCCACCATCTCGCGGCGATCGCGCTTGGAGAGCTTGCCGTAGTCCTCGAAGCTGGTGACGTTGAAGAGCACGTGGCCTTCGGCTTCGTAGGCGTGCCCCTTGGCGACCAGACGCTCGATCATCGCGATGATGTCGGGCAGGTGCTCGGTCACGCGCGGCTCGACATCCGGCGGCGCCACGCCGAGTGCTTCCAGGTCCTCGTGATAGGCGGCCGCGAAGCGCTGCGTGATGACCTCGATACCCACGCCCTGCTCGGCGGCGGCCTTGTTGATCTTGTCGTCGATGTCCGTGATGTTGCGCACGTACTCGACGCGGGCAAAGCGCCGGCGCAGCACACGGGCCAACACATCGAAGACCACGGCGGGACGCGCGTTGCCGATGTGCGCATAGGAATACACCGTCGGTCCACAGACATACATCGTCACCCGTTCTGGGTCACCGGGAACGAAGTCTTCCTTGCGGCCACTGAAGGTGTTGTGCAGTTGCATGTGTCGGTTACGGGCTGCGCGCGGGCGCAAAAGTCTACCTTGTCATTGCACGACGACCACGAAAGGCCGGGCGACGATAAGCTCTATGCGTGAATGCGACATCCATCCCCCGCCGGCTGCTAGGCGCGACCGTCCTCGCGGCCGCGGCCACAGCCTGCGCCGGTGACAACATGAGCAAGAGCGATCGACCGTCCCACCACGCCGACGACGGCTTCCGCAACAACTACGGGCATGAAGCCAAAGGCTTGGGGCTGGACTTCCTGGCTTTTCTTTGGGAGCTGCAGACCGGCGACTGGGAACCGCCCGAGCTGGCACGCGCCGAGCCGGAACTGGCCTTCCTGCAAGCCAACCGCGATCAGCCCACCGCCACCTGGCTGGGGCACGCCAGCTTCCTGCTGCAGCTTGGCGGCAAGAACATCCTGACCGACCCCGCGCTGAGCGAGCGCGCCTCACCATTCTCCTTCGCCGGGCCGGCGCGGTTGCAGCCGCCCGGCATTGCCATCGCCGAGCTTCCCGGCATCGACGTCGTCGTGATCTCGCACGACCATTACGACCATCTCGACCTGCCCACGTTGGAGAATCTGCGCAGTCGCGACAATCCGCTGCTGGTCGCCCCGCTCGGCCTCGGCGCCTGGCTGCGCGATCAGGGCTTCGAGAATGTCGCCGAGCTGGACTGGTGGCGGCAGCACGACGCCGGTGCGCTGCGCATCCACGCCGTGCCGGTGCAGCACTTCTCAGGGCGCGGTCTCTTCGACCGCAACCAACGGCTCTGGGCGGGCTATGTGCTGGAAGCCGACAATCTTCGCGTCTTCTTCGCCGGCGACACCGGCTACTCGCGCGATTTCGCCGACATCGGCGCGCGCTTCGCGCCCGTGGATCTCGCCCTGATCCCCATCGGCGCCTACGAGCCACGCGACTTCATGAAGCCGGTGCACGTCACCCCGGAGGAAGCGGTGCGCATCCATCAGGACGTCGGCGCGCGCGCCTCCATCGGCATGCATTGGGGCACCTTCCGGCTGACTCCAGAGCCCATGGACGAGCCCCCTGAACGCCTGCGCGCTGCGGTCGCTGCTGCCAGCATCCCGCAGGAGGAGTTCCGAACCGTGCCGCTGGGGGCGACTCAGCGCCTGTCGCGCACCCGTTGACCACGACGCGCTTGCGCGGACTGCGCCGCAGCCGGCAGCATGCTCTCGGGGGCCGGCATATCAGCCGGTAAAGTCCGCACCCGCGGACGCATCATCGGGGAATCAATGAGAAAGCATCTCTTCGCAGCGCTCGCCGCCTGCGCCAGCAGCAGTGCGCTCGCCGCACCCGGCAATCTTGCCGACGGCGGCCAGTTCAGCAGCGGCCACGTCACTGCCGGCTTCATGCTGCCGCTCGCCCAGGGCAATCCGGGCCTGCTACCGCAGAGCCTGCGCAGCGATCAGAACATCCGCACCAACATCCTGGACCTGCCCAGCCTTGCCGTGGAGATCGGCGAATCCGACAACTTCGCCGAGCGCTTCGAGGACATCGAGGATCGCATCGACGCCGGCGTGAGCAATCAGCAAGAGGCAGAGCAGCTACGCGACGACGCCGAAGCGGTATTCGCGGACATCGCGCGCGACGGCTACGCCACCATTGATCTCTTCATGCCGGTACCGGCGCTTCCGGTAGTCTTTCGCGCCTTCGGCGGTGTCATCTCCCTGCACGCCGACGTCGCTGCCTCCGTCAACGCCTCGGTGATCGATGCCGGTTTCCAGATCGTCGAGGACAACGGCAGTTTCGACGTGGAGACCGATAGCGCCGCGCTGCTGCGGAGTGGCATCTTCCAGCGTGTCGGCGTCGGCTACGGGCGCTCGCTGATGGGCTGGCGGCTCGGTTCCTTCATCGGCGAGCTGCAGGCCGGTGGCCGCATATCGCTGATCCGCGGCGATCTGAGTCAGGTCGTGGGCGCCATCGACAGCGACGACGAGGAGGATGCCTTCGACCGCATCGAGGACAACTACGATCGCAACGAGGAGTCCAGCACCGGCGTGGCGCTGGACGCTGGCGTGGCCTTCGTCGCGGATCAGTTCCACCTGGGCCTGACACTGCGCAACCTGCTGCCGCCGGAGTTCGACTTCGGTCCATTGGGCGTGGACTGCGGCTCGCTCTCCGGCGGTGACCGGGCCGACTGCGAACTGGAAGCCGAGCTCGGCGCGCAGGGACTGCTGGATCTGAACCGCAGCTTCCGGCAGGAAACCCAGGGCATGATCGAGGCGATGTATGCCGTCGGCGAGACCGGCCTGCGCGTCTTCGGCAGCCTGGAGACGAACAGCGTCGAGAACATCGCCGGCGACGACTATCAGTTCCTCAGCGCGGGGCTGAGCTACGAGGGACCGTGGTGGGCGCCGAATATGCGTGCCGGGCTCAAGCAGAATCTCGCTGGCAGCAAGATCACCTCGCTGACCGCCGGCATCACGCTCTTCCGCGTGCTGAACATTGACGCACTCTACGCGCTGGATTCGACCAAGGTCGACGGCTCCTCGGCACCGCGCAACGCCGGCGTGCGCATCGGCTTCTCGCTGCCGCTCTAGCAGTCCGTGGACGGCGCGCGGGAGGGCTCCTCCCGCGCACTGCCGTACCCCTGCTCCAACGCTTCGAGCCGCCGCCGGCGCGCTTCCGGCTCCTGCCCGGCGAGCGCCTCGACGCGCTCGTGAAAGCCGGTCCAGTCGCGCCCAACCTCAGCGAATAGGGCGGCGAAGACCGGCACCCAGCGGTGATAGAGACCTACCGGCAGCAGCTTGGCGTTGTTGATGGGCGCCTCGAACCAAGCGTCGTAGCCGTCAAAGCCATCCCAGCGCGTGTCGCGCATGTCGCGGTAGCGCGCGCGCAGATCATCGATGGCCGCCTCCTTGGCCGCGCGCTTTACCGCATCGGGCGCGTCCATTGCATAGACGGCCTGAAGCGTCTCGCGCGTCTCGCTGACCAGCGCGACGAAATCAGCGCGCCGGCAGCGCTGAGCGATGTTGGCCGGCGGCGCATCGGTGCGCGCGGCGCGCCACTGACGCAGGCCCTCGCGGCCGACGAAGGTGGCGTAGGACTCATTGAAGGCAGTGGCGTCAGCGACATAGAACCGCTCGTGCGCCAGTTCGTGGAAGACCGTCTCGATCAGCGTGGCGTCATCCCAATAGAGCATCGACCAGAGCAGCGGATCGTCGAACCAGCCCAGCGTCGAGTAGGCCGGCACGCCGGAGATGTAGGTATCGAAGCCCTCGTCGGCCAGCCGATCAGCCTCGGTGTGGGCACGTGTCTGGTCGTAGTAGCCGCGGTATGCGAGGCAGCCCTGGAAGAGATAGCACCACTGCTTCGGCCGCAGCGACAGCTCGGGTGCGGCGAAGACGTTCCACAACACATAGGCGCGGTCGAGCTGCACGAAGCTACCGAAACTGCCGCCATCGGGCAGCGCCAGCGCCTCTACGGCGAAGGCGCGCGCGTCGCGCACGGCTTCCAGCCGCGCACGCAGCGCCGGATCGGTATCGGAAGCGGCGACCAAGGCATCGATGGGCTGACGCGCGCGCAGCACCTCAATCTGGCCGGCTGCGAGATGACCGAAGTAGCCGAGCTGGCAGCCGCCCAGCGGCAGCGCCAGAAGCGCCGTCAGAAGCAGGCGCTTCAGGCCGCCTCGCGGTCCAGCCACACGCCAAGGCCCTGTGCGTTGAGCTCGATATCGTGGGCGAGCAGATCGCGCACGGCCTGCTCTGCGAGCGGTGCACCGTGGCGCTGTGCGGCTCCTACCGCGTGCGCTGCCAGGGCGTCGACGAGGGCTTCGTGACGACTAGGACTGTCCTTGAGCGAGCGCGCGATGGCAACGTAGTCATCCAGACCCTGGCGCAGGTCATCAGCCAGGCGCGCGATCTCGTCGACGCGGCAGTAGTGCGTCAGATGCATGCAGGCCGGCTCGCGCGCCATATAGGCGTCGATCGTCGCCTTCCAGGCATCCGGATCGAAATGCACCGGCGTCGTCGTCGGCATCACCATCGCCGCGCCGTCGCGATCCAGCTCGCGATAGGACAGGCCGAAGGTATCCCCCGTGAACCAGCTGCGCGTGGCTTCGTCCCAGAGGCTGAAGTGATGCTTGGCGTGGCCCGGCGAATCCATGACCTCCAGCACCCGCTCGCCCACGGCGATGCTCTCGCCGCTCTCGGCGGCGCGCACGCGCGCCTCGGGAATTGGAAGCAGCTCGCCGTACATCTCGGCGGCGCGTTCCTCGCCGTAGACCGCCGCCACCCCCTTGGCCAGCGCAGTGGGGTCGATCATGTGGCGCGCGCCGCGCGGGTGCACCACCAGCTGCGCCTCGGGCAGCTCACGCATCAGCAAGCCGGCGCCGCCGGCATGGTCGAGGTGGATATGCGTGGGAACGACGTGACTGACCTGGCTGCGCGCAATGCCGAGCTCGTCGAGCAGTGCCAGCAGACGTGGCACGCCCTCGTTGGTGCCGCATTCGATGAAGGCGTAATGCTCGCCATCACCGAGGAGATAGCAGCAGGCGAGCGCGTCGCGCACCTGCTCGGTGTCGATGCACCACAGATGATCGGATAGCTTCTGGTAGCGGGCAGCGCGCATGCGTCCTCGAATCGTCGGGTGTCCGGCGCAAAAGGCTAGCACCATCGGCCAGGAGAACAGAGCTGACGGCGGGCGGGGACGCAGCGCCGCCCGACTTCGCTAGAGCGTGCCGCTGGCCATCCAGGCGAAGAGGGCGGCGCCCAGTACCAGACGGTAGTAGACGAAGGGCATGAAGCTGGCGCGACGCACGAAGCGCATCAGCCAGGCGATGGCGGCGTAGGCGGAGATCATGGCCAGCGCCGCGGCGATGAGCGCATCCAGGGGGTCGGCAGCGAAGCCTTCGCTGCCCTGTGCGATTTCCCAGCCTCCCAGCAGCGTCGCCGCCGCGGTGGTGGGAATCGCCAGCAGCAGCGCAAAGCGCGCGGCCTCCGGGCGCGCCAGGCCGAAAAGCAGCGCAGCCGTGATGGTGATGCCCGAGCGCGAGGTGCCCGGCACCAGCGCCAGCACCTGCGCCAGGCCGATGGCAAAGGCAATGCCCAGCGTCATGGCAGCGCTGTCGGTGACATGGCGCTGCCGCCAGTCGGCCACGCCCAGCAGCAGGCCGAAGAGCACCGTCGTGGTCGCGATCACCGCCACCGAGCGCAGTTCGTTCGCCACCAGATCGCGCGCCAGCAGGCCGACGATGACCACCGGCAGCGTCGCAACCGCCACCTGCAACGCCAGCGTGCGCGCTTCGCTGCGCGCACCCGGTCGCAAAAGCTGGACCCCACCGCGCAGGAGCTGGCCCGTGTCCTCGCGGAAATAGGCCATCACCGCGATCAGCGTGCCGGCATGCAGGGCGACGTCGATACCCAGCCCTTGATCGGCACTGCCAAAAACCAGCGGAAAGAGGATCAGGTGCGCCGAGGAGCTGATCGGCAGGAATTCGGTGATGCCCTGCACCAGGGCCAGGAGAATGAGCTGGAGCAGGTCCACGTCGTCTCGCTTCCTTGAGCGCTGTCGCGCAGCGCGTGTCGTCTAGCGCGCGGCGCGCAGCCGCTCGTCGATGGTGGCCAGCAGGGCGTCGAAAGGCTGCACGAACTTGTCGATGCCCTCGGCCTCCAGCTGGTCGGCCACCGCATCGAGATCGATGTCGAGCTCCGCCAGCCCCTCCACGGCGCGCCGCGCGCCGCGCGGTGCGCCCTCCATCGCCACGGCGCAGACGCCATGATCGCCGAAGGCCGTCACCGTCTCGGGGGGCAGTGTCGTCACGGTCTGCGGGCCGATCAGCGGCGTGACGTACTTCAGATCGTCATAAGCCGGATCCTTGGCGCTGGTTGATGCCCAGAGCAGACGCTGCGGGGACGCACCGGCGGCGGCCAGCTGCTGCCAGCGCGCGCTCTGTGTCTGCGCGCGGAAATGCGCATAGGCAAGCTGCGCGCTGGCGACGGCCGCGGTGCCGCGCAGCGCCTGCGCGGGCTCGGTACCGTAGCGGTCCAGCCGCGCGTCGACGTGGCTGTCGATGCGCGACAGGAAGAAACTGGCTACCGAATGCAGCCCCGCCAGCGGTTCGCCGGCGCTCTGGCGACGCTCCATCCCCTTCAGGAAAGCGTCCAGCACCTGCTCGTAGCGAGAGACAGAGAAGAGCAGCGTGACGTTGACGTTGACGCCCTCGGCGATGAGCTGTTCGATGGCCGGCAAACCCTCGAGCGTCGCCGGCACCTTGATCATGATGTTGGGCCGCGCCAGCGCCGACCACAGCCGGCGTGCCTCGGCCAGCGTGCCCTCGGTGTCGCGCGCCAGATGCGGCGACACCTCGATGCTCACGCAGCCGTCGCCTTCGTCACTATTGTCCCAGACCGGCCGCAAGTGGTCGGCGGCGTCAGCAATGTCGGCCAGCACCAGCGCTTCATAGGCCGCGTCGCGGTCCGCACCCTGCGCGGCGAGCCCCTTGATCTGCTCGTTGTAGTCATCCGAGCCGGCAATGGCCTTCTCGAAGATCGCCGGGTTCGAGGTCATGCCGCGCAGCCCGTCGTCGCGGATCAGCCGCTCCAGCTCCCCGTCCTGCAGCATGCGCCGCCGGATGTAATCCAGCCAGAAGCTCTGGCCACAGCCGTGCAGCTGCGCCAGTGGGTTGGGCTTGCCGGCATTACTTGCTTCCTGGGCACTCATGACGTCGGGGGCTCGCGCGCAATTTTCATCAATGATGGCACACTCCAGTCATTACACAGGACGGTGCGATCAAGCCGAATACCGTCCCTAGCGGAGGAGACACAATGCGCTTTCTATCCCCAGTTGCCGTCGCCGTGGCGATGGCCAGCCTTGCCGCCTGCAGTGGCAGTGAGCCGCCAGCCAATGCGCCCGGCAGTGGTACCGGCACCGACGGCGAGTTCGACGCGCGCATTACACGCACCGACTTCGGCATTCCGCACATCGTCGCCGACGACTACGGCAGCCTCGGCTACGGCTTCGGCTACGCCTTCGCCGAGGACAACATCTGCGTGCTGCTTGAGGATCTGGTGACCATCCGCGGCGAGCGCGCGCGCTACTTCGGCCGCGACGGCAGCTACACCATCCGCGCCAACGGCGCGACCACCGGCAACATCGACAGCGATTTCTTCTGGAAGCTGGTCGCCACCGACGAAGCAGTCCAGAGGCTTCACGACAGCGCCTCCGCGCAGGTGCGCGACGCCACCGCTGGCTACGCCGCCGGGCTCAACCGCTACATCCGCGAGCTGCAGGCCGACGAGCATCCCGGCCGGCACGAAGCCTGCCGCGACGCCGAGTGGCTGGCCGAGATCAGCACCGACGACATGTATCGGCGCTACTACCGGCTCGGAATCCTCGCCGGCGCCAGCGCCATTGCCACCGAGATCGCCACGGCAACACCGCCCCTGCTCAGCCTGCCCACCGGTAGCGAACAGGAAGTGGCCGCGAGATCCGGTACCGACCCGCAGCAGTTGCGACGCGCCATCGAAACCGGCGAGATCACATCAGAAGATGTGCCCTTCGGCGAGCCCCTACCCATCGGCAGCAACATGTACGGGCTGTCGGGCGAAGCCACGACGACCGGCGAGTCCATGCTCTTCGGCAATCCGCATTTCCCCTGGTCGGGCACCGAGCGCCTCTACGCCGCGCATCTGACCATTCCCGGCGAGGCCGACATCATGGGGTCGACGCTCTACGGCATTCCGGCCATCCTCATCGGCTTCAACGACAATTTCGCCTGGAGCCACACCGTCTCCACCGCGCACCGCTTCACCTTCTACCAGCTCGCCATCAATCTGCTGGACGCCAAGCAGTACCTCTACGATGGCGAACTGCGCGACATTGAGGAAGTGCCGCTGGAGATCGAAGTGCTGGAGGACGACGGCAGCATCACTACTGAGACGCGCACACTGCATCGCTCGCACTACGGCCCGATGCTGGAGATCGAGGCCGCCGGCCTGCCGGTGCTGGGCTGGGACAACACGCGCGCCTACACGCTGCGCGACGCCAACGCCGAGAATGACCGCCTGCTCGACCAGTTCTTCGCCTGGAACCGGGCCGACTCGCTGGACGAGTTCAAGCGCCTTCACGGCGGGATCCTGGGTGTGCCCTGGGTCAACACCATCGCCACCGGCCCGGGCGGCGAGGCCTATTACGGTGACATCACCGTAGTGCCCAACGTCACCGACGAGCAGAAGGCCGACTGTCAGGCGCCCATCATCGGAGGACTGGTGGACATGCTCATGCCCGGTCTGCCCGTGCTGCGCGGCAACAGCGCCGACTGCGAATGGCAGTCCGACGACGACGCCCCGGCGCCGGGTATTTTCGGGCCGGCCAATCTGCCGAAGCTGGAGCGCGCCGACTGGGTGCACAACTGCAACGACAGCTACTGGTTGACGCACCCCGACGAGCCGCTGACCGGCTTCGACCGCATCATCGGCGACGAGGAAGCGGAGCGCACGCTGCGCACGCGCCTCTGCATCCTGCAGATCCAGGACCGGCTTGCCGGCACCGACGGGCGCGAGGGCAATCGCTTCAGCTTCGAGCAGCTCAAGGACGTCACCGTCTCTGCGCAGATCTACAGCGAGCGGCTGGCGCGCGACACCGTGCTCGGCGAGCTGTGCGACGGCCAGGATGCCGCCTGCAACGCGCTCACCGCATGGGACGGCACCGGCAGCCCGGATTCCGAAGGTGCGCATCTCTGGCGCGAGTTCTGGCGCGAGGCCAGCAGCGCCAACACCCTCTGGCAGACTCCCTTCAGCACCGAGGACCCGGTCAATACGCCGCGCGATCTCAACACCAATGCCCTGGCCGTGAGACAGGCGCTGGGCAATGCGGTCGATCGCATCGAGGGTCTCGGGATCGCGCTGGACGCACCGCTGCGCGAACTGCAGATCTCGGGCGTCAACGATGCCGACGGCAGCCCGATCCCGGTTCCGGGCGGCGAGCAGTTCGAGGGCGCCTTCACCATCGCCGGCAGCGAAACGCTTTCCGAGGCCGGCTACCCGGTGACCTTCGGCAACAGCTACATCCACGCCGTGACCTGGGAGGACGGCCAGGTGCGCGCCGAGGGCTTCGTCACCTACTCGCAATCCACGGATCCGGCCAGCCCGCATTACAGCGACTTCACGGAAGCCTATTCCGAGCGCGCATGGCACCGCTTCGCCTTCCGGCGCAGCGAGATCGAGGCCAAGGCCATCCGCGATTATCGAATCAGCCAGTAGCCCCGGGGGCGTGCCGCCCCCGGCGCCCCTTTGTGCCCTATAATGCGAATCATTATCGTTGCTCGACTGATTAGCTAGCCGGCGCCTCGCGGTGAACGGCACAGGGGGTTTGGGTGATTCGCAGATTGCATCGCGGCGCTGTCGTCGTGGGCGCTTTGTTCCTGCTCGCGCTGCCCGCGGCGGCCGAGGAGGCTTCCCGGGATTCCGACGACGTCGAGATGATCCCCGTCCGGAACGAGGCGGAGGCTCCCGATTTCCCGGCGCCGCCGGCCGAAGCCGCGCCGCTCGACGAGATCGTCGTCACCGGCCAGCGCCTGCAGCGCAGCCTGGCCGACACCACGGCCAGCGTCGGGGTGGTCGACCGCGAGGCCATCGCGCGTTCGTCGGCCTATGACGCGCGCGATCTGCTGACCGGCTTCGGCAATGTCGTCGGCGGCGGCGACAACCGGCCCATCGCCATCCGCGGCGTGCCGCAGGACGGCATCGGTGGCGAAGGCGATACCATCAGCGTCTATCTCGATGGCGTGGCGCTGCCGCCGCGCGCGGCCAGCTTCGCCGGCCCCTATTCCACCTGGGATCTGGATCAGGTCGAGGTGCTGCGTGGCGCGCAGTCCACCAACCGCGGGCGCAACAGCCTCGCCGGCTCGGTGTTGCTGCGCACGCGCGAACCCACGCCCTACTGGGACCTGCGCGCCCGCGCTGCGCGCGACAACCTTGACGGTCACGACTACGCCGTCGCCGGTGGCGGGCCTTTGGGCGACGCGCTGCGCTTCCGGATCGCCGCTCAGGATCGCTACGATCGCGGCGATATCTACAACGTCACCCGCAACGAGGATGATGCCGGCCGCCGCGGCAGTCGCAACGCCCGCTTCAAGCTGAGCTTCCTGCCCGCGTCCCTGCCCGGCTACGAGGCCAGCCTGGGCGTAACGCTGGCGGACAACGAATTCGGCGACAACCTGCACGACGCCAGTCAGGGCGAACGCACCGCCACCGCCAACGAGCGCTACGACGAGCGCTACCTCAGCCGCATCTACAGCCTGCGCCAGCGCCTGCCGCTGGCCGGCGCCTGGCGGCTGGAAGCGGTCACCGGCGCCTTCTCCGGCGACAACGATCGCTTCTCGGATTTCGACCGCAGCGAGGAGGAGGGCGGCATCTCGCGCTTCGACATCGAGGAACAGCTGCTCAGCCAGGAGCTGCGCCTGCATTTCGACGGCGAAAGCGTGCGCGCCGTGGTCGGCGCCTACGTTGCCGACGACGAGCGCTTCGATCGCAACAGCGGCGAGAACATCCCCGCCGGCGGCGGCGTCGCCATGATCTCCGGCACCGTCGACTCGCTGCGCGAAACGCGCACGGCGGCGCTCTTCGCCGAGGCGGACTGGGACTTCGCCGCGCACTGGCGGCTGACCGCCGGCCTGCGCCTGAACCACGAGAAAAACCGTCACCGCGCCGCCAGCGAACTCGATCTCACCCTCACCGCACCGGTGCCGGGGCTGGATCTTCCCATTGGCGTACCACTGCCCGATGCCGCCTCCGATCTGCTGGCCGAGGCCTTCCCCGACCTCGTCCCGCCCGACTACGAAGAATCCGGCGAGCGTCGCTTCACGGATCTGCTGCCGAAGCTGGGACTGAGCTGGCGCCCGCACCCGGATCGCAACCTTTCGCTCACCTACAGCGAGGGCTACCGCTCGGGCGGCACCAGCATCTCCTTCTTCGGCGGCGAGGTCAGCGAGTTCGACCCGGAGACCACGCGCACGCTGGAGCTGGCCGCGCGCTCGCGCTGGCTGCAGCGGCGCCTGTCGGTCAACGCCAACGTCTTCTACACGCGCTGGCGCGACCAGCAGGTCACCGTCGGCGACCCCACCAGCTTCTACACCACCACGGCCAATGCCGGCCGCTCCGAGCTCTACGGCGCCGAGGTCGAGACGCTGGCGCGGCTGCCCTGGACACTCGAGGCGAGTGCCTCGCTGGGCCTGCTACACAGCGAGTTCGAGGACTTCGTCAACGAGGGCGAGGACTTCGCCGGCAACGAGTTCCCCTTCTCGCCCGATGTCAGCGCCAGCCTCGGCCTGCGCGCGGCACCGCTGTCCTGGCTGCGCGCGCGCATCGGGCTGCGCTACGTCGACGGCTATTTCAGCGACCCGAGCAACGACGCCGATACCGCCATCGACGCGCGCACGCTGCTCAACGCCAGCGTGGACTTCGATCTTCCGCGCGGCCTGCTTCTGACGCTTTACGGCCGCAATCTCACCGATGACACGAATCTGCAGGCGCAGTTCGTCTCGGACGGCCGTCCCGCCCGCCGATACGGCGAGTCGCGACTGGTAGGCGCGCGTCTGGAGTGGCAGTGGCAATGATGGATGTGCCGCTGCGTGCGCAACTGCTGGCGCTGCTGCCGACCCTGCTCGGCGTGGTGGCCTGCTATCTGGCGTCGCCGCATCAGCACCTGTGGCCGGCACGGCCGGGCGCCGCCGGTGTGTGGCAACTCGCGGGCGGCCTGCTGCTGCTGATCGGCGCCTGGCGATGGATCAGCGCCATGGGTGGCGCCGGTCCGGGCATTGCGGCCTGGCTGGTCGCCGCCATGCTCACCGCCGTGCTGCTGCCCTACGCAGCCACCTGGCTGCGCACCGGCACATGATCGCCGGCCGTCTCAGCGCCGGCGTGCTGCTCGGCTTCCCGCTGGCCTGCGCCGTCGGCGGCCTGATCATCGCACTCACCCCGGGCAGCGTCGCCGACAGCGCCACCTGGGCCGTGCTGCTCATGCCGTTGCTGTGGGTGGGCACGGCGTCTGCGGCCGTCGGCAGCGCCAGCGGCCGACACGCCTGGCTGGGACTCGCCATCGCCAATGCGGCGGCCTTCGCGCTGCTATGGGGCCTGCGGCTGATCGGTCTGGCGACGGGGAGCGGCGCATGACCAGCGCCACGCTGCGCGCCTTCACGACCCTGCACACCTGGACCGGCCTGGTCGCCGGCTTCGCGCTCTTCATCGCCTTCTATGCCGGCGCCATCACGGTCTTCCACGGCGCACTGCACGACTGGGAGCAGCCGGCGCTGCGCGGTGAGGCCAGGCAGACTCCGGCGCATATGGACGCGCTGCGCGCCGCCGTGACGGAAGCGCATCCGGCGGCGCGCGAGGCGTTGACGGTGCTGCTGCCCGGCTTCGACGGCCCGCGCGCGGTCGCCTTCTGGCAGGACGAAGCCAGTGAGCGGCAGAGCGCCAGCCTCGACAGCGAGGGCCGTCTCGCTGCCGGTGCGCCGCTCGATTCGGCGCTGGCCGAGCACATCAACCACATCCATTTCACCCTCGGCCTGCCCCAGGCAGCGGGCGTGTGGCTGATGGGTTTCGTCTGCCTCGCCTACGGGCTGGCGCTGGTGTCGGGGCTGATCATCCATCTGCCGACGCTGGTCAGCAGCCTTTTCGCGCTGCGTACCGGGCGCAATCTGAAGCGCTTCTGGCAGGACGCGCATAACGTCATCGGCGTGCTGTCGCTGCCCTTCCATATCGTCTTCGCCTTCACCGGCGCGCTGCTGTGCATCCTCGCGCTCTTCGTTGCCGGCCTGAGCTTCATCGCCATGGACGAGCGCGTCGCCGGCGCCTTCCAAGATGCCTTCGAGCTGATAGAAACACCCGAGCCGGCCGGCGCGCCCCTGGCCGCCCCTGACAGCGCCACGCTATTGGCGCACGCCGAGAAGGCGCTACCCGGCATGACCCCTTTCATGCTGCAGCATCACGCCACCACTGATGCCGAAGGCATCACCGAAGTTCATGGTGTCGTCGATGGCCGGCTCGCCAATCGCGTGGCGGTGGCGCTGCGCCACGAAGATCTCGCCGTCGCGGCAATGCACGCCCCCGGCGAGCGGCCGACGGCGACGGCCGCCTCCAGCGTTGTCACCTCGCTGCACTTCGGCAATTTCGGTGGGCCGTTGCTGGCCTGGCTCTACTTCCTGCTCGGCATCGCCGGCGCATTCCTTTTCTACTCGGGCAATCTGCTCTGGATCGAGTCGCGCCGCCGGCGACGCCAGTCGGAGCAGCCGACGACGCACCGCTTGATGGCCGGACTGACGGTGGGCGTCTGCATAGGCAGCTGCCTGGGAATCTCCGGCCTCTTCCTGGCCAACAAGCTGCTGCCGGAGGGCCTGCCGGCGCGTGCGGAATGGGAACTACGCGTCTACTACCTGCTCTTCGTCGGCAGCGTGGTCTGGGCGCTGCTGCGCCCGCCGCCGCGCGCCGCCGTCGAGCTGCTGACTGTCACGGCAGTGCTGACCGCAGTGATCGCCCCCAGCAACTGGCTCATCACCGGAGACCTCCCCTGGACAGCCGCTTTGCAGGGCAACTGGTCGGTGGCCGCCATCGACCTGACGGCTCTGGCCGGCGCGGTCGCCTTCGCGCTGCTGGCGCGCGCCACCCGGCGGCGCGCGCGCCACGGCGACCCGAACAGCGTATGGTTTCTGCCGGCGCGCACGGCTACGCCCAGCCGCTGATTCCGAGGATGGCGAGCACCTCGGCGTAGTGGTCGGTATTGAGCATGGGAAAGCCCGTCTCGACCGCGCGCCGATACAGTAAGGGATCGAGCTGATCGGCGCGCAGGCGACCATCGCCGCGATCGAGCCCGAGCAGCGCCGGAATGTCGCGCTCGCGCATGGCTTGGGTCGCAGCGACATCAGGCACGTAATAGCCGGCGAAGCCGATCATGCGCGCGTCGTCGAGGCCCGCCGCGTTGACGTCGGCGAGGGTGGCGAGGCCCTGCGCCGGGATCAGCGGCACGAAATGCACCAGCGCCTCGGTTTCGGCCTGATAGGCCTCCAGCGCGGCGCGACCGTAGGCCGACACGATGACCCGCGCCTCGGCGCGACGATCACGGATGAGCGCGACCAGTTCGACCGGATCGACATCCTTGGTGTCCAGCCAGAGCAGCGCGCCATCGGCCGACCAGTCGAGGAAATCGGCAAGGCTCTCGGTGGGAACCTCGGTCGCCGCGCCGGTGGCATCGCGCCGTTGCAGCTTGCGGAAATTGGCGAAGCGGATGGCATCGACCGGTCCGCTACCGGTGGTCTCGCGGTCCAGGGTGGCATCGTGCAGCGGAACCATGACGCCGTCGCGGGTCCGACGGATGTCGACCTCTATCATCGCGGGCCCCGTCGCCAAAACCCGGCGGGCCGAGACGAGACTGTTCTCCGGATAACCCGGGACATGCGGCTTGTAGCCGCCGCGGTGCGCCATCACGAGCGGCTGCGCGAGGCGCGACAGGCGCGTGTACCGTGCGAGATCGGCGGGTGTCTCGAAGCGCCGGGGAGGCGCCTTCGCGCCCGCGGAGGCTTCCCGCACGGGCAGCGCGGCGGCAGCCGCCATCGCACCCGCGTTCCGCAGGAAGCGGCGGCGGTCGAGGCTCACCCGGGGTCGTTCCCGGTGGCCCCGAAGCCGGACCAGTCGAAGCCGCTCTCGCGGGCGAGCTCGCGCGGCTGCATGACGCCGGTCTGGCGCTGCCCGTCGATGATCCAGGTCGGATAGTTGTCGACACCGGCCTCCATGCAGGCCCAGGCCGTCGGTCCATTGCGGCCATCGGGGGTGCATTCGACATAGGGCAGCCGCTCGGCGGAGGCCCCGAAGAGCTGGCGCTGGCGCTGACAGCTCGAGCACCAGAAGGCACCATAGAAAATCGCTTCCTCGGCCTCCAGATGCTCCGCCAGCGCGCGCAGCCGCGGATCCTCGGGAGGCTGGAAGATGCCGCTGTAGTAGAGCTGCATGACCGCGATCGCGAAGACCGCCACCGCACCGCTGTTGAGCGCCCAGCGCGGCCAGGGCATGCCCGGTGCGGTGCCTGGACGACGCCAAGCATTGACGCCGAAGATGGTGGCGATGATCAGCAGCGACAGCAGGCACCAGCCGCAGAAGGCCTGCAGCGCAATGGCGCCGAGCACCGTCAGGTACAGACTGATGGCCAGCCCCAGCCCGGAAAGCACCCACACCCGTTTCCAGCGCACCGCGCCGGGCGCGCCGAGGGCAGCCACGAAGGCGATCAGCGAGTAGAGCCCGAAACCCCAGAGGGCCAGCGGCAGGCCGAAGAGCGTCGACCAGCGGCTTTCTTGCACCAGCGCACATCCGGACTCCGGCCCGCAGAAAGCCGCCTGGCTCCCGCTACCGGCAAGCGCACTGAGATAGGCCGTGAGCACCATGCCGGCAAGCGCCAGCGCGGTGAGCGGCCAGTCCGGCTGCGGCTTGTGCAAGCGGTTGTGCTTGGCGGCGCGCTCACGCGCGCGCTGCACCGGGGCCTGCTTGCGCTGTGAAGCGCCCTTGTTCTTGGCCATCTCTGCTCCCTGCCGCTTGGGGCACCAGCTTAGCGACGCCGCAGCGCCTCGTAAAAAGTGGGACTGCCTTCGGGCTGGCGACGAAAGCGCTTGTAGCTCCACCAGTACTGCTCGGGGCGCTGGCGCACGCAGGCTTCCAGGCCGGCGTTCATCGCGGCGGTCGACTCCGTGATGTCGCTGCTGTAGACGCCCTCCGGCGCCGGCAGATAGTGCGCGATATAGCCGCGCGCCCGGCTCAGACGCTCACCCCACATGAAGACCACCGGCGCACCGCTCTCGGCCACCATGCGCGCGATCAGCGTCGGCGTGTGCGCCAGCTGCCCCATGAAGGGCACGAAGACGCCTCGCCCCTCGGGCGGGTCATGGTCGGGCATGTAGTAGACGCCGAAGCCTTCTTCCAGCAGCGGCAGCGCCGCACGCCGCACACCGGCCTCGGCCTTCTGCATGCGCCCGCCGAAACGGCAGCGCCCCTTCAGCGACAGCGCGTTGAAGACGCCCTTCTGCGGCTTGTAGAGCCCGTAGAAGGGATAGCGCGCCGACATCGGGATGGCCACCGCCTCGAAGGCGCCCATGTGCAGCGTAAGCAGGATGACACCGCGGCCCTGCGCGAAGGCCTCATCCAGCACCTCGATGTTGCGCCACTCGCGCACCGCCCGCTTCACCGCAAAGCCCGGCCCCAACCAGTAGCGCGCGGTCTCGATGTAGGTGGTCAGCTCGTGGCGCAGCGAGGCCTTGGCGATACGCTTGCGCTCGGCCGTATCGCGCTCCGGCATGCAGTGCTGCAGGTTGAAGAGCGCCACCCGCCAGCGCGAGGCATTCGTCACGCGCATCAGCCACGCGGCGAGCGCTCCGAAGCCCTGCAACAGCGGCAAGGGCAGCCAGGCCAGGGTGTACATCAGCACGCGCATGCGCACAGCTCCAGAAAGGCCGCGCAGCGCGCGACGGGCAGGATGGAGGTCGGACGTGCGTCAGCGCGCCCGTAGCGCACCATTATGGCGCAGCCGCCGGGCGAAGACGCCGGCGAGCAGCAGGAAAAGCCAGGCTGCGCCAGCGCCGGAGCCCGAGCCATCACCGCTTTGCGCGCAGCCCGCTCGCAAATCCTCACAGCGCTGCATCCCGCCGCCGCGCGTGGGGAAGTCGCGCGCCGAGGCGTAGTAGAAGCTGAGGCGCTCGTGCCAATCGGCCTCGGCCAGCAGGCGTGCATCGGCATCGTCGTAGCCGGACTCGCCAGGCCGCTTCAGCCAGCGATCCATCCAGGCCAGCGAGTAGTGCTGCGCCATGGGCAGCCCCCAACCCTCCGCACAGCGACCCGATGCCGCGTCCGGGCACCAGGATGTGGCCGGGAAGGTCGGGATATTCGACCACTCGAAGTGCGTGCTGCCGCGGATGGTGAACTGGAAGACCGGTTGATCAGCCTCTACCCAGCCGCGGAAGCCGTTCTTGTGAGCCTCCGGGTCGGGCGGCTCGGTATGCGGCGCACCGAGGATGCCGTACTCGCTGGTCTGCCCCATCGCCGGCACGCGCGGCACCACCGCCGGCGTCGTCTCGCCGGCGGCACCGGGTGCGCGCAGACTGTCCCAGGCCACGACGACATCCACCGGATTGACGTCATCGATCAACCCGGGCCAGGGCTCAGCTCCCGGCGCGCCGTAGGACTGCACAACGGCCACGCCCGTCGCGCCGAGAGAATGGCCGGCCAGGCCCAGCCGTTCGCGATCCTGCACGGCGAAGAAGGGATTGTGCGGGCTGACCTGCGTCGGATAGGTGCCGGCGCAGCTCGTGTTGTGCGGATAGGGCTGCTCGGACGTGGAGCGAAAGAAGTCGATGGCGTCGACCAGTCCTTCCCAGAAGACCGCGCTGTTGGCGTTGCTGCCCTGCTCGAAATCCGGGGTCTGCTGGTCCGAGCGGCCCTGGCCGCGCGGATCGAAGGTCATCACCGTGTAGCCGGCGCGCACCAGGTCCTGGGCGAACCACCAATAGAGTGACTCCGGCGCCTGAATGGAACCGTTTTCGATGACCACGGTGGGCAGCGCGCCCTGCACATTCGCCGGCTTCCAGACGTGGCCGGTGATGCGCGCGCAGTCGCGGTCATAGTAGGTGACCGACTCGCGCACCCCCTCGCTGCCGTAGAAGTTATCGACGGCTGGATAGCGGAAGGGGTCGCCCGCGCACTGCAGCGCGTGGCTGGCGCACAGCGGCGTCAACGGTGTGTTCAGCGAGAACTGCGCGGCCGCAGCCGGGTCTTCCATCAGCGTCGTCACCAGCGCTTCCAACTCGGCCAGCACCAAAGCCGGCGCATTGAGATTGTCGATCAGATCGCGCACCGGCTGGCTGGAAGCCAGCAGCCAACTCGGGTCGGCCACAGCCCGCGCCGTGAAGTCCGCGACATTGGCCAGGCTCTGCTGCGACAAGCGCGTGACAAAGGCCGGCTGCACCACCAACTCGGCAGGCGCTTCCAGCGTGCGCGCGTAGTTGCGGGCCTCGCGCTCGGTCCAGGCAGTCGACGGGAACTCGGGTTCTTCATCGCTCTGTGCGCCCACGAATGTCGGCGACAGCGCGGCCAGCAAAAGGGCAGCGCGCAGCATGGGTGTCTCCTCGTCCTTGTTGTAGTGCCGCCATGCTAGCGCCTCGCTACTCGTCCGCCCCGGGCGAGAATTCAGCAGGCGTGCCCTGCCCGACCCATCAGTCCAGACGCTCGGCGCCGGCTTCGGCCATCTCGGCGCGCGCTTTCTCGCCACCCTCCGCGGTCACCGGCCGGGTCGCATCGCCGATGCAGAACACCGCGAAGCCTTCCCGGCGGCCGTCGAGCACGGTGGCGCGCACGCAGACATCCTCGGCCAGGCCGCCCACCCAGATGCGTTGCACGCGGCGGGCGCGCAGCTCTTCGGCGAGACCGGTCTGGTCGAATGCCGAGTTCTGATCCTGGTCGAAGCGATTGCCCTTGGTGACGAGCACGGCGTCTTCCGGCAGCTTCAGGTCGGGATGAAAGGCTGCGCCGTCGCTGTCCTGCAGGCAGTGCGGCGGCCAGGGCCCGCCGCGCTCGGCGAAGCTGATGTGGCCGGCGGGATGCCAGCAGCGCGAGGCGAAGACCGGCACGCCGCCGGCTTTCGCGGCAGCCATCCATTCGTTGAGCACCGGCACGACGGCGTCGCCGCCCTCGATGGGCAGGGCGCCACCGGGGCAGAAATCGTTCTGGACGTCGACGACGACGAGGGCATCGCCGTCACGGAGCCTGTCTGCAATAGCCGTCATAACTACCCTCCTGGCGCCATGGGCTTTTGGATATTCGAACGCTCAGGCGGCCCGGATGTTTCCGGCTACCGCGTCGCGATAGCTTGCCAACGCATCGCTGACCGTCACGGAATAGCTCGCAGGGGCCAGCCCGCGCAAAGTTGCCGGCAGCCGCACCAACTCGGCAGCGGCATGCGCGCGCACGGCCTCCAGCTCCGGGGCCGGCGCCAAGCGCCGACCTTCGCGCATGACCGGCGCCAGTAGCGGCTCACCCTCCAGCGTCTCCGCGGCGCGCGCGATGACATCGCCGCAGGCCGTATCGCCGTCGAAGCGGCGGAAGACCTGCTTGGCACCCGGCAGCGAGGCCTTGCCGCTGGAGAGTTTCATGCGGCCTTCGCCGCCGTAGTCCGCAAGCTTGTAGACGAGATCGACGCTGGGCGCGTCGCGCGCCACGGCCATGTCCGTGCCGACACCGAAGCCGTCCAGCGCCGCACCGGCATCCAGCAGGCGTGCGATCTCGTGCTCATCGAGGCCGCCGCTGGCAAGGATCTGCACGGACTCCAGGCCTGCGCTATCGAGCATGGCGCGCACCTCGCGCGACAGCGCCACGAGATCGCCGGAATCCAGCCGCACCGCGCGCACGCGGAAAGCCTCGCCCATCTCCTCGGCCATGGCGACAATGCTGCGCACCGCCGCCAGCGTGTCGTAAGTGTCGACCAGCAGCACCGTCTCGGGATAGAGATCGACAAAGGCACGAAAGGCCTCCCGCTCATCATCGTGCGCCTGGATGTAGCTGTGCGCCATGGTGCCGGCCACCGGGATGCCGTAGCGCGCGCCGGCGCGGCAGTTCGAAGTGCCATCGACCCCGCCGATGTAGAAGGCGCGCGCGCCGGTCACGGCAGCGTCTATGCCGTGCATGCGCCGCGCACCAAAGTCCAGCACCCGACGACCGTCGGCGGCGGCGACCACGCGCTGCGCCTTGCTGGCGAGCACTGTCGGCAGATGGATCTGGTTCATGACCAGCGTCTCCACCAGCTGCGCCTCCGGCAAGGGCGCGGTGATCTCGAGGATGGGCGCCTCGGCGAAGACCGGGGTGCCCTCGGCCACCGCGCGCACGCTGCCGGTAAAGCGGAAGTCGCGCAGCCAGTCGAGGAAATCCGTGCGGAAGCGGCCCAGGCTGTCCAGCCAGGCGATATCGGCTTCCTCGAAGCGCAGCGTCTCCAGCTGCTCGAGTACGGCTTCCAGCCCGCAGGCCACGAGCAGATTGCGCGTGGTCGGCAACTCGCGTACCGACAGGCTGAAGACCGCCTCGTCCTTCATGCCCTCGACCCAGTAGGCCTGCAGCATGCTCAGCTCGTAGAGGTCGGTGAAGAGCGCGTCGCCGTGCGGCGCGCGCGCTGCATCGCTGTGGGGACTCTGTGCCACGGGACTCCTCTGCTTGGAAGCGTTACGGCGCTGCGGCGCGGCGGGCGAGTTGCTCGGCGAAGCGCTCCTGGTCGTCCGCCGAGTAGAGCACGAAGCGCAGCAGCCGCAGGCTGCGGCCGGGATGCGCGCGCAGCCATTCACCGACCGCATCGAGGGCGACCTCGGCGGCATCAGCGAAGGGGTAGCCGAAGGCGCCGGTGGAGATCGCCGGAAATGCGACCGAGCTCAGCCCGGTTTCCGCGGCACGATCGAGCGCGTTGCGGTAGCAATCGGCCAACAGCTGCGCCTCCGGGCGATCATGGCCATAGACGGGGCCCAGGCAATGAATGACGTGCCGATTGGGCAGCTCGTGGGCGCCAGTGATCACGGCTTCGCCCGGCGAGATCGGGGCATAAGCCCGGCATTCGTCGTCCAGCCCCGGCCCGGCGGCGCGGTGAATGGCACCGGCGACGCCGCCGCCGGCGCGCAACTCGGCATTGGCGGCATTGACCACCGCGTCGATATCGGACTGTCGCGTGATGTCGCCCTGCAGACTCTCGATCGCCGCATTGCCAATGCGCCATGCCATGGCCGCGCTCCTCGTGCTGGCGTGTCCCTCGATACTGCGGGCGCCGGGCGTGCTCTTCAAGCGCGCCCCGACGGATCAGACCCCGTGCCGCGTCAGCCAGTCGCGCGCCAGCCGACGCGCGTAGTCGGCGGCGGCCGCATCGTAGGTCGGCCGGTAGTCCGCGTTGAAGCCGTGGTCGACTCCCGGGAAGACCACGATTTCGGAGCCGGAGTCGGACTTAAGCAGCTCGGTGCGCATCCGGCGCAGGGCGTCGCGCTGGATGTATTCATCGGCGCCGGCGTAGAGACCCAGCACCGGCACCTTCAACTCGGCCGCGATATCGACCGGATCATGCGGCTTGATCTCGCCCTGCATGCCATCGACGAGCCCGTAATAGGCGACGCCGGCGGCCACTTCCGGATTGTGATGTGCGTAGAGCCAGACGGTGCGGCCACCCCAGCAGAAGCCAATGACGCCCAGGCGCTCGGCATCCACCCGGCCGGTGGCGGCGGCCTGCGCCACAGTGGCGTCGAGGTCGGCCATGACCTGGGCATCCGGCACCTTGGCGACGACCTCGGTCAGGATCGTGTTGACGTCGCTCATGCCGGAGACATCGCCCTGACGGTGGAACATCGCCGGCGCCACCGCGTAGTAGCCCTGCTTGGCGTAGCGGCGGCAGACGTCGCGGATATGCTCATGCACGCCGAAGATCTCCTGGATCACCAGCAGCAGCGGCAGATCCTTGCCCGTCTCCGGCATGGCGCGGTAGGCCGGGATCTCGCCGTCGTCGGTACGGATGGTGATCTCGCCCGCGGTCAGTCCCTCGGTGTCCGTGATGATGGTGCTGGCCGCAGCCGGGCCAGCCGCCAGCGCAAAGCCGCCGGCCAGCGAGGCACCGAGAAAGCCGCGCCGGTCGAGACCGGTCGTGGCCGTGCACGGCCTGCCGAAGTCCACGGCCTTCAGGCCGTACTGCATGGGATCCATGGTCGGGTCTCCTATCGGAATGACTGGAACCGCAATCTAGCAGGCTGTCGTCGCGCCAGGCCACGGTCTCCGGCGGCAGGAAGTCGCGCAGATAGAGTCGGTAGCTGGCGAACTCCGACCAGTGCCGCGGTGGCTGCTCGAGCAGCACCTGCCACCAGGGCTTGTCGTAGCGCCGTTCAAGCTCGGCCAGCATGGCGCGCAGCGTCGGCGCGTGCAGCACGAAGGGCGTATCGAAGCAGACATCGCGCGGCGCGGCCTCGTCCAGCGTCTGCCCGTAGAGGGCGTGGGCCTAGTGATTCCACTTGACGGCCTTACCGCCAACCTCCGCCGCCGGCGCCGAGCGCTGGAAGCAGACGACGCGGCCGTCGGCGTCGAGGAAATCCGAAGGCGATGCCTCCTGCAGCACCACGAGGTCCGAATCCATCACCACCACCGTGTCGACGACACTTTCGGCGGCGGCGGCCAGCTTGCTGATCTGCTGCGTGTGCCAGCCCGTGTAGCGCACCCACGCCGGCCAGCCCCAACGTGCGCATAGGCTGTGCCCGCCAGGCGGGTACCGTGCCGTCCCAGGCGCTGCTGCATGCGTCGCGCACGGCGCCGGCCTGCCTCCACGGCCGGCGGCAACACGACGGCGCTGGAACAGAGTTCAGCGCCCGCTGCTTCCGCCTCGAAGAGGCCCATACCCTCTCCTGCACCACGACCCGATGCGACAACCCGGCCAGGGGAGAGCGCGCTATTGATGCCCGCAGCAGCCGGAAATGCGGCAGGTCTCCGGACCAAGTGGGGGTCAGGAACTGCACGGGGGCGGGCATCAAAGGACGTCCGGGACAGGATCCCAAAGGATGCCATTGACAAGCCGCTTACGCGGCTTCAGTCGCGGAAGGGCTTGAGCAGCTTGCGGCGCACCTTCTTGCCGCCATTGGCGAGCGCGCGCAGATTGATCTCGTGGCGCACCATCGCACCAAGGCGCTTCCACTGCTTGACCTCGGTACGGCTGCGCCGGCAGCCCTTGCAGACGTCGCGCTTGTTGTAGCTGCAGACCCCGGTGCAGGGACTGCGCGTGAGCAGTGTCGGGGCGTCAGTCATGGCTCAGCTCAGAACGGAATGGACGCGACGAAGCAACGCCGCGGCATTGCAAGCCTAGTTGGCCGAAGCCTTGAAAGATTCCTGTTTCTAGCTATCGACGCGATGCAAGCGCCCCGGCCACTATTGCTTGCTGGCTTCCGCGCTCACGCGCAGCGCGTTGTGCACGGCCACGACGCCTTCGACGTCTTCGGCGATACGCTCGGCAAGCCGGCGCTCGGCCTCGCTAGTGACATCGCCGCTGAGCGTCACGACACCGCGAGTCGACTCGACGCCGACCTTGAAGGGACTCAACGCCGATTCGGTGGCCAGCTGCGTCTTGACGCGCGCGGTCAGCGCCGCACCGGCAACGTACTCCCCGGTACTTTCAGCGACGCGCTCGAACATCGAATCTTGCTTCTCGTTGTCGGCGGATTCCTCGGCGTAGACCGGCGCCACACCCACCAGCATGGCAGTGGTAAGCAAGGCGGATGTCAGGGTCTTGTGCATGGCGGTGAACTCCTTCGACGGATAGGGTTTCAAGCGTGCGGAGCACAGCGTGAACCGTGGATGAAGCCGCGCTCAATCCTTGTCCTTGCCCTCTTCCTCGCTGTCGTCCTCTTCCTCGCGAACATGGGTCAGCGCGCTGGCGATGACGCCGGTCAGGCCGGCGACCACGCCGAGGCCGATGATCATCACCAGCCCGGTGAACAGCCGCCCGAGCGGTGTGATCGGGTAGACGTCGCCGTAGCCAACGGTCGTCAGCGTGACGACGGCCCACCACAGCGACTCCGGAATGGAGGAGAACACTTCGGGCTGCGCCTTGTGCTCGAACTGATAGATACCGGCGGCGGCGACGAAGAGCATGATGAAGGCCGTCGTACCGAAGACCATCAGCTCGCTCCGGGCCTCCATGAAAGCCTCGGTGAAGCGGGCCAGTGCGCGGCTGCGCCGCAGCAGCCGAAAGATGCGCAGAAAGCGCAGCGCGCGCACCCACTGCGAGTCGTTGAAGAAGTAGTAAGGGAATACCGCCAGGAAATCGACGATGCTTAGACTCAATAACCAAGTGCAACACCCACCTCTGATGCAGATACGGTGTTGCGATGACAAGAAGAAGCTACCGCCATCTCTCGGCGGAGGAACGGGCGGCGATCATGCTCTTGGCTGAGCAGAAGGTTACGACGCGAGAGATCAGCCGGCGGTTGGGGCGCTCGCCGTCGACGATATCGCGCGAGTGTCGGCGCAATGCGTTGGCCGGCAAGGCGTACGACGCCACGGCAGCGAGTGCGGCCTACCGGCAGCGACGACATCGTTGCGGGCGGCATCGGAAGCTGCAACCCGGCATGCCGCTGTGGCAGTACGTCCACGACCGCCTGATCTATTTCGCCTGGTCGCCGGAGCAGATCGCCTGCAGACTGGAACGCATGTTTCCCGACGAATCTGACTGGCAGATCAGCCACGAGACCATTTACGCGGCCATCTACGCGCACCCCAAGGGGGCGCTGAAGAAGGCCATGGTCGAGGCGCTGCGCCAGCACAAGCCGCAGCGCGGCCAGAAACGGCGTACCGCCGCCGGCAAAGGCGGCATGGTGGTGCCGGACGATCTGCGCATCGTTCATCGCCCCGAGGATGTGACGCAGCGCAAACTGCCGGGCCATTGGGAAGGCGATTTCATCAAGGGCGCCTACAACCGCTCGGCTGTCGGCACCGTGGTCGAACGCAAGACGCGCTTCGTCGTGCTCTGCAAGATGGCCGACTGCAGCGCCGATGCGGCGCTGGAGAGCTTTACCCGTCAGATGAAGAAGGTCCCCGCCTTCATGCGCGAGAGCTTCACCTACGACCGGGGCAGCGAGATGGCGCGTCATGACGAGCTCGCCCGACGCCTGAAGCTCGACATCTGGTTCGCCGACCCGTACGCGCCTTGGCAGCGTGGCAGCAACGAAAACATCAACGGCCTGCTGCGCCAATTCCTGCCCAAGGGCGCCGACCTTTCCTCGGTCAGCCAGACCCAGCTCAACGACATCGCCCGCCTGCTCAACGGGCGACCACGCAAAACCCTGGACTGGCAAACGCCTGAAGAAGTCATGGCCCACGAAATGGCGAAATTTCACGAAAGCGTTGCACTTGATTCTTGAGACCAGCATGCCCCAGAAACTGAAGATGTAGCGCAGCGCGCTGGGCGCGGCGAAAACGCGCAGGAGGTACTCCAGCGTGAACAACGCGATCGAGGCCACCTCGATAATCAGCAGCAGGCGGTAGGCCAGCGTCGGGAGCCCGTCGAGCGATTCGATCGTCAAACCCGCCAGCGAGACAAAAATAACGACCTGCAGCGCGATATCGAAGCGTCGGCCGGCGATACTGTCGTGATCGAAAAGCAGGCGCCGCAGACTGGCGCGCGCCGCCAGAAACACCTCTCACATCATCTTCCCCCCTGCGATTCCGATACAACAGCTTAAACGCAGCGGCAATCGGTGCAGCGGATCGCCTAGTGAACGTTACCCGGCGGCGCAGGGCGCCGTTGAGATGCGCGCAGAAGCGTAAGTGGCCGATGCGATTTCCCGTAGCGACGAGATTGCGAGGGCTGCAGCCGTGCAGTGGCGGTCGCGGTGCCGAATGGCCGACCTTCCGCCACTCTGATGACATCTACGCCACACGAAGCCAGTGCCCCTTCCATCACGCACGTTGCCGCTTCCCGAGCGGCGCCATTGGAGGAGTGGGCCAAGAAATCGCCGGCCATCAGCGCGCTGAACGGAGTTCGACTACCGAAGTTCCTGACCGCACGCTCCGCGCGAAACCGACGGCCGGCTCAAACTCGCGGCCGCCGAGTAGAGCCCGGGGCGGGAGACGCGCAGCGCACTCCTCTATGCCGCAGCCACTGCTTCGACCGACTGCGCGCCTCGGATGCGGGCGGCTTCACCAAGACGGGCGCGCAGACTTTCGAAGTGCATCACACTCGGTGCGCGGAAGCTACCTGGAATGACGTACTCGTTGGCCAGCCAGTTGAGGAAGGGCCGGCGCAGCGGCGCCTCGACGGCAATGCCATTGGCACGCGCGGATAGCCAAGCCCGCACCGCCTCCGGCGAGCGCGCACGCTCGGCAACCCCGGGGATGGCGTAGCAGGCTTCACCCAGACACAGCACCGGGCGGCCCAGCAGAAGGCCCTCGATACCAACGCTGGAGTTGAGGGTAAGCACGCCCTCGGCTCCCCTTATCAGAGCTTCTGATGTGTGTTGCTCGACGATGTGCAGGCGCGGATGCCCGGCCGCGTGCCGGCGCAGCTGCCGATAAGGCTCGGAGCAGCTCGGATGTGGCTTGCACACCAGGTGCAGCGGCTCCGGCAC
The DNA here is from genome assembly GCF_000733765.1 of Algiphilus aromaticivorans DG1253. NCBI lineage: Bacteria > Pseudomonadati > Pseudomonadota > Gammaproteobacteria > Nevskiales > Algiphilaceae > Algiphilus > Algiphilus aromaticivorans. The sequence goes on along the minus strand of NZ_JPOG01000001.1, from coordinate 166,394 downwards.
GTCACGCATCAAGCCTTCGAGCAGCCAGTAGAGCTGGCTCATGCCCCGGATCCACGGCGAGTACAGCAGCACCTGGCTGTCCAGCGCCACTTGAAAGGGGACGAAAACGTAGCGACTCGGCAACGGCTCCGGCGTCCCCTCGGGGAGCTTTCGCGGCGTACAACGCTCCGGTAACTCCGCATTGCAACGGTAGGCCTCGTAGAAGCGCGGATCGGCCGGCACGGAAGCTTCGGCATTGACGCCGCGTGCATCGGCCGTGGTGCTGTCGGGCAGCAAGCCGGTCTCGAACAGCACACAGGGAATATCGAGCGCCGCCGCTGCGGCGCGCACCGCCCGGGCGTCGACGCTCTGGCCGCCCCAGACGCCGACGACGTCGGGACGCCAGCGCGCCATACGCTGCCATGCGGCCGCGTAGTGCCAACGCGCGACGCGATGCAGAACACGTGTATCTCGCGCCAGCCGGTCGTCCGAAAGATGCGGCCGTGCCCGCTTGCGCTCGATGCTGTACGCAGCAATCCAGCTCACATCGTGATTGTCGAGCGCGCTGCCACCAGCCAAGCCGATGGGCGCCAGACCGACGGTCTCTTCTGCCAGGCCAGACTGGATCGCGCGAAAGTAACGGCGCGCCTTCGGCGAATTGTAGAAAAGCTGGATCCGCATGCCGCATAGCGTGGCTTGCCGGCATTGCGTGCTGATAACACAGCAGTGACCGGTGCGTTACGCGCGCCTCAGCGCCGACGCCGGTCCTGCCAGGCGCTGCGCAGGCGACGAAGATGCCGGCGCAGGGGGCGCTCGCGCCCCGCGTCGCGACCCTTTTCAGCATGGCGCAGGCGGTAGACGGCGGGCACCGGCAGCGGCGTCCCTGCCGTGCGCAGCTGACGCCGGAAGACACGATCCTCGTGCGCCTTGCACCACCGGCGTGCCGGCTGCTGGAAGGCCTCGACCGCGGCGCAGTATCCGAGCGCCCGCGCCGTATCACCGCGGGTGATCTGCATGGGCCCGGTGGCGCGCGTCAATCGGCGCGCCGTGCAGCGTGCCGGGTCGGCGTGGCTCAGCAGAGTCTCGGGCTCGGCCTGCGCGACGCTCGCGGCGTCCAGCACTGCCGTCGCCAGCTCGATCTCGGGGTACACCAGCGGGCTCCGGCTGCCACTGACGGCAACGGCAAGCCCATCGAGGGCACCTTGACCGAACACGACATCGCAGTCGGTGAACCAGATCCAGTCCGCGGTGGTCGCTCGCGCCGCGAGATTACGCCCGATGCTGCGCCGAAAGAGCTGCGGTGGCGGCAAGCTGCGCCACTGCCAGCGCACGCGGGGCACCCTGATCGCGCCGATGCGCGCAAGCAAATCCACGGTGGCCGTGTCCTCCTGGGCGTGGAAGACCGTCATCGTCACCGTCACCGAGGCAGGCGGGTGCGCTATCAGCGCCGCGAGCTGGCAGGCCAGCAGACGGCTGTAGCCCCAGCAATGGCTGACGATCTCGATGTGCTCGGGCGCCGCCGCCGGTGCCAGCGCCGGCGGCGCCGGCCCATAGCAGCGCGCGGGCAGCATGCCGCCTGCTCCCAGGCGAAAGATCTGCACCGCGGCACGGGTTCGCGCCGCGTCCAGACCGCGCGGGGGCGCAGGGTAATGAGGCAACTGAGACATCGCGGATAGTCACGCGTAGCGGTCAAAGTTGCTTTGTAGCGACGTCGGCTTACAGAGCGATGACGCTAGTTGGAGGGCTCCACCTCCCATCCGGGCTCCTCGAACTCGCCGATGAGGCGGATGTCGCAGCGGTCGCTGAAACTGTCGATGAGCTGCTGCATACGGTCGGCGTCGACATGCTGCTCCATGGCATCCCGTGCGACCTTGGAATCCCAGTGCGCGATGGCGAGCGCCTTATCGGGATGGCCGATCTTGCGGTGCAGATAGGTGCCGCGCGCACCGGGTGCCTGCTGGATGATCCGGCTGGCTTCCTGCCATACCTCCGCGTAGTCCTCGATTGTCGTGCCGGGACGAACCTGGACTTCGAAGATGAATTTCATTGATAGCTCGCAGAAACCGGGGATTTCACGAAGCGATGATGCCTGCATCTTCCTGAGGCCGGACTGAAATCCGACCGAAAGCTGCACCGCCTCAGATACCCATACGCGACAGCGTGTCGATCAGCTGGCGCAGGAAGCCGCCGGCCACCGGGTGGCGTGCGGCGAAACCGGCCTCCGCCTCGGCGGCGCGCTCGATGATGGAGTCGCTATCGGGCGCATCCTCCTGCTCTTCGAGCAGCGCCTCGATATCGGCGTCCAGCGCGCGCAGCTCGGCGAGCGTGGCTTCATCGACCTCTTCCTCGTCCTGCTGCTCGAGGGCTTCTCGGAGCTGCTGCATCAGCTCCCGGATACGGGCATGGCTCATGGTTTCAACCGGTTCTAGCGGGAGGCAACGCCGGCCTGGGCCAGCTCGGCTTCCAGTGTATCGAGATCGGGCACCGCAACGAGCGTGTTACCCAAGCGCGCCCGGCAGAGCACCAGATCGTCGCGATCGCCCTCTGCCAGCGGCGCCGGCTGCAGTGATTCCGGCTCGACGTCGACGAGGTGCGGATGCCCACGGCAGAGCAGCGCCACCACCGGGTTCTGCAGCATGTGGCCGAAGGTCTGCACGAAGATGGCGCGAGTGCGGCTGGCGCCGGCTTCCGCGCCGCCGCCACCGTTGAGCCGCTCGAAGTCCACCACCGGCACCTCGCCGCTCTCGAAGCTGCGCTGCCCGCGCCACCAGGGCGCCGAGTCGCTGCCCGGCGGCGGCTGAAAGACGTTACCCACCTCCAGCACCGCGACGTTGGGCAGCAGCAGGTGATCGCCGCCTTCCTGTGCCAGCAGCACGCCGAAGACACTCTGCTGGCGACTCATGCGGCAGCCTCCGCGCGCACGCTATTGATCTCGGCGAGCAGCTCGTTCTCCTGATAAGGCTTGATGAGATAGCGCTGCACGCCCAGCTCGGCGGCGCGCTCGCGGTGCTTGTCGCCCGAGCGGGAGGTGATCATGATGATGGGCGTGGCCTCCAGGTGCGTGGTGTTGCGCATGTAGCTCGCCACCTCGAAGCCGTCGGCGCGTGGCATCTCGATATCGAGCAGCACCACGTCCGGCTGCGCGGTGGCGAGCTGGCCCATGGCGTCGACACCGTCGCGGGCGAGCTGCACCTCGTAGCCATTGCGCTCCAGCAGGCGCTCGGCGACGCGCCGCATGGTGATGGAGTCGTCGACCACCATGACACTCGGCTTCTGCGCTCGCGTGCTCACCGTGCGCTCGGGCGCCTCGCGGATGCGCTGGCGCCGAATGCGGTCCTGGATGAGCGAAGGCAGGTCGAGCAGCAGCACGATGCGACCGTCGGGAAGAATCGTGGCGCCGGTCATGCCCGGCACAGCAGCAAGTACCGGCCCGATGGTCTTGGACACCACCTCGCGGTTGCCGACGACCTGGTCGACGACCAGTGCCAGCTCACGGCTGCCCTCGTCGACGCCCTCGGGCAGTCGCAGCAGGATGGCCGGCAGCGCACGCGCGTCGGTGGCCGGTGCCCGCGGCAGGCCGAGGTAGTCCGCCGCGAAGGCGATGCGATAGTCGCGGTCGCCATACTGCAAGCGACCCTCGCTGCCGTCGGCCGGTGTCGCCTGCGCGCGTGGCACGCGGGCAATGCCCTCGATGGCGGTCAGCGGCACGGCGAAACGTTCCTCGCCGGCGACGAACATCAGCGCCTGGGTCAGGCCCAGCGTGATGGGCAGATGGATAACGAAGCGCGTGCCTTCCCCGGGCTTCGAGTCGATCTCCAGCGAGCCGCCAAGCTGACGCACCTCGGCGGCCAGCACATCCATGCCGACGCCACGGCCGGCGCTCTGCGTCAGCTCGCGCGCGGTCGAAAAGCCAGGCTCAAGGATGAACAGCGCCAGCTGCGCCTGCGACAGCTCGGCCTGCTCGTGCATCAACCCGCGCTCGACGGCGCCGCGGCGGATGGCCTCGAAGTCCAGACCACCACCATCGTCGGCCACCGTCAGCCGCAGCTGCTGACCGTCGCGCTCCAGGCTAACGGCGAGGGCGCCGGCTTCTGCCTTGCCGCGGGCGCTGCGCGTATCGACATCCTCGATGCCGTGGATGACGGCGTTGCGCAGGGCGTGCTCCAGGGGCGCAGTCATGCGCTCCAGCACGTTGCGGTCGACCTCGATGACCTCGCCGACAAAGCGTGCTTCGACCCGCTTGCCGGTCTCCTGCGCAGTCTGACGAACGACGCGCTGCAGGCGCTGCGTCTGGCGCGCGAAGGGCACCATCAGCGTGCCCATCAGACCCTGCTGCAGATCGCTGTTGATGCGCTGCTGCTGCAGCAGCAGCGCCTCGGACTCGCTGGAGCCGGCGCGCATGGCGTCCTGCAGCACATTGATGTCGCCGACGGTCTCCGCCAGCGCGCGCGACAGCTCCTGCATGCGCGAGTAGCGGTCCATCTCCAGCGGGTCGAAATCGCCGGCGTAGCGATCCGGCTGCGCCTCACCACCGTCGGGGGCGAGCCCGCGCGCCTCGATCTGCGCCTCGGTCTCGGCGTTGAGCTGGCGCAGCTGATCGCGCAGACGATTGACGGTCTCGCCGAGCTCCTCAAGCTGACCGCCCATGCCGGCATTCTGCTCGTCGAGGCGCGCGCGCAGCACCGAGATCTCGCCGGCCTGATTGAGCAGCGATTCGAGATCGGGCACCGGCACGCGCGCGAACTCGCGCCGAAGGCCGAGCACGCTGTCGTCCTCGGCCGGCGGCTTCCAGAGCACGCGCGGGTCCCACTGCGTCTCGGTGCCCGCCGGGCGCGGCGGCGCCCGCTCCGCGGCCGGTTCCACAGCCGCTTCGGCGCTGGCTTCGGCGGCAGATTGCGCCGCCGCCGGCTCCGGCGCGGCGGCCGTCAGCTCGTCGATATAGCTGTTGTCGAAATAGGCGCTGTCGTCGCTTTCCGCCTGCTGCCCCGTGGACTCGCCGCCGCCCGGTGCGGAGCTGCCGACGTGCAGATACTGCAGCTGCTCGAGACGCGTCTGCAGCTGCATGAAGGTGGCGCTGTCCGGCTCCATCTGCCCGGTGACCAGATCCTCGACCAGCGACTCCATCTCGTGGGCCACTGCCGCCATGCTGACGGCATCCACCATGCGGGCGCTGCCCTTCAGCGTATGCAGCGCCCGGCGCAGATCGATGACCGAGCCGGCCTCGTCGACGGGCACGCCCTGCTCGGAATCCTGCTGCCAGCGTTCCAGCGTCGACTGGACGGTTTCCAGCAGCTCACCGGCCTCTTCGCGGAAACCCGCGAGGAGTTCGGTGTCCTTCGAAAGCGGCTCCGAGGCGACGGTCTCCGGTGCCGGCATTTCCGGCGGCACCTCGGCAGCAACCGTCGGGCCGGCGGCCGCTTCCTCCTCCGGCTCACCCCAGGGCAGGCTGCCCTCAGCCTCTTCGGCCGACGGATGCCAGACGGGCACATCCGTCGCACCGTCGCCGGTGGTGTCCTCTTCCGGGTCGTCCTCGGCAGGCAAATCCTGCCCGTCCATCACCGGATGCTGCGGCAGCTCGCCGGCGAGCTCGTCCAGGCCGCCTTCGGCGTCGATGACATGCGGTGCCCAGGCGGGTTCCGCCGGCTCCGGCGCCGAAAGATCCGCGCCGCCAGCATCGGAAAATGCGGGCGGCTCGACCGCGGCCGTCTGGCCGACGAGTTCCTCGCTGTCAGCGAGCAGGGCGCTGACATCCGGCGTGCCGCCGGCCCGCAACTGCTCGACGGCGCGATACAGGCCGTCGGCGGCGTTGTGCAGGCGCGACAGCGTGACGGTATCGGCGCTGGCTGAGCCTTCCTCAATACGCGAAGCCAACGTCTCGCAGCGGTGCGCGACCTCGCCCATATCGTCGAAGCCCGCCATGCGGGCGCTGCCCTTGAAGGTGTGCAGCGAGCGCGCCAGCTCGCGCAATGCTTCGCCGCGCTGCGCGCCACGCTCGAGGCGGTCAAGATCGCTGTCGATGGCCTCAAGCAACTCGCCGGCCTCGCCGACAAAGAGCTCGCGCAGCTCGGCGGCGTCGGCATCACTGTCGTAAGTCGCCTCGTCGACCGGCACCGGCGCGGCTTCGGGCGCCGACACCTGCGAGGCGGCTGTTTCGGCGGGTCGCGTTATATCGGGCGGGACGGTGGCTTCGGTGGCCTCCAAAGTCCCGGTAGCGTCGGCCCTCGCCGCCTGCCAGTCGAGCGTCGCGATGCGGGCGGCCAGGGCCGCGGGATCGTCGGTGGCGCTGGCTTCTCGGAAGGCGTCGAGTTGCTGAAACAGCGACTCCAGATGCGCCTGAGCGGCTTCGAATGCTGCCGGTGAAGGCGCCTCGCCCGCAGCGATGGCAGCCTCCAGGCGCTCGACATAGGCACCGGACGGCTCGGCCAGTGCCGCGCAGCCGGAACTCGCTGCGGTGCCGGCCAGATTGCGCAACTGGTCGCGCATCACCGGCGCGTAATGCTGCCCCGGGGGATCATCCCGCCAGGCCAGCAACTGCTCCTCGACGGCCTTGAGCCAGTCCAGCGCCTCCATGGCGAAGGCGTCACTGATGGCGTGGCTCTCGGCGTCGTCGCGCTCGGCCTCGGGCAGCGCTGCGTGCAGCTCGCGCAGCATCTCGCGCCACCGATCGAGCTGCTCGGCTTCCGGCTCGGCGGTGCGGGCGTTCACCCGCTCGCGCAATGTGCTTACGATGGCGGCCAGCCCCTCGCCCGCCTCGCCTTCCAGGCGTCGATCGCCGCGCCGCAGCGTGTTGAAATAGTGCTCGATGTCGCCGGTAATGGCGCTGAAGCCCTCGAAGCCGACCGCGGCCGAGGAGCCGCGCAGGGTGTGGAAGGCGCGCAGGACATCGTCCTCGACCTTCTTGCCGGAGGCTTGCTGCAGCCAGCGCGCCGCCAGACCGAGCTGGGAGGCCGCGTCTTCGTAGAAAGTGGCGAGCAACTCGTCGCGCTCGGCGTCGGTGGCGCCGCCCTGACGCAGGCGCTCAGCGCGCTCGCTGAGCTCCGCCAATCGCTGCGCATCGGCGATATCGCCGCTTTCGGCGAAGGCACGCACCATGTCCGGAACGAAGGCGACGGCGTCGCCAGTGAAGCTGACGATGGCCGGCGTCACGGCCATCCCGCCATCGCGGCAGGCATTGAGCAGGGACTCGCAGGCCCAGGCGAACTCGCCGAGGGCGCTGGCACCCACCATGCGGCCGCTGCCCTTTAGCGTGTGGAAGCCGCGTCGGACCTCCAGCATGGCCTCGGTATCGTCGGGGTTGCGCTGCCAGCGCGCGTAGGCCGCTTCGATGGCTTCCTGAACCTCGGCGGCTTCCTCAAGAAAGACCGCACGGATATCCGGGTCGACTTCATCATCAGCGGGCGCTTCAACCTCGGCAACGGGCGGCTCGGCCGCCCGCGCGGACGCGCGCTCCTTCTCCTCTTCTTCGGCGACCGCCGGCGGTACCAACCCGTCGAGCAGCCCGGAAAGCGTCTCGACGAGATGCGCCCCCGGCGTGTTGCGCTGGAGCAGGCTCTCCAGATAGAAATCCACCACCGCGATGGCGTCGGCGAAGCGCTCGGCGCGCGCGGGTTCGTCGCAGATGGCTTGCAGGCCGTGCTCGGCAGACGTCTCCGCCAGCGAAGCGACAAGGCCCGCGAAACGCCGGTGCGAGATGACATCCAGCGCCGAGCTGACCTCCTGCAACTGCGCGGGCCCCTCGAAAAGGCCTTCCGTGCTTCCCGAGCGCAGCCAGCCGTCGACGGCGGTCTTGACGCGCGAGATATTGACCTGCGATTCGCGCACCAGCGCCTGCTCACCGCCCTGCAAGTCGGCAGCGTTGGGAATCTCCTCCCCCAGCGGCTGGCTGTCGTCGCCGGCCACCGTCGAGCTGAGCTGGCGGTAGAGCGCCTCGTCCAGGCTGATGTCGATACGCAGCAGCGCGCTGGCGATGTCGATCCAGCCCTCGTGGGTGGCGTCGGCCGCCTCGGAGAGCAGCGTCGACAGCAGCGACATCTGGTTGCGCGCCACCCGCGCCAGCGCAGGCAGGCCGAGCATGGACAGCGTGTGCGCCATCTGGTCGAGCAGCTGGTGCGCCTCATCCATGTCGCCGGCGCCGGCCCGCACACGCAGGTCGATGTGGTCCTTCACCTTGCCGAGGTCGCTGCGCAACTCCTGCGACAACTGCGCAATCAGCGCGCTGTTGGTGCCGCGCAGGCGGGCACGCATGCGGGCGAGAACGTTCTCGTCGGGCAGATGGCGCTCCAGCGCCAGCTCGTCGCGCAAGCGCCGCGTGCGCGAACCAACGGCCTGCGCGCGCCCCAGATGCCAGAGCAGCGCGCCGGCCAGCGCCTCGGCCTCGGTGAAAGGCTCGCCGGCGGCCAGCGCGCGCACGGCGGGCAGGCTACGGCCGAGCAAGCGACGCAGATCCAGCGAAGCATCGATGCCGCCGGCCAGTGCGCACTCGGCGGTGGCAGCCATGCAGCGCCAGAGCAGATGCATGGCACCGTTATCGGCGCCGCGTGCGAAGGCCTCCGAAAGCTTGCCGACACGAGCGATGCTCTCGCGCGTCTCGCCGCGCAGCCACTGCGCCAACGCCTGCTGGTAGACCGATTCGTACTTGCGCGCAATCTGTTGCGCCGAGGGGGCACCCGCTTCCGGGCCCCGGTACTCCGTCTCAAATCCGGACTGGCTCAGCTGTCGGGCGAAAAGCTCGGACTCGCTGAGCAGCGGCAAGCCCTGCGCGATGCGCAAATCGTTGAGCGCCGGATGCAGCACCAGCACGTGATCGGGCAGCCCACCGACAACGGCGTCGGCGTAATCGTCGAGCTGCATCAGCGCACTCATGACGGCAGTCGCCAGCGCCGGCACGTCCTCGACTTCCTCGCGCGCCAACGCATCCAGCGCCTCGCTGATCTCGCCCGCGGCGATCGAGACACCGGCGCACTGCACAACGCGCGCCGAGCTGCTGATCTCCTCCACCGTCGTGACGGCCTCGCGCAGCGCCACGGCGCTGATCTGCTCCTCGACGTACTGCTCGACCAGCGCCCGCGCACGCGTCAAGCCGCGCGTGAACTCCGGCCGGAGCCAGTGCATGCCCGCCGCAAGATTCGGACGCGCGTACACCATGGTCAGGCAGCCGCCTGGTTGAGGAGCCCGGCCGCGCTGAGGCGGTGCAGGCTCAATACGCGCCAGGAGGCACCGTCGCGCACGAAGGCGCCGAGCAGCCAGTCGCCCAGCGGTGCCGCAACCGCGTCGACCAGCGCATGCTTCTGGTCGCCGGGCACGAATTGGCGGTGACCGTAGATGCCGTCCACAAGAAAGCCCATCGGCGCTTGCGGATGCTGAAAGACCACGACGCGCGAATCGCGGCCCGGAGCCGGTGCGGGATAGCCCGCCAGACGCCGCAGGTCGCAGATCGGCATCAACTCGCCGCGCACATTCGCCACACCCAGCAACCAGTCGGCGGCACCCGGCACGCGCGTCAGCGGAGGCGGTGTGAGCACCTCGCGCACCTCGTCGCCCGGCACCACGTAGCCCTCTTCGCCGAGCCGAAAGGCCAGACCTGTCCAGAACTGCTCTTCGCCGGCCTCGAAACGCGCAGCACGCAGTCGCTGGTCCAGCTCGGCCAGCAGCGCGAAGGGCTGCTCACGCAGCTCGCGCAAGGGCGCCTCGCTCACGACGCCGCCTCACTGGCGAGATGGGCGTTGACCGCGGCCATCAGCTCATCCTTGGTAAAGGGTTTGGTCAGGTACTGATCGGAGCCGACGATGCGGCCCCGCGCCCGGTCGAAGAGCCCGTCCTTGGAGGACAGCATGACCACCGGAGTGTGCGCGAAGCCCGGATTGCCCTTGATCAGCGCGCAGGCCTGGTAGCCATCGAGGCGCGGCATCATGATGTCGATGAAGATCAGGTCGGGGGAATGATCCGCGATCTTCGCCAGCGCCTCGAAACCGTCCTTGGCGGTGACAACCGTATAGCCGGCCCGCGACAGCAAGGTTTCGGCAGTGCGCCGAATCGTCTGGCTGTCGTCGATCACCATGATTTTTCCTGCCACCGGCTCTCCCCCGAGATCGTTCTTCGACGTCGCTATGAACCCCGGTTTTAGCACAATCAGCCGCGGCCGCATACCGCGCTGCGCTACCATGCGGCCCCCTCCCTCCAGCGTGGGTCGTTCATGTCGCAGGCTGTCCCCAACCTCACCGTGGCGGCGGGCCCGGTACTCGAACTCGAGTCCCGGCTCCTGGAAGCCCAGCCCGCCATCGAAGCCTGGCTTCGTCGGCAGTGGGCGGTCACCACCGCGCCCTTCTACTGCTCCGTCGATCTGCGCAACGCCGGCTTCAAGCTGGCCCCCGTGGACACCAATCTCTTCCCGGCGGGCTTCAACAATCTCAGCCCCAACTTCGACAGCCTCTGCCTGCAGGCGCTGCAGGTTGCCGTGGAACGCACCTGCCCAACCGCCGCGAAGCTGGTTCTGGTACCCGAGAATCACACGCGCAACCGCTTCTACATGGAGTCGGTGGCACGCCTCAAGGGACTGCTGCAGCGCGCCGGCTTCGAGGTCCGCGTCGGCTCCATCTCACCGGAGATCACCGAGCCCACCACCCTGGATCTCGACTCCGGCGCGCAGCTGACGCTGGAGCCACTGCAGCGCAACGCCGACCACCTGCACATCGACGGCTACTTCCCCTGCGCGGTGGTGCTGAACAACGATCTTTCCGGCGGCGTGCCCGAGATACTGCGCGGCGTCGCCCAGCCGCTGCTGCCGCCGGCGGAGGTGAGCTGGGCACAGCGCCTGAAGTCGCAGCACTTCGCGCACTACCGCGAGGTCACGCGCGAATTCGCCGAGATCATCGACATCGATCCCTGGCTGATGACGCCGGCTTTCCGCAACTGCGGCAACATCAACTTTCTCAAGCGCGAGGGCGAGGAGTGCCTGGCGGACAACGTCGAGACACTGCTCGCGGAGATCCAGGCCAAGTACGACGAGTACGGCATCGACAAGGATCCCTTCGTCGTCATCAAGGCCGACGCCGGCACCTACGGCATGGGCGTTATGACCGCCAAGCATCCGGACGAGCTGCGCACGCTCAATCGCAACATGCGCAAGAAGATGGCATCGGCCAAGGGCGGCGGCGAAGTCACCGGCGCCATCATCCAGGAAGGCGTCTATACCTTCGAGACCATCGGCGAGCCACCGGCGGTGGCCGAGCCCGTGGTCTACATGATCGACCACCACGTCGTCGGCGGCTTCTATCGGGTGCATGAAGGCCGCGGCACCGATGAGAACCTCAACGCGCCGGGCGCTCGCTTCCACCAGCTCGCCTTCGCCGATCCCGGCATCGCGCCGGACGCAAGCTGCAGCCCCGACGACACCCCCAACCGCTTCTACGCCTACGGCGTGGTCGCGCGTCTGGCCATGCTCGCCGCCGCGCGCGAGATCCGCAGCAGCGTCCACGAGGCCGCGGCATGAGCCAGCCTCCCGGCAGCCGCACGCTGCTGGTGATCATGGACCCCATCGCCGGCATCAAGCCCGTCAAGGACACCACGCTGGCCCTGCTGCTGGCCGCCCAGCAGGCGGAATGGCACATCCACTGTGCCGACACCGAGGCGCTGTCGGTGCGCGACGGCGTGCCGCGCGTGCGCGCCCGGCCGCTGACCGTGCGCGATGACGAGCGCAACTGGTACACGCTGGGCGAGGCGGACGACCAGACGCTGGCCGATTATGCGCTGATCCTGATGCGCAAGGACCCGCCCTTCGACCAGGAATACGTCTACGCCACCTACTGGCTGGAACTGGCCGAAGCCGCAGGCAGCCGCGTCGTCAACCGCCCGCAGGCCCTGCGCGACTGCAACGAGAAGGGCTTCATCATGCGCTTCCCGGCGCTGATCGCACCCACGCTGATCTCGCGCGACAAGAAGGCCCTGCGCGCCTTCCAGGCCGAGCAGGGTGAGACCGTGCTGAAGCCGCTGGACGGCATGGGCGGCAACGGCGTCTTCGTGATCGCCGCCGACGGCCGCAACCTCAACGCCGTCATCGACGCGCTCACCGACAACGGCCGGCGCACGATCATGGCGCAGCGCTATCTGCCCGGCATCCGCGACGGCGACAAGCGCATCCTCATGATCGACGGCGTGCCGGTCGATCACGTGCTGGCCCGCATCCCCGCCGAGGGCGAGACGCGCGGCAACCTCGCCGCCGGCGGTCGCGGCGTCGTACAGCCGCTGACCGCGAGCGACCGCGCCATCGCCGAGGCCGTCGGACCGAGCCTGCGCGAACGCGGCATCGTCTTCGCCGGCCTCGATGTCATCGGTGACCGGCTCACCGAAATCAACATCACCAGCCCGACCTGCCTGCGCGAGATCCAGCGCGAAACCGGCGCCGACATCGCCGGAGCGGCCTTCGCGGCGATGGCGGGAGGCCGCTAGATGCTGCTGCGCCGTTTCCTCTTCGGCGGCATCGCGCTCGCGCTTCTGCTTTACCTGCTGCTACGCCCACCGACACCGGGCGGCGAGGAGTCCCGACTCGTCGAGCAGCAGTTCGCGGCCATGGGCACCTGGTTCAGCGTTTCCGTCTGGCTGGAGGATCCCGAGCAGCGCGACGCCGCCAAGGCCGCCATCGACGACGTCGAGGCGGGGCTGCACGCCTATTCCGAGCGCTGGAGCCCGGATGGCGACGGCGCACTCGCCCGCTTGAACGAAGAACTCGCCGCCGGCGAGCGCATGACCGTGCCTCAGCCCATGCGGCCGCTGTTCCGCGCCGCCGAGGACTGGCGGCAGCGCAGCAATGGTGCCTTCGATGCACGTACCGGCGCGCTGGTCTCGCTCTGGGGCTTCGACAACGAGGAGGACTTCGCCGAGGCGCCACCGGACGACACCCAGCGCGAGGCACTGGTGGCGCAACTCGCCGAAGCGCCAGGCTACGAGGGGCCGGAGTACGGACCCGAAGAGAACGTGCGCTGGAACTTCGGCGCCATCGCCAAGGGCGAGGCCGTGGCACAGGCCAGCGCCGCGCTCCACGAGGTCGGCTTTGCGCATCACATCGTCAACGCCGGCGGCGATCTCGTCGTGCGCGGCGAGCGCGGCGAGCGTTCCTGGCGCGTGGCCGTGCGCCACCCGCGGCCCGGCATGGCGCAGACGCTGCTCGCAGCCATCGAGGTCGGCGACGAGGCCGTGTTCACCAGCGGCGACTACGAACGCTTCTTCGAGCACGAGGGCCGGCGCTACCACCACATTGTCGACCCCCGGGACGGTCAGCCCGCACGCGGGCTGCGCTCGGTAACCGTGGTGACCGAGGACGCTACCGCTGCCGACGCGGTGAGCACGGCCATCTTCGTCGCCGGCGAGGACTGGCGCGCCATGGCCGAGCGACTGGGCATGGATACCGTTCTGGTCATGCACGACGACGGCAGCCTGGGCATGACCGAGACCGCGCGCGCACGCTTTCGCATGCTGGCCGACGCCCCCGTCCGCGAAGCGCCGTGACGCGCGCGGACGCGCTGGTCATTTTGCTGCTCGCCGCGCTGATCGGCTGGATCGGCATGCAGCAGTGGGTGGCGCGCACGCCAGCCACAGCGGTGGCCATCCATCGCGGCGGCGAGCGCATCGCCGTGCACCCGCTCGACACCGACCGCGAGCTGCGCGTCGAGGGCCGCATCGGCACGGCCCACATCCACATCCGCGACGGCCGCGCGCGCTTCCATCGCAGCCCGTGCCAGCGCCAGGTCTGCGTGCACATGGGCTGGCAATCGCACGGCGGTGCGGTCGCCGCCTGCGTGCCCAACGGACTGTCGATCCAGCTCATCGGCGGCGACAGGGGCTTCGATGGCATCGCCGGCTGAGCCCACAGTCGGAACGGACGCGCTGGACCGGCGCATTGCCGGGCTGGCCGCCGTCGCCATCGCCATCCACGTGCTGGAGGCCGGCTTCCCCAGCCCGGTGCCCGGCATCAAGCCGGGGCTGGCCAATGTCGTGACGCTGATCGCGTTGCTGCGCCACGGCGTCGCCTGCGCGGCCTGGGTGGCAGGGTTGCGCGTACTGGTGGGATCACTGCTGGTGGGCAGTTTCCTGACGCCCAGCTTCTGGCTGTCGGCCACCGGCGCGGTCTGCGCCTTCGCCACGCTGGCCGCGGCCTGGCTGCTGGGCCGTGCGCTGCCGCCGCTGCGGCTTTCCGCGCTGGGGCTGTCAGTAGTGGCGTCGGTAGCGCACATGAGCGGCCAGTTCGTCGCCGCCTGGAAACTCTTCCTGCCGCACGACGGTCTGCTGATGTTGCTGCCGCTGCTGCTGGGGGCGGCCCTGGTCTTCGGACTGGCTTCCGGATTCATCGCGCTGCGCGTGCTGGCGGCCATGCAGCGGCTTGAGCCACAGGGTGGCTCGGGCGGATACTGATGCAGGAGGAATCGCGACCGGAGCGAGCCATGGATGCAGCGGAGACGAGTGCCGGCGGAGCGGGCTATCTGCGCAACCAGTTCCTGGTGGCCATGCCCAGCCTTGATGATGAGCAGTTCGGGCAGACCGTGACCCTGCTCTGCGAGCACAACAACGAGGGCGCGCTGGGCCTCGTCGTCAACCGCCCGACCGACCTCAAGCTCGCCGAGATGCTCGACCATCTCGGCCTGGACGCCTCGCACTACGGCGACACCAGCCCGCCCGTCTTCTGGGGCGGCCCGGTGCAGCCCGAACGCGGCTTCGTCCTCCACGCCGAGCCGGGCGACTGGGACGCCACACTGGCCATCGGCGAGCGTCTGCACGTCACGACCTCACGCGACATCCTCGACGCGCTGGCCGCCGGCAAGGGCCCCCGGAACTACATCGTGCTACTCGGCTATGCCGGCTGGGATGCCGGCCAGCTGGAGGACGAGATCCTCGGCAACGCCTGGTTGAACACCCCGGTAGACCAGCAAATCCTCTTCGATACGCCGAGCACGGAGCGCTGGCAGGCCGCGACCCGACTGCTGGGTGTGGACTTCACGCAGATCGGCACCGGCCACGGCCACGCCTGAGCGCGCTTGGCCACCTATCTCGGCTTCGATTTCGGCACCCTTCACGTCGGCGTGGCGGTGGGCGAGAGCATCACCGGCGGCGCGCGTGCGCTGGCTACCATCGGCCCGCGCGAGTGGGAACGCCTGGATGCGCTGATCGCGGAGTGGTCGCCGACAGCGCTGGTGGTCGGCCTGCCACTCGACGAAGACGGCAGCGAGCAAGCGATCACCGCCCGTGCTCGGCGCTACGCACGCGCCATCGCGCAGCGCAGCCGCCTGCCCGTATACACTTGCGACGAACGGTATTCCTCGCTGGCCGCCAACAGCGCTCTTGCAGCGCGCGACGGCCCGCGCCCCGCAGGCAACGACGCCGAGGCCGCGCGCATCATCCTCGAACAATGGCTGAGTCAGGCAGACACGACCGCGACGCAGACGCCACCGACGCGCTGATCGCCGACATGGCGCAGCGCCTCACTGCGCTGCTGCCGGACAAGGGCGCGCCCTGCGCTCTGGTCGGCATCGAGCGCGGCGGCGTCGCCGTCGCGCAGGCGCTGGCGCCGCATCTACCGACGCATCTCGAGGCGGGCTCGGTGGATGTCAGCTTCCACCGCGACGATTACGCCCGCCGCGGCCTGCGCACCGCCCGCCCGTCGCAGCTTCCACTGTCTCTGGAGGACGCCACCGTCGTGCTGGTCGACGACGTGCTGCACACCGGCCGTACCGCACGCGCGGCGATGGAAGTGCTCTTCGAGCGTGGCCGCCCGGCGCGCATCATCCTCGCCGCGCTGGCCGCCCGCCCTGGCCGCCAGCTGCCCATCCAGGCCGATGTGCTGGGCGTGGCGCTGGAAGTCGACCCCGCGGCACACGTCACCGTGCTCGAAGAGCCGCTGCGCATCGAATGCCGGGAGACCGCGGCTTGACGCCGGCCGAGCTTCAGCTCGACGAGCGCGGCCGCCTGCGGCATTTGCTCACCACCGAGGGGCTGCCGCGCGAGCTGCTCGTCGAGATCCTCGATACCGCCGCGCAATTCGCACCGGTCGCCGGCGCGCCGGTCAAGAAAGTACCGCTGCTGCGCGGACGCACCGTGCTCAACCTCTTCTTCGAGGCCTCGACGCGCACGCGCACGACCTTCGAGCTGGCCGCCAAGCGGCTGTCGGCGGACGTGCTCAATATCGACGCCCAGACCTCCAGCACCTCCAAGGGCGAGACGCTCTTCGACATGCAGCGCACGCTGGAGGCCATGCAGGTCGACATGTTCGTCGTGCGTCACGGCTCCAGCGGCGCGGCGCACTTCATCGCCGGCCACGCCGCCCCCGGCGTGGCCGTGCTCAACGCCGGCGACGGCCGCCACGCGCACCCCACGCAGGCGCTGCTCGATATGTACACGCTGCGCGCGCACCGGCCGGACTTCCGCCAGCTCCGCGTAGCCATCGTCGGCGACATCCTGCACTCGCGGGTGGCGCGCTCCGACATCCACGCCCTGCGTACGCTGGGCGCCGGCGAGATCCGCGTCATCGCACCCAGCACGCTGATGCCCTCGGGCATCGAGACGCTGGGCGTGACGCCCTACACCGACATGGATGCGGGCCTGGCCGGCGTCGACGTCGTCATGCTGCTGCGCCTGCAGCGCGAGCGCATGCGCGGCAGCCTGCTGGCCTCACCCGGCGAGTTCCACCGCGCCTTCGGGCTGACCGAGAAGCGCCTGGCCGCCCTCGGGCCCGATGCGCTGGTCATGCATCCCGGGCCCATCAATCGCGGCGTCGAGCTCGCCGGCGAGCTGGCCTATTCGCCGCAGTCGCTGATCCTGCAGCAGGTCGAGCACGGCATCGCCATCCGCATGGCGGTGATGGCCATGATCATCGGCCGCACGGAGGGCGCGTGAGCGAGGCCATCCGCATTCTCAATGCCCGCGCCGCCGATAGCCGCGGGGAGCACGAGCGGCTCTGCGTGGGCATCCGCGATGGCCGCATCGTGCACGCGGCGCCCGAGCCCCCCGAAGGCGAATGGGATCGCGACATCAACGCCGAGGGCCTGCTGCTTCTGCCCGGCTGGGTCGAGCTGGCGGCGCGCCTGCGCGAGCCGGGCGCCACACGCAAGGCCGACATCGCCTCGGAACTGGCCGCCGCGGCCGCCGGCGGAATCACGGCGCTGTGCATGCCACCCGACACGCAGCCGGTGATCGATCGGCCGGCCGTGGTCGACTGGATCCGCGGTCGCGTGAGCGCCTCGGGCTCGGCCGTCGCCGTGTATCTGCTGGGTGCGGCCACCGTCGAACTGGCCGGTACCGAGCTGGCCGAGATGCACGCCCTGGCTGCCGCCGGCTGCTCCGGCGTCGCGCAATACGGCGCACCGCTGCGCGACACGGCGATGATGCGGCGCGTGCTGGAGTACGCCGCCGGCTTCGGGCTGACCCTGCACGTGCAGCCGCAGGACGCAGCACTGGCCGACGACGGTTGCGCGCACGAAGGTGCCATGGCCACGCGCCTGGGCCTGCCCCCCATTCCGGTGGCCGCCGAGACCTGCGCCATCGGCCAGTGGCTGGCGCTGATCGAGGACACCGGCGCACGTCTGCACTTCGGCCGCATCTCGAGTGCGCGCGGCGCGCGCATGATCGCCCGCGCCCGTGCCGACGGCCTGCCGGTGAGCGCTGACGTGGCGCTGACACACCTGTTGCTCGACGACAGCGCGCTGGCCGGCTTCGACACGCGCGCACACCTGCAGCCACCGCTACGCGAGACCACCGACCGGGACGCTCTGCGCGCGGCGCTGGCAGCGGGCGACATCGGCGCGCTCTGCTGCGATCATCAACCGCACGAGGCCGACGCCAAGAACGAAGCCTTCGATGGCGCGGCGGCGGGCGCCTCCGGGCTGGACAGTGCCTGGTGCCTCGCGCTGTGGCTGGTCGAGCAGGGCGTGCTCGATCTTCCGCGTCTGGTGGCCGCGGTACACGACGTGCCGCTGGCGATACTCGGCCAACCGGCCGGCGGCCTGGTCGAAGGCGCCTCCGCCGACCTCGTTCTGATCGACCCGTCCCGGAAGGCACCCGTCGATCCGGCGCACTTCACCAGCCGCGGACGCAACACGCCGCTGGCCGCGCATCCGACGGGCGGCGGCGTCGTGCTCAGCATGGCGAGCGGGCACATCATTCACGAGGCGCTGGACGATCCCAGCCGGCGCCGTTAGTCTCGCTGGATCAAAAAGGGAGCAGGGGAGCACGATGGCTCGCATTCTGGTGGTGGACGACTCACCAACCGATCTGGCGGCGCTGCGCAAGATGCTGGAATCCGACGGGCACGAGGTCAGCGAGTGCACCGAAGGCGCCGAAGCCGTCGAACGCGTGAAAGCCGATAAGCCGGATTGCGTATTGATGGACGTCGTCATGCCGGGCATGAACGGCTTCCAGGCAACCCGCGCGCTGTCGCGCGCACCCGAGACCGCGGCCATCCCGGTCATCGTCATCAGCAGCAAGAGCCAGGACACGGACCGTCTCTGGGCCATGCGCCAGGGCGCGAAGGAATACATCGTCAAGCCGATCAAGCAGCAGGACCTGCTCGCCAAGGTGCGCGGCGTCATCGCCGGCTGAGGATCGATCATGGCCAGAACCGATAACGCCCCCGCGCGCCTGCTGCCGCGCCTGCAAGTTATACTGCTCGTCGCCGCGGCGCTGCTCATTTCCGGCGCCGTCGTCAATTTCCTCTACGTCCAGCAGCAGCTGGAGCGCAACGCCGGCCTGGACACGCTGGCCTTCGACGTGCGCAACTTCTACGAAAACGTTTCGCAGTCGGCGCGCGACTCCTCGCAAGGCCTCGAGCCGGACCGCTCGGCGCTCTTCGCCATGCAGGACAACTACGAAGATCTGATCTATCTGCTCGAGGAAGGCGACCAGGCCCGCGGCGTACCGCCGCTGCCCGCGCGCTACCAGGATCTGGTCCCGAATCTGCAGAATGCTTGGGAGCGTGTTTCCCCGATCGTTGAGGCGATCATCACCGGCCTGCCCACCGCGCAGCGCACCAAGATCAATGCTGCGACCATCGCCGCGACGGTCGACGATCTGCGCGACCCTGCGGATGCGCTGCTGGAGGCCACCAGCGGCAACACCGGTCGCAATGCAGCACTGTTGCGCGCACGGCTCGAGGAGCTGCGCAGCCTCGCCACCAGCATCATCCAGATCAACACCGTCGCCGGGAACCTGGCTCCGCGGATCGATGCCACGATGGCGGACATCGCGGCGCTGCACGCCGACCTAGCCAATAACGTGCCGGGCGGGCTGCAGGAGGAGCACGCCGCCATTGGCGAGGCGCTCGACAACCTGCGCTCGAACGCGAACGCGCTGGTCGAGTCAGCACCGACGCTGGATCGCTTCAACGACGCCAACATCGATTTCTACAGCCGGGCCACCAGTATCGAGACCGCCGCCGGCGAGATCGAGAACGTCCTGCTGCGTGACCTGCAAGGCGAGCAGCCCTCGGCACAGCCCAGCTACGCAATGGGCGCCGCTGCAGTAATCGCCATTATCCTTTTCATCGGTCTCTTCGTCTACCAGCTGCGGCGCGAGGCAAGCGTCGCTACCGAACGCGACCGCCGCCAGCAGGACGCGATTCTGACACTGCTCGACGAGATCACGAATCTCGCCGACGGCGACCTTACCGTCGGCGTGACGGTGACCGAGGACTTCACCGGTGCCATCGCCGACTCCATCAACTTCACGGTGGAGAACATGCGGGGGCTGGTCGGCCAGATCAACGCCGCCTCGCAGCAGATCGCCGAAGCCGCCGAGCAGACGCAGACCTCGGTCGAGCAGATGAGCCGCCGCTCCGAGGACCAGGCGCGCGAGACCGACGAGGCCACGCAGACCATCACGCGTGTATCGCAGTCCCTGGAGGAAACCGCCGGTCGCGCCACCGAGGCGTCCAATCAGGCGCAGGAGTCCGTGCGCGTTGCGCATACCGGCGCCGAGACGGTGGACCGCACCATCGAGGGCATGAACACACTGCGCGAGCAGATTCAGGACACCTCAAAACGCATGAAGCGCCTGGGCGAATCCTCGCAGGAGATCGGCAACATCACCGAGCTCATCAACGACATCGCCGAGCAGACCAACACGCTGGCGCTCAACGCCTCCATCCAGGCCGCCATGGCCGGCGAAGCGGGTCGCGGCTTCGCTGTGGTCGCCGATGAGGTCCAGCGTCTGGCCGAGCGCGCCACCAATGCCACGCGCCAGATCGAGAATCTGGTCAAGACCATTCAGGCCGACACCAACGAGGCCATCGTCTCGATGGAGCGCTCGACCTCGAACGTGGTCACCGGTGCCAGCACGGCAGAGGAAGCCGGCCAGACGCTGACGCAGATCGAGCGCGCCTCCACCGAACTGGCGGCGCTCATCGACGAGATCGCCGCCTCGGTACGCGCCCGCGCCGGCGAGGGCACGGAAGTGGCCGGCACCATGCAGCGCATCCGCGAGATCGCCGTGCAGACGGCCGCCTCTTCGCGCCAGACGGCGCAGGATGTCGGCAAGCTGACCCAGCTCAGTTCGACGCTGCGCGAATCGGTCGCAGGCTTCACGATTCCCGAGACGAGCAACGCCGAGGAAAGCGACGCCGATCCGCGGCAGGACTGAGCGCGGGCCCCGCCGGGGGTCCGCGGGGTCAAGCGGGTATAATGCACGGCTCATTTGCAACCGGACCGGAGTATTGTCTTGATGAGTCTTGTGGCTGATCTCAATACCCTTCTCGGCCTGGACAGCGTCAGCTACAAGGTTGATCTTTCCAAGGAAGAGCTGTTTCACGAGGCAATTGCCAACGATCGCGGCCGCGTGGCCCACGGTGGCCCCTCGGATGCACAGAAGGCCTACCCCACCAGCCTCGGCGTCAACGGGCCGCTGGTCTACTACACAGATCCTGACTGCACGGGCCGGCGTACCAAGGACACCTACGCGGTGGCCTGGCCCGAGGTCGACGACGAGATCTGGTTCAAGGCGGACTTGAATCGCTACAAGCCCGAGGACTACGAGGGCCTGCTCAAGCGTGTCGTGCAGCACCTGAACGACAAACAGGCCACGCTCTACGTCAAGAACGTATTCATGGGCTCGGATTCCGACTTCGCGGTGCCCTACCGCTTCGTTGGCGAGTACGCCACGCACGCCATGTTCGTGCATAACATGTTCCCGAAGGATCTCGACGTCGCCGACGTCGAGGGCCGCCGCTGGACCATGATCAATGTGCCCAGCTTCGAGTGCGTACCGGAGCGCGACGGCAGCCGCTCGGAGGCCGCCGTCATCATCGACACGCGCAACCGCATCTGCCTGGTCGCCGGGCGCGCCGACTACTGCGGCGTCAACAAGAAGACCATCTTCACGGTCGGCAACTACCTGCTGCCCAAGCAGGGCCGCCTGTCGATGCACTGCTCGGCCAACGTCGGCCCCAAGGACGACGCCGCCATCCTCTTCGGCCTGTCTGGCACCGGCAAGACGACGCTGTCAGCTGATCCGGAGCGGCGCCTGATCGGCGACGACGAGACGATCTGGTCCGACAACGGTCTGTGCAATCTCGAGGACGGCTGCTACGCCAAGCTGATCGACCTCGACAAGGAAGCCGAGCCGGTCATCGCCGCGGCGCTGTCCAAGCCCGGCACGCTCATCGAGAACGTGCCGCCACTGCCCGGCAAGACGATGGAAGAGTGCCATCCGGACGAGCTGGATCTCACCGACCGCACGATCGCCGAGAACACGCGCTTCTCCTACCCGCTGTCGGCGAACCCGAACGTCATGCCCAACGGCCAGGGCCCGCATCCGCAGACCATCGTGCTGCTGACGGCGGATGCCTTCGGCGTGCTGCCGCCCATCTCGATCCTCGAGCCCGAGGATGTGATGTACCACTTCGTTTCCGGCTTCACCTCGCGCGTGGCCGGTACCGAGGTCGGTGTCACCGAGCCGCAGCCGACCTTCTCGGCCTGCTTCGGCGGCCCCTTCATGGCGCAGAAGCCGAACGTCTACGCCGGACTGCTGGCCGACAAGATGAAGAAGCACAAGGCGCGCTGCATCCTGCTCAACACCGGCTGGACCGGCGGTCCCTACGGCACCGGTGAGCGCATCTCCATCAAGCTGACGCGCGCGCTGCTCAATGCCGCGCTGGAAGGCAAGCTGGACAATGTACCCACCGAGACACACGAGATCCTCAAACTGCGCATGCCCACCGAGTGCCACGGCGTGCCCAGCGAGATGCTCAATCCGCGCCAGACTTGGGCCGACAAGGAAGCCTACGATGCCGCAGCCATCAAGCTGCGCGACATGTTCCGCGACAACTTCCAGAAGAAGGGATTCGCAGAATTCGGCATCGAAGCGCGCATCTGAGTCAGGACCCTCGCGGCACGCATGACGAAAAGGGCCCGGCATCTGCCTGGCCCTTTTCGTTAGGACCGTCACTGTTCACGCTGAGATCACCGGCAAGCGCCAGTGAATTCAGGTGAGGCACAGGTCACCGTAGTAAGGTAAAAATTCCACCCTTGCAGGAACGCCGAGCATTGAGCCTGCGCAAGCTGCTGACAACCTTCCTGAGCGGCCTCGTCGTATCGCTTCCCATCATCGTCACCCTCGCCGTTCTGGTCTGGCTGGTCGTGGTCGCGGAGTCGGTCATGGGCGGCGCTCTGGCTTTCCTGCTGCCCGAAGGGGCCTATATCGCGGGCATGGGGCTGATCGTGGGGATCGGGCTCATCTTCGCCGTCGGGATGGCGACACGCCTCATCCTTTTCCAATCGATGGTCGATACGGCGGAACGCCAGCTCAATCGCATCCCACTGGTCAAGACGCTCTACGGCGCCGTGCGCGATCTGATGGGGCTACTTTCCAACCAGGACAAGTCATCGCGCTTCTCGAAGATGGTTCTGGTCACCTGGCCCGGGGTTCCGATGCGTCTTTTCGGCTTCATCACGCTGGAGGACTTCTCCGCGCTGGGCATCGAGGCAGAAGGCGACGAGGTCGCCGTCTATCTGCCACTGAGCTATCAGATCGGTGGCTACATGGCGCTGATTCCAAGGCAGTATCTGAAACCGGTCGACATGAAGCTCGAAGAAGGCATGCGTTTCGTTGTGACGGCCGGCATGTCGCGCCCCCAAGAGGCACCGCCGCACGACGGCGACCCGCCTTCCGGGCAGTGAACTTCCTGGCGCACCTGCTGATTGCCGAGCGGCAGGAAGCTGAACCGGCCGGTGCCCTGCTCGGTGATGCCGTGCGCGGCAACGCGCTGACCCATCTGCCCCATGATGTCGCCGCCTCCATTCGGCTGCACCGCCGGGTAGACGCCGTCTTCGACGCCCACGCCGGCACACGGACGACACTGAGCGATCTCCCCGCAGGCGAGCGCCGCTGGGGCCGGCTGACCCTTGACCTCTACGCCGACCACTGGCTGGCGAAGCGCTGGCATGAATGGCACGACGAGCCCCTGCCCGACTTCTGCGCCCGCATGGCGACTGCCGTCGCCGCGCGCCGAGACGCCTTCGCCGCATTGTCGCTGGCGCCACCCGAGCCCGCGCGCCTGAAGGCGACACTGATGGGAGCGCGCGCCCCGGAGGGCGTCGAGACGGCAATCGACCGTATCGCCCAACGCGCCCGGCGCCCCGAAGCCGTACGCGCTGGCTGCCGTAACTGGCGGGACCACGGTGCGGTACTGGCACCGCATCTGCCGGCAATCCTGCGCGACTGCCTGCGGGCCTGAGCGGCGGGCGTTTTCGAAGGCTCCACCAGCTTGCCGCATTTATGGCAGCGCTTTCGATGCTCTAGAGTCATTTATGGCGAGATTCGAGCTAGAAGATAGCTCGAAGTGAGAATGTCGGAAGGGAATAGGAGCCGTTGTTGCTCTGCGGGTTCCGCGCCCTGTAGCCATAGCGCTATCGGAGGCCGCCACGCGACGGGGGTCGTGTCCCTAGCCGTGGTGTAGCTCCTTGGGTATGACGGTGGCTACCGGTTCGGCTGGCTGCGTTGCTTAGGCTGCCACAGCCGGCAGTTGCATGGCGGGTGGATGGATGACCTCGGTGATGGTTTCCCGGGTCATGTAGCGGGCACGTTGCACGGCCCACTCGTCGTTCTGTTCCAGGAGGATGGCGCCGACGAGGCGCCGGATTGCCGCTTCGTTGGGGAAGATGCCGACAACCTCGGTGCGTCGCTTGATCTCGCCGTTGAGACGTTCCAGCGGGTTGGTGCTGTGCAGCTTCACGCGGTGGGCGGCGGGGAAGTCCATGTAGGCCAGTACGTCGGTTTCGGCGTCGTCCATGAGCGTGGCGAGCTTGGGCACGCTGCTGCGGAGTTGGTCGGCGACGTGGCGCCACTGCTGGCGCGCTGCCTCGGCGTCATTCTGGGCGAAGGCGGTGGCGATGAAGGCGGAGACCACGCGCCGGCCACTCTTGCCGGCATGTGCCAGAGCGTTGCGCATGAAATGGACACGGCAGCGCTGCCAGGTGGCGGTGAAGACCTTGGAGACAGCCGCCTTGATGCCTTCGTGGCTATCGGAGATCACCAGCTTGACGCCCCGCAGTCCTCGCCGCGCGAGCTTGCGCAGAAAGTCCTTCCAGAAGGTCTCGGCCTCCGACGGGCCGATATCCATGCCAAGCACCTCGCGGCGGCCATCGTCGTTGACGCCGACCGCGACAATCACCGCCACCGAGATGATCCGGCCGGCTTGTCGGACTTTGACGTAGGTGGCATCGATCCACAGGTAGGGCCAGTCCCCCTCGATCGGTCGCTCCAGAAACGCGTGGACGCGCTCGTCGATCTCCTCGCACAGCCGCGAGACCTGGCTCTTCGAGACGCCGGTGCCGCCCATGGCCTGCACCAGATCATCGACCGAGCGGGTCGAGATCCCCTGGATGTAGGCCTCCTGAATCACCGCCGTCAGTGCCTTCTCCGACATCCGTCGGGGCTCCAGAAAGCCCGGGAAGTAGCTGCCCTTGCGCAGCTTGGGAATGCGCAGCTCCACGGTCCCGGCCCGCGTCTGCCAGTCACGCTCGCGGTAGCCATTGCGCTGCACCAGACGCTCGGCGCTCTTCTCGCCGTAACCCGCACCCGTGCGGGCGCCAATCTCCAGCTCCATCAGGCGCTGACTGGCAAAACCAATCATCTCACGCAGCAAATCAGCGTCCGGGCTCTTCTCCAGCAGCGCTCGCAGGTTCATCATCTCATCGGTCATCGGTGGTTCCTCGGTGAAGGTTGGTCGTCGCAATCCAAACCTAAACCAGTTGCCACCGGTGACACCCAATCACTTACACCACGTCGTGGGACACGACCCGCGACGGGTGCGGATCATACTGGCTCGCCGCTGCGCGGCATCGCACTAGAATCACGGACCGGACACCACATCTTCTATGTAAATCTGTGGAATCTGTGGTTGTTCTCTTCCCCGAATCTGCGGCAATCTGCGAAATCTGCGGTTACCGCCTTTCCTCGGGATAAGGCGAGGGCTTAGGCAGTAGACGCTCAGCGAAAGAGACTACGCCGGGAGACATCCAGTACCACTTCGCGCTCCAGCTCCTCGGCCAGCCGATCTCGCAGTGCGCGCAGCTGGGCGGTCGACACGTCTTCGGCGGCGTAGATATCGGCCTTGATGCGCACGCCGTCGGGCGTGACGCTGATCTCGGGGCGCGCCATCCGAATGGCCTGATCGCCGATCTGGAAGACGCGCTCGGCAATGTGGCGCTCGGCCTTCCAGGCGAACTGCATGCGCAGGAAGGAGGCGCCCAGCGGGATCGCGATCAGCAGCACGACGACCGCCGGCCAGAGCAGGCCGCGGCTGGTGCGCTTGACGGGCCCGTAGCCCAGCACCATGAAGGTGGCCGCGCCGGCCAGGGCGATACCGGCAAGGTTGGTGGCGAAGAGCAGACCGGCACCGCCGATGATGGCCAGATCCCCCCAGCCCAGGCCGATGCCGAGTACGGCCAGCGGCGGCACCAGCGCAACGGCGATAGCCACGCCCGGCAGGCTCTTCATGACGCTCTCGCGCGCGTAGGCGTAGGCGCCGGCGACACCGGAGAAGACCGCCACACCGAGATCGAGCAGGCTGGGCGCCAGCCTTGCGGCGATCTCCGGCGTCATCATGCGCACGGGCAGCAGGAAGGCCAGCGCCGCCGATACCAGCAGGGACAGACCGATACCGGCCGCGATCGCCACGCTCGACTGCTTCAGCAGCGCGAGATCGCGGCGCAACGCCGCCATCGACAGACAGATGATGGGGGCCATCAGCGGCGCCAGCACCATGGCACCGATGATCACCGCCGCCGAGTCCAGCAGCAGGCCAAGCGTGCCGATGAGCGCGGCGAGCAGGCTGAGGGTGATGTAGTCCGGTCCGATGCGGGCGCTCTCCTTCAGCAGCAGGAAGAGATCCTTGAAGTCCTCCTCCAGCGCGTGCGTGAACAGCGGCAGCCGCTTGCGGATCATGGCCAGCCGCGACTCGTTCTCCGGCAGATTCGCCAGGCGCAGCGTGTCCTTGCCCTTGTCGTCGATGCCCGCCATGTCGGCGAAGCGTGCACCGACATTCATCGACAGCGACTGCGCGTGCACTGTCACCTCGATGCGCTTGTCGCTGTGGCGCAGGCCGTCGATGCGGTAATCCAGCTCGGTATCGGATTCGATGACGAGGCGTTCGGTGCGGACATAACTCAGCGCGCGCGGCATGCGGGCGCCGGTGGCGGTGCCGCCGAAGGCGGCGCGCAGCAGAAAGCCCAGGTAGCGCACGATCGAGGTCGGCGCCAGCAACAGCGCCGCCACACGCCCGTCGCGTGCGGACAAGGTCTCGCCCAGCATGCGCCCGGCGACGAAGCCGACGTCGTTCTCCAGCAGCACGATGCCGGTCACTGCCGTCTGTCGCGCCTTCTCCTCTTTGCCGAGCTGCAGGCGGATCAGCGCCGGGTGGATGACAAAGAGGCGTTTCAGCGCTGTCCAGAACAGGCTCAACGCCATCGCCCAGCGCCGCCAGAACTGCTTCTGCAACCGCACCAGCGCCTGCCCGCGGCGGTCCAGGAAGGGCACGTCACCGATGGTCGCCTGACCGAGCACGATGTCGCCGTTGCAGCGCAGCACATCGAGGGCGACCTCCGGCTCGCGCAGGGCCAGTGCCAGCCGCTCCGCGGCGTCGGCCGGTAGGTCGTAGAAATCCCGCGTCTGCGTCAGCTTGCCCACCGGCAGCAGCCCGAGGCCGACACCTTCGCTTTCGGCAGCGTCCATGGCGCGTCGGATCATGCGGTCTTCACCCACCACGACCCAGTGCCGCGCGCCTTCGCATTCATCAGGCCGTTCCCCGTCCAGGAAGCGCTTGGCCGAGCATTCGTACAGCTGAATGCCATGTTCGGCGGCGAAGGCGCGGGCCTGCTCGCGAGCGGCTTCAACGGCCTCTTCGGCGCCTTCCGACTGGTAGAGAAGCACCGCGTCTGCGACGCAGCGTGGCGCCTGCTCCGCCTTCCCCGCCCCGGCCTCACTCATGCACGTCTCCCTGTCCTGTGGCGGCTTCAGCCGCGCCCGATGCGCGCCCGCGCCAGAGCGTCCGCCACCGCTCCCGCCGGACGCCCCTCGGCCTGCGCCGCGTCCAGCACCTGCCCCAGCGTGCGCGGAATCGCGTCGAGATGCCGCCGTGCCGAAGCTGCGTCGTAGGGACCTTGCCGGTGATAGTGAATGTCGATGATGCCGCCGGCGTTGACGACGTAGTCCGGTGCGTAGAGCACGCCGGCCTCAAGCAGACGCGCGTCGTCGGCCACCGTTGCCAGCTGGTTGTTGGCTGCACCCACCACGGCACGGGCGCGCAGCCGCGGAATGGTCGCCGCGCTGAGCACCGCGCCCAGCGCGCAGGGCGCGAAGATATCGACCGGCACGTCATAGATCGCCTCGGGGGCCACCACTTCGGCGCCGGTGGCCTGCGCGCAGGCTTTGGCGCTGAGGGCATGCGTATCGCTCACCCAGAGGCGCGCGCCGGCGTCACGCAGATGCTGCGCCAGCGCCGTGCCGACCCGACCTGCGCCCTGAATGGCCACGCCGACGCCGGCGAGATCGCGACTACCCAGCGCGCGCTCGGCGGCGACCTGCATGGCGAGAAAGGTGCCCAGCGCCGTCGCCGGCGAGGGATCCCCGTCGCCAGGCGCGCCTTCGGCCGCCAGGCCGCTGACGTGCGCGGTCTCTTCGGCCATGGCCCGGATATCGGCCACGCCGATGCCCGAATCCTCGGCGACGATGTAGCTGCCCGCCGCGCGCCCCACCAGCCGGCCCATGGCGTGCATCAGCGCCGGCGTCTTGTCCGCGCGCGGATCACCGATGATCACACTCTTGCCACCGCCCTGCGGCAGCTCGGCCAGAGCCGCCTTGTAGCTCATGCCGCGCGACAGGCGCAGCACGTCGGTCAGCGCCTCGGCTTCGTCGGCGTAGGGGTACATACGGCAACCGCCCAGCGAGGGACCTAGATGCGTGCTGTGTACGGCGACAATCGCGCGTAGGCCGGTGGCCGCGTCATAGCCGAAGAGCACGGTTTCGTGGGCGTCGAATTCGGGGTGCGCGTAGATCGCGAAGCTCAAGCCTTTCTCCGGGTCAATCCGGGTGGGTGAAACCCTGCAGCATTGTAGGGGTCAGCGCCCGGGCTGGCGGCTGCGCGATAATGGCGCCAGTCAACTTCCGTCCTTTCAAGCATTCCCAACGCGAGGCCCCAATGAACAGTCAGGATCCCATCGTCATCGTCTCCACCGCGCGCACCCCCATCGGCGGCATGCTCGGCGATCTCACGCCGCTGGCCGGCCACCAACTGGGCAGCGCGGCCGTCAAGGCCGCCGTGGAGCGCGCCGGTATCAGCGGCGACGACATCGACGAGGCCATCCTCGGCTGCTGCCTGATCGCCGCCCAGGGGCAGGCGCCGGCACGCCAGGCGGTGCGCGGCGCTGGCCTGCCCGACGCCGTCGGCGCCACGCAGATCAGCAAGATGTGCGGTTCCGGCCTGAAGGCCGTCATGCTGGCCAACGACCTGCTCACCGCCGGCAGCGCCCGCGTCATGCTCGCCGGTGGCTTCGAGAGCATGTCCAACGCCCCCTACATGCTGTCCAAGGCGCGCAGCGGTTACCGCTATGGCCACGACCGCATCTACGACCACATGGCCATGGACGGGCTCAACGACGCCTATGAGGCCGACCTGCCCATGGGCGTATTCGCCGAGCGCTGCGTCGACAAGTACCGCTTCACCCGCGAGGCGCAGGACGCCTTCGCCATCGAGTCGCTGGCGCGCGCCAAGCGAGCCAACGAGGATGGCAGCTTCGACGACGAGATCGTGCCGGTGGAAGTACCGGCTCGCGGCGGCGCGCAGACCTTCGACAAGGATGAGCAGCCCTTCAAGGGTCGCCCGGACAAGATTCCGCAGCTCAAGCCCGCCTTCAAGAAGGACGGCACCGTCACCGCCGCCAACGCGAGCTCCATCTCCGACGGCGCCGCCGCGCTGGTGCTGATGCGCGCCTCGGAAGCCGAGAAGCGCGGCCTGCAGCCGGTGGCACGCATCACCGGTCACGCCAGCCACGCGCGGCTGCCGGCCGAGTTCACGGTGGCGCCGGTGCACGCCATTGCCAAGCTGCTGGATGCCACCGGCTGGAAGGCCTCCGACGTCGGCCTCTGGGAGATCAACGAGGCCTTCGCCTGCGTGACCATGGCGGCGATGGAGGAGCACAAGCTCGATCCCGCGCGCGTCAACGTCAACGGCGGCGCCTGCGCGCTGGGCCACCCCATCGGCGCCTCCGGTGCGCGCATCCTCGTCACCCTGCTCAACGCCATGCGTCGGCGTGGCGAGAACCGCGGCATCGCCAGTCTATGCATCGGCGGCGGCGAAGCTGTGGCGATGGGCGTCGAGCTCGTCTAGCTCGTCAGGCTTACCGGGCACGTCTGGGGCGTAGCTGGGAGCGTCGGTCATGACCGCGCAGCGGATACCGGTCCTTATCGCCTGGGTGAGCTGCCTGCTGCCGCTGGTGGCGCTGCATGTCGCCTGGCTGGCTTCGACCTGGCTCGGACTGATTGAGGCCTGCAATCCCTACTGGGACGGCTGCACCTCGATCAGCCGCGCCGCACGGCAGGAGCCGGTGATCTACTGGTTCCGCTTCACGATGCAGCCCTACGGCTGGCTGTTGGCCGCTTTCTGGAGCTGCTGCTTCGTGTGGGCGGCGCGCGTGCACGAGGCCGCGGGCATTCGGCGCTGGGTGCTGCTCGGCTGTGGCCTGGTGGGGGCGCTGTTTTACACGCTTTATGCCACCTATCTCGGCGAGGAGGGCGACCTTCCGCGTCTGCTGCGCCGCTACGGCATCAATCTCTACTTCTCGATGACCGTGCTGGCGCAGATGCTGCTGATCTCCATCGCCACCTCGGCCGGTGTGCTGGCGCCGTGGCTGAAGCGCGCCTTCGTGACCGTGCTGGCGCTGCTGCTCGGGCTGGGGCTGGCCTCGCTACCGCTGCAGTTCGTCGTCGACGACCGCGACGCCTGGCTCAACGCCCTCGAGTGGGTCTATGCGCTGCTGATGGCGGCCTGCTATCCCCTTGTCGCCATCGCGTTCTCCCGCACCGGCTTCGGGCTGGAAGGGCGCTTCGACGACAGGGCGGACATGCGATGATCGCTCCATGCAGGATGAGCTGAAAAGAGTACGCGCGGTGCTGGAGGACTTCCGGCCAAGGCTGCAACTGGGTGTTGTCTTCGGCTCGGTGGGCACTGGCCAGGCTGGCGCCGCTAGTGATATCGATGTTGCGGTGGCCGCCAACGAGGCACTGGATACCAGCGCACGCATGGCCTTGACGCGCGCCCTGGCTGCCACAACCGGTCGGCCAGTGGATGTCGTCGACCTGCGCGCTGCCTCAGTGGCAATAGCGCTGCAGGCGCTGACTCATGGCCAGCCCGTGCACGAGAGCGAAGCGGGTATCCATGCCTCCTGGCTCGCGCGCACCTTGATCGACGCAGCGGACTTTCTGCCTCAGTACGAGGCACTTCTGGAACAGCGGCGGCGGCAATGGATCGCCTAGTACTGGCTTCGCGCCTCGAATCCCTACGGCGCTGTGTGCAACGCATCGTCGAGCGCCGTCCGGACTCCCTGGAAGCGCTGGAGCAGGACGCCGACCTACAGGACATCCTCAGCGTCAATCTGACGCGTGCCGTGCAGCTCTGCGTCGACATCGCTCTTCAGCTTCTCAGCGAGACCGAGGGCGCTGCCCCGGGCACGATGGCGGAAAGCTTTCTCCGCCTTGCCGAGCAAGACGTGATCCCCATGGCGCTCGCCGATCGACTGCGCGCGGCGGTCGGCTTCCGGAACATCGCAGTGCATCAGTATCAGCAGATCGACTGGGCGATCGTGCACAGCATCTGTCACGAACATCTCGACGACTTCCGCGAGTTCGCGCGCATTGCGTCCAGCGCGCTGGACGCTGATCGATAAACGGCGCCTGACGCGGGTCAGCTGCCGGCGACGGTCATCGCGCCGATCAGCACGCTGCCGGTGTGGATGCCGCTGCGGGTGTCGATATCACTGCCCACGGCCTCGACGGCCTGCAGCATCTCCAGCATGTTGCCGGCGATGGTGATCTCGTCCACCGGCTCGGCGATGGTGCCGTTGCGCACGACGTAACCGGCCGCGCCGCGCGAATAGTCGCCCGTCACGGTGTTGACACCCTGGCCCATCAGCTCGGTGACGAGCAGGCCTTCGCCCATGTCGGCGGCGAGCTGCTCCAGCCCGGCATCGGTGGTCGGATGCGCCACCAGGTTGTAGACACCGCCGGCGTTGCCGGTGGTGGCCAACCCCAGCCGCCGCGCGCTGTAGCTCGACAGCAGATAGTGCTGCAACACGCCGTCGGCGACGAGGTCGCGCTGCACGGTAGCCACGCCCTCCTCGTCGAAGGCGGCGCTGCCCAGGGCCTGCGGCAGATGCGGCTGCTGCTCCAGGCGCAGGCCCTCGGCGGCGATGCGCGAGCCGGCACGGTCGAGCAGGAAGCTGGCGCGGCGATAAAGCGACGCCCCGGTGGCCGCCCCGGCCAGCGCCGACCACAGGCTGCGCGCCAGCTCGGGCGGGAACAGCACCGGGCAGCGGCGCGTGCTCAGGCGCTGCGCGCCGAGGCGGGCGACGGCGCGCTCACCGGCGCGGCGGCCGACGGCGTCGGCGTCCAGCAGCGCCGCCGGCACGCGGCCGGCGGTGTACCAGTAGTCGCGCTGCATATCGTCCTCGACGCGCGCGATCACCGCGCAGGACAGGCCATGGCGCGTGCCGGAGCGCACGCCCCGAAAGCCGTGCGTATTGCCCAGCACCGAAACGCCGCGGCCGGTCTCCAGCGTGGCGCCCTCGCTCTGCTGAATGCGCGCATCCACCGCCAGCGCCGCCGCCTCGCAGGCGCGGGCATGGTCGATGGCGGCGTCGGCGTCACTCATCCAGGGATGGAAGAGATCGAGCTCCGGGAAGTCCGTGGCCAGATCCTTGCGCTCCGGCAGACCGTTGCAGGCGTCCTCGCCGCTGGCGCGGGCAATGGCCACGGCCGCTTCGGCCGCCGCGCGCAAACCGGCATCGGACCAGTCGGAGGTGCTGGCGCCGCCGACGCGTTGGCCGCAATAGACGGTCAGCGCGAGGTCGCGGTCGCGCTGGAACTCCAGCGACTCCACCTCGGCGTTGCGCACCGCCACAGTGAGCGCGCGCGAAAGGCTGGCGCCGGCCTCGGCGGCGTCGGCGCCGGCGTGCGTGGCAGCGTCGAGCATGCGCCCGACGATGGCCTCCGCAGTGGCGGTGTCGCTGGCGCGCTCGGTTTCGGGGTCTATGACGGATTCGGTTGCGACGGGCTGCTGGCTCATGCGCCCCAGTCTAGGGAAAAACGCCGCCGCGGGCGGTCTCAGCGGTAGGGGCGCTGCCGGAACCAGAGGTTGGCGATCCACTTCTCGCCGGCGTCCAGTGGCGCCGAGGCGTGCAAGGCCTTGGGGTGAACTTCCACCGTTCCGACACGGCAACTGTCGAAGATCAGCGCATCGCCGCAACGCGGCTGGATGGTGAGATCCAGACGCGGGAAACGGGTCTGCCCGCCGGCGTCGACGTCGTTGAGATAGAGGATGGCCGTGCACAGGCGCTGGCCGCCGCGACGGGTGTATTCGCGGCCGCGCGGCGTGTTCATGTCGTAGGCGTCGAAATGCGGGCGGTACTCGCCACCCGGCGCGTAGTGGACGACCTGCAGCGATTCGGCGTGCGCCAGCGGGTGACCAGCGGCCTCGGCAAGGCGTTCGCAGAGGCCACGCACGGTGGCGTCGTGGTCGTGCGGAATCCAGGCGTTCTGCGCGACGCGTCCGCTGCTCTTGCCGACCCCACCATTGAGGCTCACCGCCGCCTCGCTCAATCGGTCGCGCGCGCAGTCGATCAGATGATCGGCTTCCGCGCGCGAGAACATCGCCGCATGGCGGGCGATGCGCGGATCGGCGCACAGCCGCTCGGGAGGGGATTCCCCACGGCTCGCGTCCCGTGTCAGTTCGGGCATCTCCTGCAGCATGGCGCCAGCCTATAACGGCCGCCGCCGTCGCGTCAGCGGCCACGGCCCTACAATGCGCGCATGAGCCCCAGCGCCGCGGACGACGCCCTTCACGCCCTCGGTTTCGACGCCTTCCGCGCTGGCCAGCGCGAGGCCATCGAAACCCTGCTCGAGAGCGGTCGCGCGCTGCTGGTCGCCCCTACCGGCGGCGGCAAG
Organism: Algiphilus aromaticivorans DG1253; assembly: GCF_000733765.1. Classification (NCBI taxonomy): domain Bacteria; kingdom Pseudomonadati; phylum Pseudomonadota; class Gammaproteobacteria; order Nevskiales; family Algiphilaceae; genus Algiphilus; species Algiphilus aromaticivorans. Next base: position 132,731 of record NZ_JPOG01000001.1, on the reverse strand, counting down.
TCGCTGTGCTACCAAGTGCCGGCGCTGATGCTGCCGGGCACCACCATCGTCATCTCGCCGCTGGTGGCGCTGATGGCCGACCAGGTCGCCGCCCTGCAGCAGCGCGGCGTGGCGGCGACCTATCTGGCCGCCACGCTGCCGGCCGAGACCATGCAGCAGCGCCTGGCCGCCCTCTGGCGCGGCGAGTACCGCATCGTCTACGTCGCCCCGGAGCGGCTGGCAGCAGCCGGCTTCCGCGAACGCATCAAGCAGCTGGACTGCCCGCTGATAGCGGTCGACGAGGCGCACTGCATCAGCGAATGGGGCCACGACTTCCGGCCCGAATACATGCAGATCGGCGAGATCGTGCGCGAGCTGGCGCCGCCGCACGTGCTGGCCTGCACGGCCACCGCCACCCCCGTGGTGCGCGACGAGATCGTGCACCGCCTGGACATGGGCCCGGAGACCGCACAGCTGGTACACGGCTTCGCGCGGCCGAATCTGGCGCTGCGCGCCGCCGAGGTCGGCGGCCAGCGCGACCGCCAGCAGCAGGTGGACGCCGCGCTGGCCGAGGCGCTGGGTCGGCCGGGCGACGGCCGCGGCGTGGCCATCGTCTACACGCCGACGCGCAAGCTGGCCGAGACCGAGGCGGGGCGACTCGCCGGCCAGGGCTGGCGCACGCGCGCCTATCACGCCGGCCTGCCCGCCGAAGACCGGCAGATCGCGCAGGAGGACTTCATGGCCGGCCGGCTGGACGCCGTCTGCGCCACCAACGCCTTCGGCATGGGCATCGACCGCAGCGATGTGCGCGCCGTGGTGCACTTCGGTCCGCCCGGCTCCATCGAGGCCTACTACCAAGAGGTCGGCCGCGCCGGCCGCGACGGCGACCCGGCCATCGGCCTACTGTGCTGGGCGCAGTCCGACCTGCCGCAGCGCCGGCGCCTGCTCGAGCGCGACGGCGAGGCGGACTCGGAGATCGTCGCGCACAAGTGGAACCTCTTCCTGGAGCTCATCCGCTGGGCGGAAGGCGGCGCCTGCCGGCACGACGCCATCCTGCGCTACTTCGGCGACGAGGCTGAGACGCTGGCCGGCTGCGGCCGCTGCGATGTCTGCACCACCATCGACGCCGGCGGCTCCGACGAGGACGCCACGCTGCTGGCGCGCAAGCTGCTCTCCGGTGTGGCGCGCATCCACGGCCGCTTCGGGATGAAGATGGCGGTCAAGCTGCTGCGTGGCGAGCAGGAGGAGCGCCTGGAACGGCAGGGTCTGACGCGCGTCTCCACCTTCGGCTTGCTCGCCGAGCGCAGCGAGGCCTGGATCACGCGCGCCCTCGGCCGCTGCGTCACCGCCGGCTGGATCGTCTTCTCCGGTGATCAGCATCCGGTGCTGCGCCTCAGCCCCGACGGCGACGCGGTGATGCGCGGCCGCCAGTCCGCGCGCTGGCTGCCGCCGGGCGAAGCCGGTGCGCCAAGCCGATCGGCCAGTGGCAGCCGGCGCCGCGCCACGCCTTCGGCCGACGATCCGGCGCTGGACGCAGCCGCGCAATCAGCCTTCGACGCGCTGCGCGCGGCGCGCCTGGACATCGCCCAGCGCGAGGGCGTGCCAGCCTACGTCGTGGCGCACGACCGCACGCTGCGCGAGATCGCCCGGCTGCGGCCGGACAGCCTGGCGGCCATGGAGGCGGTTCCGGGACTCGGCCCCGCCAAGATCGCGCGGTACGGCGAAGCGCTGCTGGATGCGCTGGCAGACGCCTGACGATGGCGGCGCTGCCTGGCGAAGATTTGGACCGCGCGCGCGGTAACCGCGTCGCCAGCTGCTGAATCGTACCGACCATGCCCAGTGACTGGCACCCGATCTTCGTGCACTTCGCGCTCGCCCTGCCGCTGGTGGCCAGCGTGCTCTATCCGCTCTCCTTCGCGCTGCCGACGGCGCGTCCGGCGGCGCACTGGTGCCTTGGGCTGGGCGTGGTCTTCCTCTGGCTGGCGGTGGGCAGCGGCATGTGGGCCACCCTGCTGGCCGATGCCGAGGGCGCGGCCCGGCAGGCCATCGCGCTGCATCAGTACTGGGGCTGGGCTACGGCCGTGCTGTATTCGCTGTCGCTTGCCCTGATCACCAGTCTGCGCCGCGTCGGCGCGCTGCTGCTGCTGACCCTCGCCCTAGCCGCCGCCAGCGCGGTCGTCACCGGCTGGCTGGGTGGCGAGAATGTCTACCACCACGGCATCGGCGTCCAGCAGCAGACGGAGCAGCCATGACGCAGCCCTTGGATCTCTCCGACTTCGAGCGCGCGGTCTTCTTCACCGGCGCCGGCATCTCGGCCGAATCCGGGGTGCCGACCTATCGCGGCCGCGCCGGCATCTGGGCCGAGTACGACCCCGAGAAAGTCGCCAGTCAGGCCGCCTTCGAGCGCGACCCGGAAACCGTGCTGGCCTTCCACGAGCAGCGCCGCGCGCTGGTGGCGGCCTGCGCGCCCAATGCGGCGCATCGCCACATCGCGGCCTGGCAAGCGGATCATTCCGGTGTCTCGGTCATCACCCAGAACACCGACGGGCTGCATGAGACGGCCGGCTCGAGCGACGTCGTCGAGCTGCACGGCAGCCTCTGGCGCACGCGCTGCGCAAGGCACGGCGTCCTCAAAGACCGCAGCGACGGCCCTTATCAGCGCCGGGATTGCCCGGAGTGCGGCGCGCGGCTGCGGCCGGATATCACCTGGTTCGGGGACATGGTCGACACCACAGCCTTCGAGGAGGCCGGCCGGCGCGTGGAAGCGGCCGACCTCTTCGTCGCCGTCGGCACTTCCGGCGTGGTCTGGCCAGCGGCGGGCTTCATCGAGCTGGCCGCGCGCAGCGGCGCGCGCATGATCGAGATCAACCCCGAGCCCAGCGAGGCCTCCGTGGCCTTCAGCACGCAGCTGCGCCAGCCCGCAGCCGAGGCGCTGCCGACGCTCTTCCCCTTGCCGGCGGATTGACAGTCGCGCGACCAGCCCCAACGCTGACGGCATGAGCGAAGCCAAGACCCTGCTGGTGGTGGCGCACGCCCCCTCCCCGAATACCCAGCGCCTGCTGGAGGCCGTGCTGCGCGGCGCGGCGCACGAGGACATCGAGAACGTGCGCGCCCGCCACGTGCCGCCGCTGGAGGCCGTGCCCGACGACGTGCTCGCCGCCGACGGCATCCTGCTGGGCACCACCGAGAATCTCGGCTACATGAGCGGCGCGCTCAAGGACTTCTTCGACCGCTGCTACTACCCCTGCCTGGAGCACACGCAGGGCCGGCCCTACGCGCTCTGGGTGCGCGCCGGCAACGACGGCACCGGCACCTGCCGCGCCGTGGACACCATCGTCACCGGCCTGCGCTGGAAAGCCGTGCAGGATCCGCTGGTCTGCCGCGGCGAGTTCCGCGAGGAATTCCTGCAGCAGTGCGAGGAGCTGGGGACCTACATGGCCGCAGGGCTGGATGCCGACATCTTCTAGCGATAGCGCCTGCCTTGAGCGAAGGCTTGAACCGCAGATATCGCAGATTCGCGCAGATTGTCGTTGGTAAGCCGGCGATGTCGCGAAGCGACGAGCCGTCTAAGTTACCCCTACACCAGCGCCGGAGCGCCGGGTGAGCGCAGGGGGCGGCCGGCCATGGATGGCCGGCCGAGCATTGCGCGGCAGGGATGCCGCTCAATGCGACCCCGAGCACACCCGGCGCGGAGGGAACCGGCCCGTCAGGGCCGGCGCAGGTGTCGGGGCGCGGTCTTTTGCTTACTTTTCTATCGCGTAATAGAAAAGTAAGCCGCGCCACTCTCGGAGACAAGTTCGGAAGCGGCGGGGTTTCCGGGCGCGGAACCCTGAGCGGAACTGAGAATAGGAGCATTCATAGCAACGTCTTGCTCTGGATTCCGCGCCTGACAACCAATCCGCTTTCGTAGTAGCCGCCTTCCCAGGCGCAGGTGACTTTTGTTTCGGCAAAAGTCACCAAAACCATGGTGCCCGCCGGGTGGCCTGCCGCGGCTACGCCGCGACAGGTCCCCGTCTCGGATACCGTGCTCGGGGCACGGGCGAACAGGCCATCCATGGCCTGATCGCCCTCGCTCGACGTCCTGTCTCGCGCCCCCTGCGCGCGCCATCCGAGCCGGCCACCCTCAAAGGGCACATTTAATACGGCTCGTCGCTTCGCGACATCGCCGGCTTACAGGGGACAATCTGCGCCAATCTGTGCCAATCTGCGGTTCGATTCCGTCCATCTGTGCCATCTGTGGATCAGGCCGCGGTCACAGCGCGTGCGCCGCCCGCACCAGTCGCCGCTGCAGACGCGGCGCATCGGGACCGTCGAGCTCCATGTGGCGCAGCGCGAAAGCGACCCTCTCGTCGTCGCTGGGCGCGGGACGCAGCAGAGCACGCACCAGACGCAGGCGACCGCTCCAGCTCTTTCTGGCCTTCTGCAGCCCCTTGAGTCGCCCGATCAGCGCGATCTCCTCGGGCCTGAGATCGGAGCCGAAAGGCAGATCCGGCAACCGGCCGTCCTTGCGGAAGGGCGCCAGCGCCTCGCGCACCCCGGCGGGCGTGTTGTTGCGAGCGCTTTCCGGCAGCGTGTAGTCGGCCGGCAGCTTGCCCGCAGCCTGGGCGGCTTCGATGAGCGCCGGCTGGCAGCGGCTGTCGGCGATGGCCAGCATGGCCTCGATGCACTCGCGGTCGGTCTTGCCGCGTAGGTCGGCGACGCCGTACTCGGTGACGACGATGTCGCGCATGTGGCGCGGCACGGTGTTGTGGGCGTATTCCCAGACGATGTTCGACTCCGGCGCCTCACCACCGCCGCGCGCGGCGCGCAGACAGAGCACGGATCGGCCCTCGGGCAGCTGATGCGCCATCGCTACGAAGTCGAACTGACCGCCCACGCCCGATACCACGCGGCCATTGTCGAGCTGGTCGGAAACCGCCGCGCCCAGCAGTGTGGCCTTCATCGTGATGTTGATAAAACGCGGATGCCGGCGCTGCAGCCGCTCCAGGCGGTAGTCGGTGTAGATGCGGTTGACCTCGGCCACCGAGGTCATTCCGATGCGCGCCCGCCGCACCTCGTCGAGGGCTTGCAGCCGCTCGTAGAGGTCGCCGGGGCCAATGAAGAAAGCGCCGTGCATGCTGATGCCGCCACGCAGCCCCGGACCGGCCGCGCCCGCATCCAGGGCGGCGCGCACCTGCGGATCGGCAAGGTCGTTGGCCAGGCTCTCGCCATCGGGCAGCCGCAGCGACTGGCCATCGCGCGCCAGCTCCTCGTGCACCAGCCCGTAGCGCTGCATGGCCGCGAGGAGGCCGCGGCTGATGCGCGGCAAGCCGGTCTGCCGATGCAGACGCTCGAAGAGCGGGCCGTGACCGTCGAGCAGACCGTCGGCGGCCCACTGCTGGATATCGATGTCGTCGAAAACTTCGCGCCGCACGATGCCGGCCTCGAAGAGGCTGAACAGCGGATTCGAGATCAGCTCGCTGGCCACGTACAGCCCGGCTTCGAAGCTCTTCGTACCGCCGATGGCCTCGGCGGCGTCGCGGCCGGCGATGGCGTCGAGGGCGGCATTGAAGCCGGCGTTGTCGGTATCGCGCAGGCGCAGCGCATGGCAGCAGGCGTCGCCGAGGCTGCCGATGCCGACCTGCAGCGTGCCGCCGTCGCGCACGAGGCTGGCCGCGCGCAGGCCGATGGCCCAGGCCGCGTCGTCCACCGGCTCGTGCGGCACGGCAAAGGGCGCGTGGCCCGGGCTGCCGTCGTCGAGGAGGGCGTCGAATTCCGTGGCGTCGACGACGGCGTCATTGCCCATCCAGGGCAGGCCGCGCTGGACCTGGCCCACCGCCATCCACGGGCGCTCGACAGCACGCATCATCGGTAGCAGCTCCAGCGTCACGTCGGGATTCGAGGCCAGACTGTAGACGAGCCCATCGTCGGTATCGCGCACGGCCACGGCCTGCGCCAGCAGATTCACCCCGCGTGAGAGCATGTCGCGCGCCACATGCGTGTAGTTGCTGCTGATGTAGTCCTGCTGGGCGCGGGCATGACCGAGGCGCGCGCCGGATTGCACATAGAACTCGATGACGCGGACATTGCTCGGCGTACGACCGGACTGGAAATCGGCCAGCCAACGCATGGCTGGATAATCGCCCCAGACACGTTGCGCGATGGGCGCCAGCACGCGCGCCTCCAGATCACTCCCCGGCGCTGGCGGGTTCAGCGAAAGCGCCGTGATGATGTCCAGCTCGATGCCCGGATCCTCGACGGCGCGCGCGTAGAGCGCGTCGAGCAGCGCGTTGGGCTTGCCGATGCCCAGCGGCGTGCCCAGGACAATGCGCTTGCCGAGCCGGGCGATGATCGCCTCGACGCAATCCTCGGGGCGGGCGTGCTTTTGCATGCAGCGATCTCGACGCGGGGGTGCGTGCCAGTGTAGCGGCAGTACCAGCCGCTAGAATGCAGGTCATGAATCAGTACACGCGCAATCCACCACTGGACGCCGAGTCCCTCGATCCCGACCCCATGCGCGAGCTGGAGCGCTGGATCGACGCCGCCCGCGAAGCCGGCATGCTCGAGCCCACGGCCATGACGCTGGCCACCGCCGGCGCCGACGGCATACCGGCAGCGCGCATCGTGCTCTTCAAGGGGCTGCACGAGAACTGTCCGACCTTCTATACCAACTACGCCTCACGCAAGGGCCGCATGCTGAGCGAGAACCCGCACGCCGCGCTGGTCTTCTGGTGGGACCAGATGGAGCGTCAGGTGCGGATCGAGGGGCGTGTCGAGAAGCTGCCGCGGGAGATCAGCGAGGCCTATTTCGCGAGCCGACCGCGCGAGTCGCAGCTGTCGGCCGCCGTGTCGCGCCAGTCGCGCCCGGTGGCTTCGCGGACGGAGCTGGACGCGCGCATGGACGAGGCGGCCGAGCGGATCGGCGACGGCGCGATTCCATGCCCCGAGCAATGGGGCGGCTATCGGCTGCTGCCGGCGCGCGTGGAGTTCTGGCAGGGCCGGCACGGCCGTGCTCACGACCGGCTGCTCTACGAGCAGGCCAACAGCGGCTGGCGCATCCTGCGGCTGGAGCCCTGAAGCTTCGCTCGCGCTAGACCCCGGCCGTCAGCCGCAGACGCAGCTGATCAGCCGGCATGGCCTTGGCGTAGAGATACCCCTGGTGCACACAGCAGCCCAGCTCGCGCAGCAGGTCGCGCTGGGCTTCGGTCTCGATCCCCTCGCCGACCACCTCGAGCTTCAGTACCTGCGCCAGCGCATTGGTCGCCGAGACGATCGCGCGCGAGCGCGAGTCGGTTTCCAGGTCCTTGATGAAGACGCGATCGATCTTGATGCCGTCGATGGGCAGCTCGACCAGATGCGACAGCGAGGAGAAGCCGGTGCCGAAATCGTCGAGCACTACGCGCACACCCTGCTCGCGCGCCGCCTGCAGCCTGGGCACGACCTTCTCCATGCCCCGCAGCGCCACGCGCTCGGTGATCTCCAGCATCAGCGAGGCTGGCGGCAGCCCGCTGGCGACGAAGATCTCAATCAGCCGTTCCAGGTGCTCATCGCGCAGCTCCGGTGCGGCGAGATTGAAGGCTACGGCGATGTCGTGGCCGTCGGCGTGCAGCCGCTTCAAGGTCTCGCAGGCCTGGCGAAAGCAGCGCTCCGAGGCTGGCAGCAGCAGGTCCGGGGTCGCCAGCAGGCGCTCCATCATCTCCATCGGCACCGGATGCACCTGGCCGTCGGCGTCGCGCATGCGCATCAGCGCCTCGGCGTGACAGATGCGCCCCGGCAGCTGATGCACGTCGACGATAGGCATGTACCACAGCTCCAGACGGTCGCTTTCGACGGCACGCCGCATGGCCTCGTGATGCACCAGATGCTTGCGCAGGCTGCCTGCCCCCGTCTCCCGGGCGCGCTCGACGGCGCCGGCACCACGCGCAGTGGCGTTATCGAGCGCCGCGCTGGCCTGGCCGATAACGGCGTCGACGGTATCGCCGTGCACGGGGAAGAGCGCGATGGAAGCCACCAGTTCGGCGCGCGTACCGCGCTGCACCTCGGCGTCGCTGCCCGCCGCCATCAAGGCCGTCACGATATCGGCCAGCGCGACCTCGGCACCGCTGCGCACCAGCAGTATCAGGACATCCTCGGCGTAGGCGGCGATGGTGTCGCACCACTGTCCGACAACGCCCTCCGCGCTGCGCGCGTAGCGGTTCAGCAGGGCGTTGGCCTCGGTCTCGCCGTAGACGGCACGCACACTGCCCAGGTTGACCACACGCAACATGATGACGGCGCCACTGGCGCCCTCCTCCACCCAGCGGCCGAGGCTCTGGCGCGCGGCGCGACGATTGGCCAAACCGGTGGTCTCGTCGCGATGCACCAATTCCGCAAGGCGCGCTTCGCGTTCTCCGACGCCATCAAGGGCCTGGGCGATAAGGCGGAACTCCCGCCGCGTCGACTGCAGCGGCGTCATGTCGTCGGTCAAGCCGGCCGCAACGCGCTCGGCGCGGCCGGCCAGTGCGACCAGCGGCTGCACGACCTGTCGCCGGAAACCCCACAGCGCCCCTGCCTGCAGAAGCAGCATGGCGAGGATGAGTAGACCGACAGCGACCCGCATGTGCCGCGACAGGCTCTCGATACGCATATCGAGAGCGGTGACTGCCCGGTCGGCCTCCGCCCGCAGCGCGCCCTGTTGCCGGGGATCCTCAAGTCCTTCCGCCTGAGCAGCATTCATGCGTGCGATCAGTTTCTCCGGAGCGGGGACGGCTCCGACCTCGGCCGGAGTGCCGGAACCTTCGCCGCTGGCGAGCCCGGCGCGCAGCTGCTGCAGCGTCTGCTTCTGCGTATTCAGCGTCTCCAGCTGCTGCAGGGCATAAGACTGCCAGAGCGCAAAAGCGAGCAGCAGCAATACATTGGCAGCGAGCACGCGCAACACGTCGCGGCGCAAGGAGCTCCGGTCGCGCGGCGCGGAGACATTTCCCTCAGCGGCCATAGCCGCTGCAGTGCCCCGGTAGCTCGGGTTCAGGCTGAATTTTCTGGACGACACACTGGATCCGATACGGACATTCATCCGGCCGACAGCCGGTTGCGGTTTATATTGGCACGAATACTCTTGATAACGGCTTGGCTCATGGCGCAACGATCTCTGGCATTCATCTCGGGCGTCGCCATTGCGACGGCTCTGGCCGCTTGTGCGACAACGCCCACGGGCCGCAGCCAGCTCATGCTGGTATCCGGCGAGCAGATGCGCGCCATGGGCGCCGAGGCCTTCGCGCAGATGCAGGAAGAAACCCCTGTGGCTCGCAACACTCCGGCAGCGCGCTATGTCCAGTGCATCAGCGATGCGCTGGTAAGGGTGATCGCACCCGAGCAGGAGTGGGAAGTCCAAACCTTTGAGCAGGACTCGGTGAACGCCTTCGCGCTGCCGGGCGGCAAGATCGGCGTCTACACCGGCCTGATCAAGGTTGCGGAGAACCAGGACCAACTCGCGGCGGTCATCGGCCACGAGATCGCCCACGTGCTCGCCAACCATTCCGCCGCCCGGGTTTCGAACCAGCTGGCCGCGCAGCTGGGTGCTTCGGTGCTCGCCGGCGCCACCGGCATGAATCCGGAACTCATCGGCATGGGTGCGCAGGTGCTCCTGCTGATGCCCTACGGCCGCGCCGATGAGAGCGAAGCCGACGAGCTGGGGCTGCGCTACATGGCGCGCGCCGGATTCGACCCGAGCGCCGCCCCGGCGCTCTGGGTGAATATGGCAGAGGCTTCCGGCGGCCAGGCGCCTCCGGAATTCATGTCGACGCATCCCTCCCACGACACGCGCATCCGCGACCTCCGCGCCCAGCTCGGGGACGCACAGCCACTCTATGAGCAGGCGCGGCGCGAAGGGCGGCGACCGAACTGCCAGCGCCCGTCCGGGGTCTAGCGCTTCAGCGCATCGCCCGCGCGGTCATCGGACTGGCGTGACGGGCGGCGAAATGGCAGGCCGAATAACCACCGTGCTCCTGTCGGTGCCAATCGGGTTCTCGCTCAGCACAGATGCCGTCGGCCATGGGGCAGCGCGTGCGAAAGACGCAGCCCGAAGGCCGCGCCCGGGGATCGGGCAGCTCCCCTTCGAGCAGGATCTGCGGCTCGGCGGCGGCGACGACACGCGGCACGCAGGACAGCAGGGCGCGCGTATAGGGATGTGCCGGTCGGTCGATCAGATCGGCCGTGGCGCCCTGCTCGACGAGGCGGCCCAGATACATCACGAGCAGGCGGTCGCATAGCTGCCGGACGACGGCGAGATCATGGCTGATAAAAAGCATGGCCATGCCCCGCCGGGCGCGGAGGTCGCGCAGCAGGTTCAGAATCTGCGCCTGTACGGAGACGTCCAGCGCCGACAATGGCTCATCGCAGATCAGCAGGTCGGGCTCTACAACCAGTGCCCGCGCGATCGCGATGCGCTGCGCCTGACCGCCGGAAAAGCTGTGCGCGAAGCGCTGGCCGTGCGCCGGATCGAGCCCGACGGCCTCCAGCGTTGCCGCAATGCGCTCACGACGCTGGTGACGGTCCAGTTCCGGGCAGAGCGCGCGCAGCGGCTCGGCCAGCAACTTGTTAACCCGCATGCGCGGATCCAGGCTGGCCGTCGGATCCTGGAAGACCATCTGCACGGCGCGGCGCTGGTTCCGGCGCATGCCGCGGCGGCCGAGCTGCTCGCCATTGAGAATGACCGCACCGCGGTCCGGCGCACGCAGACCCGCCAGGCAGCGCGCGAGGCTCGACTTGCCGCAACCGGATTCGCCGACGAGGCCGACGATCTCGCCCGGACGGATGTCCAGGCTGACGTCGTCGACGGCGACCAGATCACGGCCGTAGACGGCGCGCAGCTTGCGCACCGCCATGACGGGCGCGCCGTCTAGTCGAGCAGGCTGCGCAGCATCCACGCGGTCTTTTCGTGCAGCTGCATGCGCTGCGTCAGCAGATCGGCGGAGGGCTCGTCACTCACTTCCTCGGCCTCCTTGAAGACGGAGCGCGCGGTCTTGGCGACGGTTTCGTGGTCCTTGACGAGCTGGCGCACCATCTCCATGGCGTCAACCTGCTTGGTTTCCTCGCGGACCGTGGCCAGCTCGTCGAACTCCTTGTAGCTGCCGGGCGCGCGCTCGCCGAGGGTGCGAATGCGCTCCGCGACCTCGTCGACCGCAGTCGCGGCCTCGGTGTAGTGCTGCTCGAACATCTGGTGAAGGGTCGTGAACATCGGCCCCGTCACGTTCCAGTGGAAGTTGTGTGTCTTCAGATAAAGGGTGTACTCGTCGGCGAGCAGGCGGCACAGACCACCGGCGATGGTCTTCCGCTTTTCCTCGCTGATGCCGATATCGATATCCATATTCTTGTTGCCTCCTTGGATGAGATGCCTTGAGCCTAGCCCGCTCGCGGCGCTTTCGCCAATTGTCGTGCAGCCACGCGCTAATAGCGCCCTTCAATCGCCGCCAGGGGGCTCAGCTACCGCGCTGCTTGCGCAAGCGATAGTAGGCGAGGACATCCTTGGCGGGCTGCTCCGGCCGCCAACCGAAGCGTTGGGCGAAGAGGCTGCCGTCGAGCAGGACTGGATACTTGAAATAGTTGACGAGATAGGGCGGAAAGAAAGCCCCCCAGTTCAAGGCCCGGCTTAGCAGGCCCGCGGCCTGCGGCGGCACGGGAGGTACCAGGAGCCGACGGCAGCCGGCCAGCTGCAAGGCCCGCTGATAGGGCAGGTAGCGATCCGGCGCCACATTGAAGACACCGTGGGCACCGCCTTCGTAAGCACGGACAACGGCTTTCGCCATGTCGTCGACATGCAGGAACTGCATCATCGGAGAATGCCCGGCAACGGTCGGAGCAATGCGCCGTGCCATGAGCAGGGACATGCTGTTGCGTACACCGGGGCCGAGAATATTGCATGGGCGCAGGATGCCCAGGCGAATCTCCGGGTGCTTCCACAGCCAGATCTGAGCGAGGTTTTCCAGCTCGACCGCATCTATGAGGTCCTGGGTGATCTCGCTCGCCTTCAGTGGCGAGTCCTCCGTCAGCAGCGCCGGGTTGTAGGGGCTGGCACCATAGACGTAGTAGGTCGAATGGATCAGCACCTGCGACAGGTCGTACTTCAGGCATAGCTCCAGCAACCGCCGAGTACCCAGAACGTTGGCGTTGTAGCGATGCAGGCGCGTCGACTGATGCGGGAAGATGCGGCCCAGGTGCAGCACTGCGTCGATGCTGTGGCGGCGAAAAATGCCCTCGAAGCCGCCCGATTGCACGTCCACCTTGTAGCTGGCAATGCCGGAGTCAGTATCGACGCGGTGGCGGAAGTCGGCGGCGATCAACCGGCAGCTGCCGTGGAGGCGCGCGATAACGCGCCGTGCCAGCGAGCCCGCGGCGCCGGTCACGAGTACCGTTGGGCGCTCCAAAGCACTGTCGCTCAAGGGCAGAAACCTTTGCGGCTAACGCGGGCGAAGACCGCGGTGACGAAATCAGACGGGGAAGTTGCCACGCAGCGCGTCGATGGCGCGCAGCACGTCCGAGCGGCTGATGCTGCCGACCAGGCGGTTATCGGAAACCACCGGGTAGCGCTTGAAGGGCGCCTCCTGAAACATGCGCGCAACTTCGAGAATGCTGGTATCGGCGTCGACCGTAATCACCTTTGGGGACATGAAGTCGCCAACGCGGCCGCCAAGATCGCCGTGGTAGCCGGCATTCAACGCCAGCCGCATGCAATCCTTCTCGGAGAGCATGCCGACGAGATTGCCGAGCTTGTCGAGCACTGGCGCGCCGGATACGCCTTTCTCAATCAACGAGTTGATGGCGGCCAACACGTCGGTTTCCGGTGTGAAGGTCAGCAGGCTCGCGCTCATGTAGTCCTGAACGCGGATCTTGTCGAGCGATGTCCGCACGGTACGCCCCGATTTTGTGGATGTCGTAAGCGCAGTATGCCGCAGCGCGCAGGCCTTGCGCCGCGCTTCAGCGCTCGGCGTCGGCCGGAGCCTCGCAACGGTCGGCGCTATCGGCGCCGCAGAAGCCGCAGCGCTCACCCGTGACATTCGACAGGCCGCCGCAGCTGCCCTTGAGGGGCTTGTTCTGCACCAGCCCCAGTGCCAGTCCGCCGAAGGTGACAGCCAGAACCGCAAAAGTGACGAGGAAGAGGACGATATCGCTCATGATTGTGCTCCTGCCCTTAAAGACAGCGCCACGGCCGAGAGGTTCTCAGCCGCCGAAGTCGTCGAGCATGATGTCCTCGCGCTCGACACCGAGATCCAGCAGCATCTTGATCATCGCCGCATTCATCATGGGCGGGCCGCACAGATAGAACTCGCAGTCCTCCGGCGCCTTGTGGTCCTTGAGGTAGTTCTCGTAGAGCACCTCATGGATGAAGCCGGTGGGTCCGTCCCAGTTGTCCTCGGGCAGCGGCTCCGAGAGCGCGACATGCCAATCGAAGTTGTCGTTCTCTTCGGCGAGCATGTTGAAATCCTCGACGTAGAACATCTCGTTCTTCGAGCGCGCGCCGTACCAGAAACTCATCTTGCGGTCGGTCTTGATGCGGCGGAGCTGGTCGAAGATGTGACTGCGCATGGGCGCCATGCCGGCGCCACCACCGACGAAGATCATCTCCTTGTCCGTCTCTCGCGCGAAGAATTCGCCGAAGGGGCCCGAAATGGTGACGTTGTCGCCCGGCTTCAGGCCGAAGATATAGCTCGACATCGCGCCAGGCGGCAAATCGGGCTGGCGCGGCGGCGGCAGCGCGATGCGGACGTTGAGCATGATGAGTCCGCGCTCTTCCGGATAATTCGCCATCGAATAGGCGCGCATCACTGGCTCGTGGACCTTGGAAATGTGCTGCCAGACGTTGAACTTGTCCCAGTCAGGCTGGAAGCGCTCCTCGATCTCGAAGTTCTTGAAATGCACCTCGTGCGGCGGCGCCTCGATCTGGATGTAGCCGCCGGCGCGGAAATCGACGTTCTCGCCCTCGGGCAGCTCCAGCACGAGCTCCTTGATGAAGGTGGCGACGTTGTGGTTCGACTTGACCGTGCACTCCCACTTGCGGACGCCGAAGACTTCTTCCGGCACCTGAATCTTCATGTCCTGCTTGACGGTCACCTGACAGGAGAGACGATCCCCATCGCGGGCCTCGCGCTTGTTGATGTGCCCTTCCTCGGTGGGAAGGATGGCGCCGCCGCCCTCGAAGATCTTGACGCGGCACTGCGCGCAGGTGCCGCCACCGCCGCAGGCCGAGGGCACGAAGAGGCCATTCTCGGCCAGCGTGCCGAGCAGCTTGCCGCCGGTGGGCACCGACAGTTGCTTCTCGCCGTTGATATCGATGGTGACGTTGCCCTGTGGCACCAGCTTGGAGCGGGCGAGCAGGATCACGCTCACCAGCACCAGCACGATACCGGTGAAGAATCCCACGCCGAGAACGACTTCCAACATGGCGCAATGCCTCCTAGATCTGGATGCCGGAGAAGGCCATGAAGCCGAGCGACAACAGGCCTACCGTCATGAATGTGATGCCCAGGCCCTGCAGGCCATCGGGGACATCCGAATACTTCAGCTTCTCGCGCACGCCGGCGAGCGCGACGATAGCGAGTGCCCAGCCGGCACCCGACGCGGCTCCGTAGACCGTCGCTTCGGCGAGGTTGTAGTCCCGCTCCACCATGAACAGCGTGCCGCCAAGGATCGCGCAATTCACTGTAATCAATGGCAGGAAGACGCCGAGGGCGTTGTAGAGGGCAGGCACATACTTGTCGAGGAACATCTCGAGCAGCTGCACCATCGCGGCGATGATCCCGATGTAGGAGATCAGCCCGAGGAATGACAGATCGACTTCCGGCAGGCCGGCCCAGGCCAAAGCGCCGTCCTTGAGCAGGTACTGATAGACGAGGTTGTTCGCCGGCACGGTGATGGCCTGCACGGCGATCACCGCGATGCCGAGGCCCAGCGCCGTCTCGATCTTCTTCGAGATGGCGAGGAAGGTGCACATGCCCAGGAAGAAGGCAAGGGCGAGATTCTCGACGAAGATCGAGCGAATGGCGAGATTGACGAGTTCCATAGCGAGCGGGCCCTAAAGCACTTCGGTGCGGTGCACCTGATGGATCTGGTAATCCGGCTTCTCGACCTGCTCGGGCTTCCAGGTGCGTACACCCCAGATCAGGAAACCGATCAGGAAGAAGGCCGAGGGCGGCAGAAGCAGCAGGCCATTGCTGACATACCAGCCCCCTTCACTGGCCAGCGTGAAGATCTGCACGCCCATCAGAGAGCCCGAGCCGAAGAGCTCGCGAACGACGCCAACCGCCACCAGGATGAAGCTGTAGCCGAGCGAGTTGCCCAACGCGTCGAGGAAGCTGGGAATCGGCGGGTTCTTCATCGCGAAACCCTCGGCACGGCCGAGGATGATGCAGTTCGTGATGATCAGGCCGACGAAGACCGACAACTGTCGTGCGATGTCGTAGAGATAGGCCTTGAGCACCTGGTCGGCGACGACCACCAGCGAGGAAATGATGGTCATCTGCACGATGATGCGGATGTTGTTCGGTGTGATGTTGCGGACGAAGCTGATGAAGAAGCTCGACAGGCAGCAGACGGCCGTGAAGGCAGCCGCCATCGTCAACGAGGTCTCCAGCTTCGAGGTCACCGCCAGTGCCGAGCAGATGCCCAGCACCTGCAGGATGATCGGGTTGTTGTCGAAGACCGGTTCCTTGACCAGTTCCTTGAGATTCCCTGCCATGAATCAGCTCCGCGCTTCGCGCTCGATGAAGGGTTTGTAGCCGCGCTCGGAGAACCAGAAGCGCATGAGGTTGCTGACCCCATTGGAGGTCAACGTAGCGCCCGATAGCGCATCCACCTTGTGCTCCGAGCCCGGACGCTGCGGGTCGATTCCGCCCTTGACGAGACGGAATGCCGGCTCGCCGTCGTCATAGACCTTCTTGCCTTCCCATTGTTCGCGCCACTTGGCGTTGTCCACCTCGCCGCCGAGCCCCGGCGTCTCGCCGTGGTCGTAGAAGGTGACGCCGGCGATGGTGTTGGCATCGGGCTCCAGCGCCACGTAGGCGTACATGGTGGACCACAGCCCGTAGCCGTTCGCCGGGAAGACGTAGTTGCGCACATCACCGTTCTCGTCGCGCACGACATAGACGATGGCCTTCTTCGGGATTGCGCCGATGCCTGCGATGTCCTCGGCGCCGGATAGCGCGACATTCGAGCCGGACTCCTTGGCGGCAGCAAACATGTCGTACTTCGCCGGATCGACGCCACCGACTTCCTCACCGGTCTGCAGATCGATCACTAGCGTCTCAATGCGCTCCTCGAAGACCGCATTAACGTCCATGCCCCGTTCGTAGAGATCGACCACCTGCAACACATTCGCGCGCTGATCGAGCAGCCGGTTCTTTTCCTGTGCCGGGCGCAGCGACACCGCTGCCCCTGCAACGACGATCGCGCAGGTCATGCACAGCACGATGGCCATAATGAAGATGTAGCTCGTGGAATCCTTATTCATAGCCATCGTTCAGGCAGCCGCCAGGGTGCGCCGTTCACGCCGCTTCATGTTCGCCTTGATGACGAAGTGATCGATGAGCGGGGCAAAGATATTGCCGAAGAGGATGGCCAGCATCACACCTTCGGGGAAGGCCGGGTTGACCACTCGGATCAGCACGGTCATGAAGCCGCAGAGCGCGCCGAAGATCCAGCGACCTACATTGGTATGGGACGAGGATACCGGGTCGGTCGCCATGAAGACCGCGCCGAAGGCGAAGCCGCCCATCGTGAAGTGCCAGTACCAGGGCACCTCCATATAGGCACCGCCACCGATCACATTGAAGAGCAACGTCGTAGCGATCATGCCAGCGAACATGCCGAAGATGATCCGGTAGTTGGCGATTCCCGTGTACACCAGGAAGGCACCGCCGATAAGGATGGCGATGGTGGAAACCTCACCCACCGAGCCCGGAATGCTGCCGACGAAGGTCTGCATCCAGCTGATGCCGCCATCGGTGATGCCAGCGACGCCGTTCTCTGAAGCCATGGACAGCGCAGTGGCCTGGGTATAGCCGTCCGCAGCCACCCATACCGCGTCACCGGACTGCTGCGCCGGATAGGCGAAATAGAGAAAGGCACGGCCAACCAGCGCCGGATTCAGGAAGTTCTTGCCGGTGCCGCCGAAGATTTCCTTGCCAATAACGACGCCGAAGCTGATACCCAATGCCACCTGCCAGAGCGGCGTGGTCGGCGCCAGGATCAGCGAGAACAGGATCGAGGTAACGAAGAAGCCCTCGTTGACCTCGTGATTGCGCACCCCGGCGAAAATCACCTCCCACATGCCGCCGACGATGAAGGTCACCATGTAGATCGGTAACCAATACGTCAGGCCGTGGATGACATTGGCCAGGTGGCTCGAAGCGTCGTAGCCGAAGGGCGCGATGAAGAGGTGACGCCAGCTGTCGACCTGATCGACGCCCATCGCCGCCAGCGCCTGATTGGCCTGGAAGCCGACATTCCACGAGCCCATGAGAATGACCGGGAAGGTCGCCAGCCACACGTAGATCATCGTGCGCTTGAGGTCGATGCCGTCGCGCACGTGCGGCGCGCCGCGGGTCACATCCCCGGGCGAATAGAAGAAGGTATCCACCATCTCGTAGAGGGCGTAATACTTCTCGAACTTTCCGCCCTTGGCGAAAAGCGGGTGCATGCGATCCAGAAAGCCGCGGAGTCCCTTCTGTGCCATGGTCCTAGCCGTCCCTTTCGATGAGGTCGAGACTGGCGCGCAGATGCGGGCCGAAGTCGTACTTGCCGACGCAGACGAAGGACATCAGCGAGACGTCCTCCTCGATCAGTTCCAGGGCACCGAGGCCCTGGGCCGTATCAGTGTCCCGCACGATCAGTGAGCGCAACAGCGGCGTTGCCACGATGTCCAGCGGCATAACCTTTTCGTAGTTGCCGATGGGCACCATGGCGCGCGGCGAGCCGTTGGTGGAGGTATTCAGGTCGAAATCGCGATTGCGCGCGGTGATCGCCGAGACATAGGCGCGCGTCACCGAATAGCGCTCGCCGAAGGGGTTCAGCCAGCCGAAGAGCCGGCGCTGGTGCCCTTCCGGCAACACGCTCACCTGCGTATTGTAGCGACCGAGAAAGGCTGCCCAACCGGCCGCGCGCCGGCCGTTCCAGACCGAGCCCGAGATGGCGCGCGCATCCATATCGCGCAACTCGCCGCGCATGAGGTCATCGATGGACGCACCCAGGCGCGTGCGCAGCAGGCGCGGCTTCGACACCACCGAACCGCCCAGCGCCACGACGCGCTCGGTGCGGATGCGGCCCGTCGTGAGCAGCGCGCCAACGGCGATCACGTCCTGCGGACCGATATGCCAGTTCGGCTTCTCGACGGTCACCGGGTGCAGGAAGTGCATGTGCGTGCTGGGCAGGCCTGCCGGATGCGGGCCGGCGAACTCCGCCACGCGGATGCGATCCGATTCCGGCACCGGGATATCGGCGCCGGGCGCTACGCAGACGTAGACCGGCCCCTCGGTCAGGCGCAGCAGCGCCTTCAGGCCGGCCTTGAACAGCTCCGGCTGGTCGCCGATGACCACCTGCGGATCCGCCGACAGCGGATTCGTGTCGATGGCGTTGACGAAAATCGCAGAGGCCTCGGCGTCGACGGCCGGGATCTTGCCGAAGGGTCGCGTGCGCAGCGCCGTCCACTGGCCGGAAGCCACCAACGTGTCGCGCAGCGCCTGCGGGTCGGCGCTGTCCAGACGCCCCGCATCGATGGCGTCGAAGGTAACGGCGTCGTCGCCATCGATATCGATGACCACCGACTGCAGCACGCGCCGGGCGCCGCGATTGACCGCGCGCACCGTGCCGCTGGCCGGGGCCGTGACGACCACGCCGGGATTCTTCTTGTCCTCGAAGAGTGGCTGGCCGAGCTTGACCCGATCGCCCTCCTCGACCGACATGCTCGGCTTCAGACCGACGTAATCGGGCCCGATCACGGCCACCGACGACACCCGCGGCGCCTTGTCGATGCGCTGCTCGGGCTTGCCGGCCAGCTGCAAGTCCAGACCCTTCTTCAGTTTGACGCGATGCTTTTCCACGCTGGGGGTTCCCCGCCTGCTCAATTCGGGTTAGCGAAACCGCAGTAGTTTAACGGTTGCGCGCCTTCGGCTTCCAGCGCGTCGCGAGCGTGATCAGCCGGATCAGTCGAAACGCGCCCGAGCGCCCGGCATGGCAGCGGCCAGCCGGCGTGCCAGCGTCACCGCCGATTCGGCTGCCTTGGGGTACTCCAGCCGTGCAATGTGGAAGAGCGCGTCCCCCTCGTAGCAGAGCGGCAGACTGACGCGACCGATGACGATGCCGTCCGAGTGCGCCAGCACAGGCGTATCGACGCCACCGACCGGGTCGCCGATCCAGCCGATGCGCTCGCCCTCGGCCACGGCCCGGCCCAGATCGGTCTGCGCGCGCAGCACCCCCGATACCGGCGCGCGCACCCAGCTGCTGCTGTGCGCCACCACGGGCTGCACGGGCAAAGCCCGCCGGGCGTGCGCGCGCAGCATGCGCATCTCGCGCAGCACGTTCATGACGCCGCGCACGCCGAGGCGGATGGCCACCTCGTCGAAGCGCAGCGCCTCGCCGGCCTCGTAGAGCAACACCGGCTTGTGCTGGGCGGTGGTGTACTCGCGCAGCGTGCCCGCCGCCGGTGCCGAATCCAGCAGCAGCGGCGCACCGAAGGCCTTGGCCAGGGTCGCGGTGCGCTCGTTGGATAGATCGGCGCGGATCTGCGGCAGGTTCGGGCGCTGCAGCGCGCCGGTATGCAGATCGATGCCGGCATCGGCGCGGTCGACGACCTCGGTGATGAAGCGGTTCGCCATGCGCGCGGCCAGCGAGCCGGAGGCCGAACCCGGGAAGCTGCGGTTGAGGTCGCGCCGGTCCGGCAGATAGCGCGTGCGCTGCAGGAAACCGAGCACGTTGACCACCGGCACCGCCAGCAGCGTACCGGCCATCTGCTTCAGCGCCGGCAGCTCCAGCACGCGGCGGATGATTTCGATGCCATTGATCTCGTCGCCGTGCAGCGCGGCCGAAACGAAGAGCACCGGCCCCGGACGGCGCCCGTGCACGACGTGCACCGGCAGCGTGACCGGCGCGCTGGTGTAGAGGGTGCCGAGTTGCAGCGCCACCTGCCGACGGGTTCCCGCCGGAACGCGCTGGTCCTCGATCAGGAAGTCGTCGGCGCGCTTGCCAGCCACCGTCGTCTGTCTCAGCCGCGACCGCGCGTGCGGGTGCGGCCGGGACGCGCGTGCGTCTCCAGGTGCCCGATGACCTGGCCGGCGATATCGCGACCGGTCGTGCGCTCGATGCCTTCCAGCCCCGGTGAAGAGTTCACTTCCAGCACCACCGGCCCGTGATTGGAACGGATGAGGTCAACACCGCACACATTCAGTCCCATCGAAGCCGCCGCGCGCACGGCCGTCGAGCGCTCCTCGGGCGTGATGCGCACCGAGCGCGCCTGACCGCCGCGGTGGATATTCGAACGGAATTCGCCCTCCTTGGCCTGGCGCTGCATGGTGGCCACCACCTTGCCGCCGATCACGAAGCAGCGGATATCCGCGCCCTTGGCCTCGGCGATGTATTCCTGCGTCAGGAAGTGCGCGTCCAGCCCGCGGAAGGCGTCGATGACACTCTCCGCCGCCTGCTTGGTCTCGGCCAGCACCACGCCCTTGCCCTGGGTGCCCTCGATCAGCTTGATGACCATGGGCGCGCCGCCGACCAGATTCATCAGGTCCTGAGTGTCGTCCGGCGAGTGCGCGAAGCCGGTGATGGGCAGGCCGATGCCCTTGCGCGCCAGCAACTGCAGGCTGCGCAGCTTGTCGCGCGACCGCGAAATGGCCACCGACTCGTTCTGGCAGTAGACCCCCATCATCTCGAACTGGCGCACCACAGCCGTGCCGTAGAAGGTAATGGAGGAACCGATGCGCGGGATGATCGCCTCGAAGCCCTCCAGGCGCTTGCCCTTGTAGTGGATCTCCGGCTTGTGCGGAACGATGTTCATGTAGCAGCGCAACGCGTCGATGACCTCGACCTGATGACCACGCGCTTCGGCGGCCTCGACGAGGCGGCTGGTCGAATAGAGGCGACGGTTGCGGGAGAGAATGCCGATTTTCATGGGCGCTTGAGCAGATAACTGGATTGGGGGTCGACGAGACAGTGCCCGGCCAGGGCCGCGCGCCCGACGAGCATGCGATAGCGTAAACCGCGACGCGCGGTGAGGCTGATCTGGATCTCGGTGCAATAGTCGCCGAGCTGCAGCGTCGTCAGAATGATCGGGCGCAGCTCACGGTGACCGCCGGCGTCCGTGATCCAGCGCTCGTCGAGCAGCGGCACCCGATGCTCCTGGGTCGCACCCACCGCACGAAAGCGCACCTCATCGTTGCGCAGGCGGATGTGTGTGGCTGCCAGCGCCGAGCTGCGCGCCCCCGTATCCATCTTCGCGCGCACCGGCTTGCGCAGCAGATCGGGCAACGTCACCCACTCGCGCCAACCGACGCGCAGCAGATTTGGGGCCGCCTCCGGCTCTGGCCTAGAATGCGACATGCATCAAACGCGGCCCTGCGGCCGTCGGAGCGGTTTCAATGAGCGACAACACGGCATCCTTTCGCGATTTCGACGAGTTCTACGCCTATTACCTTGAGGAGCACAGCAACCGGACCAACCGGCGACTGCACTTCGTGGGGACGAGCCTGGGACTGCTGCTCTTCGTTGTTGGCATCGTCACCTTCCAGCTCTGGCTGATTCCGGCAGCGCTGGTGGTCGGCTACGCCTTTGCCTGGGTGGGCCATTTCTTCTTCGAACAGAACAAGCCCGCCACCTTCAAGTATCCCTGGCAATCCTACAAGGGCGACTGGCGCATGTGGTGGGAAACGCTCGCCGGCAAGATCCCCTTCTGAACCCCGGGCAGCAGGAATCGCCCGACATGACGCGGATCCGCCACAGGCCCCAATGGCTGACCCGAGTGCGGCGGCTGGGCAGGCGTCATGGCCGCGGGCGCCGCTGCGCCGCGGCGGGCGCCATGGCAGCTCGGCGAGCCATGCATAGCGGCGACGCCACCGTGATGGGCGACGGGCACGCCCACGGAGATTCGAGCGGAAGCGAACATGTCTGACTACGACGTCATCGTGATCGGCGGCGGGCACGCCGGCACCGAAGCCGCCCTGGCCGCGGCGCGCTCGGGCGCGCGCACGCTGCTGCTGACGCAGAACATCGACACCCTCGGACAGATGTCCTGCAACCCGGCCATCGGCGGCATCGGCAAGGGCCATCTGGTGCGCGAGATCGACGCCCTGGGCGGCGCCATGGCGCGCGCCGCCGACGCTGCGGGCATCCATTTCCGCACCCTCAATGCCTCCAAGGGCGCGGCCGTGCGCGCCACGCGCGCCCAGGCCGACCGGGTGCGCTACCGCACCGCCATTCGTCGCATCCTCGAGCAACAGGACGGCCTGGAGATCTTCCAGCAGGAAGTCACCGGTCTGCGCGTCAGCGGCGGGCGCGTCACCGGCGTCGAGACCGCGGGCAACATGGTCTTCGGTGCGCGCACGGTGGTGCTCACCGCCGGCACTTTCCTGTCCGGGCTGATCCACGTCGGCGACCGACAGCAGACCGGCGGCCGCGCCGGCGACGCGGCCAGCACCCGGCTGGCGGACATGCTGCGCGAAGCCATGCCGCGCACCGGCCGGCTCAAGACCGGCACGCCGCCGCGCATCGACGGCCGCTCCATCGACTGGTCGCGCTGCAGCACCCAGCCCGGCGACGAGCCGCGCCCGGTCTTCTCCTTCATGGGCTCGCGCGCCGACCACCCGCGGCAGATTCCCTGCCATATCACGCGCACCTGCACGGCGACCCACGAGGTCATCGCGGCCAACCTGGAGCGCTCGCCGATGTTCTCGGGGGCAATCGACTCCCTGGGGCCGCGCTACTGTCCGAGCATCGAGGACAAGATCCACCGCTTCGCCGATCGCGACAGCCATCAGATCTTCCTCGAGCCGGAGGGGCTGGACAGCACCGAAATCTACCCCAACGGCATCTCCACCAGCCTGCCCTTCGCCGTGCAGCAGGAGTTCCTGCGCACGATCCCCGGGCTGGAGGCCGGGCGCATCACCCGCCCCGGCTATGCCATCGAATACGACTACTTCGACCCGCGCGATCTGTCGCGCAGCCTGGCCACACGTGCCGTAGCCGGCCTCTACTTCGCCGGCCAGATCAACGGCACCACCGGTTACGAAGAAGCCGCCGCGCAGGGGCTGCTGGCCGGCATCAACGCAGCGCGCGAAGCCCGCGGCGAAGAAGCCTGGGTGCCGCAGCGCTTCGAAGCCTATATCGGCGTGCTGGTTGACGATCTCACCACGCGCGGCACCAGCGAGCCCTACCGCATGTTCACCTCGCGCGCCGAGCACCGCCTGCTGCTGCGCGAGGACAACGCCGACGCGCGCCTGACGCCCATCGGCCGCGAGCTGGGGCTGGTCGACGACACCCGCTGGGCGGCTTTCGAAGCCAAGCGCGAGGCCATCGCGCGCACCCGCGAACAGCTGGAGCAAACCTGGTTGACGCCCAGCCACCCCGCACGCGAATCATTGGCCGAGCGCGTTGGCCCACTTCCGGAGTCGAGCCGCGTGTCCGCCTTCGAGCTTCTGCGCCGCCCCGAGGTCGACTTCAGCCTGCTCGCCGAACTGGACTTGGCCGACACCACAACCGATGAGATCGTGGCGCAGCAGCTGTCCATCGAAGCGCGTTACGCCGGCTATATCGCCCGCGCCGAAGCCGAAGTCGCGCGCATGTCCCAGGCCGAGAACGCACAGCTGCCAGCGGACATGGACTACGGCGCGGTTTCCGGCCTCTCGAATGAGGTGCGCGACAAGCTCGCTGCCCACCGCCCCGAGACCGTCGCCCAGGCTGGTCGCATCCCGGGCATCACGCCAGCAGCAACCTCGCTGCTGCTCGTACATCTCAAGAAGCGCGGCCAACTCGCGAAGAGCGCTTGAGGGCGGGGAAGAGAACCACAGGTTTCACAGATTGACGCAGATTCTTCCCGCTTCTGGCGTGCGCTGACTTCGTCTGCGTACGCCAGAAAGCACACCCCGAAATCTGCGTAATCCGCGGTTATGCCTCTGTCAGAACGGCCAGATACGCGGAATCAGCGTCACGGCGACGACACCTGTGAGCACGTTCAGCGGTAGGCCAACGCGCGTGAAATCGAGGAATCGGTAGTTGCCCGGGCCGGCCACCATCAGGTTGGTCTGATAGCCGAGCGGCGTCGAGAAAGCGGCCGAGGCGGCAATCATGACGGTCACCACGAAAGGCTCGTGGGCCAGCCCCATGCCCGAAGCCGCCGCCACGGCGATGGGAAACATCAGCAGAGCCGCCGCGTTGTTGGTGATCATCTCGGTCATGATCGAGGTCACGGCGTAGGTCAGTGCCAACAGCAGCCACGGCCGGTCCCCCGCCATGGCCAATGCGCTGGAGGCGATCACCGCCGAGGCGCCCGTCACCTGCAGCGCCTCGCCGAGTGCAAAAGCGCCGGCGATGACCAGCAGCACCTGCATGTCCACGCTCTTGCGCGCACCTGCCACGCCCACGCAGCCGCTGGCCACCATCGCGCCGGCGCCAATCAGCGCGGCGGTAAGCATGTCGAAGACGCCAGCCACCACCGTACCGACGATGCCCGCCAGCACCAGCCAGGCTGCCCAGGCGCGCTCGTAGCGCGGCGGATCCTCGCCGTGCTGGCTGATGAGGAGGAAGTCCGGCGAATAGCGATGGCGCTGCACCCAGACCGGGCGCGCCTCCAGCAACAGCGTGTCCGCCGGCCGCAAGCGCACCTCGCCCAACCCGCCACGCAGACGCTTGCCGTCCCGCGCCATGGCGACCACGGAGGCGCCGTAGTAGGTGTGGAAGCGCGAGTCGCGCAGCGTCTGCCCGATCAAGGGGCAGCGCGCCGACAGCACGACCTCCACCAGCTTGCGCTCCGGGTACTGCTGGGCGATTGCGGCATCAGCCTCACGCACGGGCTGCAGGCCCTTGATGCGCTGCAGATCCAACACCGAAGTGATATCACCGGCGAAGACGAGGCGGTCCTCGGCCTGCAGCCGCTCCTCGGTGTTCACCGCTGGCACGACACCGCCATCGCGCACGATCTCCACAAGAAAGACCTTGCCCAGGTGGCGCAGCCCGGCTTCGCCGATGGTCTTGCCTACCAGCGGTCCGTCGGCGAGCACGTCCATTTCCACGGTGTATTCACGCGGATTCTCGAAAGGGCTGCCGGCAGCCTCGCGATCCGGCAATAGGCGGCGCCCGATGGTCAGCAGATAGAGCATGCCGGCCAGCGCGCAGGGCACGCCCACCATCCCCAGCTCGAAGAAGCCCAGGCCGCGCCCGCCCTCGGCAACCCACTTGCCGTTGACCACGAGGTTTGTGCTGGTGCCCACCAGCGTGCACATGCCGCCGAAGATCGCGGCGTAGCTCAGCGGCATCATCAGCCGCGAGGGCGATACCCCCGTGCGCCGCGCCCAACCGGCGACCACGGGCAGGAATGTGGCCACCACCGGGGTGTTGTTGATGAAAGCGGACAACCCGGCGGTGGGCAGCATGATCTTGAGCTGCGTCCAGCGCAGGCCACCGCCGTTACCCAGCCAGCCGCGCGAGGCCAGATCGATGGCGCCGGTCTCGCGCAGGCCGGCGGCGACGACGTACATCGCCGCCACGGTGATCATGCCGGCGTTGGAGAAGCCTGAGAGCGCTTGCTCCGGCACGAGCACGCCGAAGGCCAGCAACACCACCATGCCCCCCAACACCGCGATCTCGGGCCGCAGCCGCTCGGTTGCGAGCAGCAACAGCACGCCGAGGATGACCGCAACGGCCAACCACGCCTCCCAACCCATTCTTGCCGCCTACCTTCCGCCGAATAAGACGCGCAGGCTATCAGGACGGCGCGCCGCTTCCCACAAGGAACGAATAAGAAGGTGCATCGCTATCACTTCGAGCGATAAGTGCAGGCTGGACAGGAACTGGCCAGATTCCGGTAGACGCCTGCCACGCCCGGCTTGGCGGGGTTTTCCACAACTCGCTCCCAGCCTTGTTCGCACCCTGTGTGCAAAAGCTACGGCCCGCGGCTACGCGCCTGGTTAGAAAATGGCCTCTCACGGCACACGCCCGCCAGTACAGCGGCGCCGAGGCTTATCCACAGCTTCTGCGCAGGGTGCTGGACAGCATCTGTGCGCAAAAGGATTATTCGCGATAACCGAGCTGCTCGAGCAGGCCGTCGAGTTCGTCGAGGGAGAAGAAGCGCAGACGCAGCTCTCCCCGCCCGCTGCCGTCGGCCTGCAGCGTCACCGGGCAGGCCAGATGCTCGCCGAGCGCGCGTTCCAGCCGTTCCCATTCCGGCTCACGACGGCCATCGGCCGGTTTCGGGGCCGCCGCACGCGCCAACGCTTTCTCCAGCTGCCTGACCGTCCAGCTCCGGCGCAGGCATTCGTCAGCCATCCGCTTCTGCTGCTCGGGGGCCACACCGGCAAGAGCACGGGCATGGCCCATGCTCAGCTCGCCGGCATCGACCATGGCTGAAACCTCGTCGCAGAGCTTGAGCAGACGCAGAAAATTGCTGACATAGACGCGCGACTTGCCGATGCGGTGGCCAATTGCCTCGTGCGTCAGCTCCAGCAGATCGGCCAGCCGGCGCAGCCCCTGTGCCGTTTCCATCGGCGACAAGGACTCGCGTTGCAGATTCTCCACAAGACCCAGCACCTGCGCGGAAACCGGGTCGAGATCGTTGCGCACGATGGCCGGAATCCGCTTCATGCCGGCGCGCTGGGCCGCCCGCCAACGCCGCTCGCCAGCGAGCAGCTCGTAGCCATCGTCGATGCTACGCAGCACCACCGGCTGAATGACCCCGGAGGCGCGCAGCGACTCGGCTAGCTCGTCGAGCGCTGCCTCGTCGAAGCGCCGCCGGGCCTGGTTGGCGCCGGGGCGAATCTGCTCGATGGGCACGTCGCGCGTAGTGGTTGTCATAGTCTGGTCGAGTGGGTGTGAAGGCAGCAACAGGCGCTGTGAAATAATGCGCGCCGATTCCGGGAACCCAAACCATGAAGGATGCAATGGAAGCGCACTACCGGGCCATTATCGAGGCCGTAGGCGAAGACAGCGAGCGCGACGGGCTGCGCGATACCCCGGGCCGCGCCGCGCGTGCCATGGCATTCCTCACCCGTGGCTACCAGCAGCAGATCGACGACATCGTCAACGGCGCCGTCTTCGAGTCGACCAACAACGAGATCGTCATCGTCCGCGATATCGAGCTCTATTCGCTCTGCGAGCATCATCTCCTGCCCTTCATCGGCCGCGCCCACGTCGCCTATCTGCCCAGCGGCAAGGTCATCGGCCTGTCGAAGATCCCGCGCATCGTGGACATGTTCGCGCGCCGGCTGCAGATTCAGGAGAACCTCACCCAGCAAATCGGTGAAACCATCCAGCAGGTCACCGACGCCCGCGGCGTCGGCGTTGTCATCGAGGCGAAGCATCTCTGCGCCATGATGCGCGGTGTCGAAAAGCAGAACTCTTCGATGACCACATCCTGGATGCACGGCCGCTTCCGCGATGACCCACGCACGCGCAGCGAGTTCCTGACGCTCATCAACCGGGGCAACGGATAGCGGCTCCGTCGCTTACTGTCGGTCGTGGGGACAGGCCGGTTACAATCGGTCAGAAGCTGGAAGGGTGTCACGCGCCCGATCGAACCGGCCCGCTGCCGACACGCCACTGCGAGGAAGACGCGCCATGACCGGCAATCCCAAACTGCCGCAGGATCTAGCCCACCGTCTGGAGCTCATCCGCTCCATCGAAGACGTGGTGCGACAGGAAATGGCCACGCACATTGAGCGCCGCAATCTCTGGATGCCGGACGACCTCGGTTCGGCCGACATCGCCCTCGGCGAGGAGCGCGACGCCGAGCTGCGCGAACTGCGCGAGCGCGCCCGTGGCCTGCCGGCGGCCGTGCGGGTGGCAGTAGCACTGAATCTGCTCACCGAGGAGGGCCTGCCGCACTTCCACCGCCTCATCGCGACGCACTTCCCGGAAGGCTCGGCCTGGCGCGACTGGAACAATATGTGGACCGCCGAGGAGGACCGCCACGGCTGCGTGTTGCGCGACTACGTCCGCGACGCCCGTCTCTTCCACATGCGGGTCTTCGAGCAGGAGCAGTACGGCTACATCGCCGCCGGCTTCGACCCGGACTGGGAGCAGGACCCCTACCGCCTGCTGGCCTACACCAGCCTGCAGGAGAAGGCCACGCAGTACGCGCACGCCAACACCGGCCGGCTGGCGCGCGATTACGAACCGCAGCTGCAGCGCGTGCTCGCGCATCTCGCCGGCGACGAGTCGCGCCACTATCAGTTCTACCGCAGCATATTCGCGACCCTGCTCGCCGAGGATCCGAACCGCGCGCTGGTCTCGCTACTCAAGGTCACGGTGGGCTTTGCCATGCCCGGCCACGCCATCGGTGACTTCGAGGCGATGAGCGAGGTCGTGGCGCGGCAGAACATCTTCGGCACGCGGCAGTATCGGGAGATCGTTATCGAGCTACTCGACTACTGGCAGATCGGCGCCATGACCGGCCTGTCGGCCGAAGGTGCCAAGGCGCAGGAGCGCCTGATGAAGATGCCCTCGCGCATGGAGCGCATGGTCAAGGCGCAGGAAGCGCGCAGCGAGCCCAAGGAGTTCCGCTTCGCCTTCATCGGCGACGAGACCATCCGTACCTGAGCGCGCGCCCCGGATCAGGGAGCAACCGCTACACTCGCGTCACGCATTTCGGGGGAAAGGCATGAGCAAGCAGAAGGCCGTCGTCGTCACCGGCGCCGGCAGCGGTCTCGGGCGAGCGCTCGCCCTGCACTACGCCCATCAAGGCTGGTCCGTAGCAGCCCTGGATATCGACCGCGCCGCTGCCGAAGCAACCGCGCAGGCCGTCATGGCCGAGGGCGGCGACGCCATCGCTGAAGCCGTGGACGTGCGCGATGCGCAGGCCGTCGAGGCCGCAGCCGCAGCTGCCGCGGAGCGCTTCGGACGCCTCGACGCCTGGGTCAACAACGCCGGCATCGCATCCTCCGGCACGGTGGCGGATGCCCCCATGTCGCAGTGGCAGACGGTGCTGGATATCGACCTGCTCGGCGTCGTGCGCGGCGCGCGCGCCGCCATCCCCTGGCTGCGCGAGGCCGGCGGCGGGCACATCACCAATGTCGCTAGCTTCGCCGGCATCGCCAACCCGCCGGGCATGGCCAGCTACAACGTCGCCAAGGCCGGCGTCATCTCGCTTTCCGAAACGCTGCGCGCCGAGCTGGCCGACGACAACATCCACGTCGTCGTTGCCTGCCCCAGCTTCTTCAAGACCAATCTGCTCGCCACCAGCCGCACAGTCGCCGGCGAAGCCGCACCGGAGAAGCCGCAGGCCATGGAAAAGATCACCGAGAAGCTGATGGCGCGCTCCAGTTTCACAGCCGATGACGTGGCAGCGGCCATGTACCGCGCCGCGGAGCGCGGTCAGTTCCTCGTCGTGATGCGGCCGGACCTGCCGCGCTGGGCGCTCAAGCGCGCCTCACCGGAGCTCTTCTTCAAGATGGTGCGCCGCGCCACCCGGGCCTTCATCCAGCCACGTCCGGGGCAATAACGAAGCCCGCCTGCACCGGCGCAGCCTCGACAGACTGCCAATCCAGCTGGTCCACGCGCGCGGCTCGCGGACCACTGTTCAGCGCGGCACGGAACGCCTCCAGCGCCTCGGGCGCGCCGGCGGCCTCGCCGACGACGCTGCCGTCGGCGGCATTCGCCACCCAGCCGCGCACACCGATGTCCTGCGCCCGGGCCTGCGTGTGCGCGCGGAAGGCCACGCCCTGCACGCGACCACGTACGCGGAAGCGATACACTGCCTGCTCACTCATCGACCACCTGTCGACTGATCTGCATGTCCCTACTCCGTCGTCTACGGAATACCGTACGCCCCCCGTTGCGCCGTCTTCAGGGCAGCGACGAGGACGCGCACTTCAGGCTAAGGCTTCCAGCACGCGACGACCAGGAGGGTGATTGGCTGGCCTTCGACTGTGCCATCACGACGCGCGAGGATGCCGACGGCGAGCACCTGCGGCTGCGCAGCCATCTGCGCGCCGACTTCTCGCGCCTGCTACCGATGACCAGGGCGCCTGCGCGCGCCCGCCTGAGCGCCCCGGCCGAACCCGGCACGCGCGGCCGCGCGCTGCAGCAGCTGAGCAACCGCGCTGGACGGCTCGTGGGACGCGTGCTCGACACCGCCCTGGACACGGCCGTGGCCCGCCGCATGCTGGCGCCGTTGGCCGGGCAACGCGTCGAAAGCTGGATGGACCTGCACGGCAGCACCGCGCCGCTGGATAGCAACGCCGACGACATGCTGCCACGTGGACTTGCGCGCATCGGCGTCATGCCCGACCGCGACGGCCCGCCCGTGCAGAGTTGGGCAGGACCGACGCCGCGAGGCATGGCGCAGATCACCACGCTGCAGATCGACGAGCGGCACCTGATGGCCGGGCGCCGCGGCAAGGCCTCCGACAAGCCGCTGCGACTGGCCGCGACCTTCGCGCAGATCGTCGAACAGTCCGGCGAGCGCGACGACGACTGAGCCCGTGACCGAGGCCATGCCGGGCATGACGCCCCGCGAGCGGCGGCGCCGCATTCACGCGCAGGCGCTGCCCATCATCGGTGGCATGGCTTCGCAGAATGTCCTGAATCTCGTCGACGCCTGGATGATCGGCGCCCTCGGGGCATCGGCGCTGGCCGGCGTCGGCCTGGCCAGCTTCATCGTCTTCGTCGCCGTGGCCTTCATCTCCGGCATGGCGCCCTCGGTGCAGAGCATCGCCGCACAGCGCTTTGGCGCCGGCCGGCCCGACGAGGCCGCCGCCGCGCTCAACGGCGGCCTGCTGCTGGCCGTGGCCGTGGGCCTGCCGGTGAGCCTGCTGCTGATCGCAGCGACGCCGGCGTTGATGGCGCTGCTCAACAGCGATCCGGCCGTGCAGGAAGCCGGCGGCGTCTATCTGATGATCCGCCTGACCGCGGTGGCCTTCGTCGGCATGAACTTCGCGTTCCGGGGCTACTGGAGCGCCGTCGACCGGCCGCGCTACTACTTCGGCACCATCGTCGCCGTCCACGTGCTCAACGTCGCCATCAGCTATCCGCTGATCTTCGGCTACCTCGGCCTGCCGGAGATGGGGGTGGCCGGCGCAGCCATCGGCACGGCCGCCAGCCTGGTGATTGCCACCCTTATCCACATCGCGCTCGGCCTGCGCCTCGCCGCCGGCGACGGCCTGCTGCGACGCCTGCCCGCGCGCAGCGACATCGCCCGCCTGCTGCGCCTGGGCCTGCCCAATGCCACCCAGCAGCTGCTCTTCGCCATGGGCTTCACGGCGCTGTTCTGGATCGTCGGCCAGATCGGGACCCAGGAGCTGGCCGTAGCGCACGTGCTGGTGACCTTCTCGCTGGTGGCCATCCTGCCGGGTCTGGGCTTCGGCATCGCCGCCGCCTCGCTGGCCGGCCAGGCCATCGGCCGCGGCGCCCACCTCGAAGCCGCACGCTGGCCCTGGGATGTCTTTCGCGAGTCGCTGCCCATCTTCGTGCTGCTGGCCGCGGTGGCACTGCTGGCCACCGAGCCCGTGCTCGGCCTCTTCCTGCGCGAGGAGCATCTGGTGGCGCTGGGCGTCACGCCGCTGCGCATCTTCGGCCTCGGCATCGTCGTCGACGCCCTTGGCCTGATTCTGATGCACGCGCTGCTCGGCGCCGGCGCGGCCCGGCTGGTGATGATCGTCGCCGTGTCCCTGCAATGGGCGTTCTTTCTGCCGATCGCCTGGGTACTCGGCCCTTATCTGGGGCTCGGGCTCACTGCCGTCTGGCTGGCCATGGTGGTCTGGCGCGGCGCGCAGACCGCGATCTTCGTGGCGGCCTGGCAAGGCGGGGGCTGGCGACGACTGCGCGTCTAGCGACGGCGCGATGCGGTATCAACCCCGGCCGGGCAGCATTACCTGCACGCGGGGATTGGCTACAGTGATTACCGATGACCCGGAAGGAGATTGTCAATGCGCCTGATCCTGCTCCTGGCGAGCGTCCTCATCATCGGCTTGCTGGTAGCGCGTCAGATCGGCCCGTCACCCGCGCCGCAGGCCGATGGCGGGGAGAGCAACGCCGTGCAGGCGCCCAACGCTCCGGGCGATCTGGACCGCTTCGCCGATGACATGAACCGCAGCGTCGAGGAATCCGCACAGCAACGCCGCGAGGCCATCGAGGCGCAAAGCCGCTGAGCGACCGGCGCGGCGCAGCCGCAGGATCACCCCGCGTCGAAGCGCTGCTCGCGCGTATCCGAGAAAGTGATCTCGGGATAACGCTCCTCGGCCATCTGCAGGTTCACGCGGCTGGAGGCCAGATAGACCAGGTAGCCGCCGTGGTCCAGCGCCAGGCGCTGCTGGTTGGCGTCCTTGAACTTGTCGAGGCTCTTCTGATCCGGTGCTTGTACCCAACGCGCGGTGTGCACGGTTACCGGCTCGAAGCTGCATTCGACGCCGTACTCGTCGCGCAGGCGCTGCTGGGCGACGTCGAACTGCAGCACACCGACAGCACCCAGCACGATGTCGTTATTCGTAATCGGCCGGTAGACCTGCGTCGCACCCTCCTCGCAGAGCTGGTCGAGGCCCTTGTTGAGCTGCTTGGCCTTGAGCGGGTCGCGCAGCACCACCCGACGGAACAGATCCGGCGCGAACACCGGGATGCCGGTGAAGGTCACCGGATCGCCGCTGGAGAAGGAATCGCCGATGGCGATGGTGCCGTGGTTGTGCAGGCCGATGATGTCGCCCGGGTAGGCGCGCTCGACGTGGTCGCGCTCCGCCGCCATGAAGATCAGCGCGCTGGACACGCGCACCGGCGCGCCGATACGTACGCTGTGGAGCGTCATGCCGCGCTCGTAGACACCCGAGCACACACGCATGAAGGCGACGCGGTCGCGGTGCTTCGGATCCATGTTGGCCTGGATCTTGAAGACGAAGCCGGAGAAGTAGTCCGCGTCCGCTGGCACCGGTGCCGGCTCGGCCTCGCGCGGCTGCGGCGGCGGCGCCCATTCGGCGAAGCCGTCCAGCAATTCCGAGACGCCGAAGCTGTTGATGGCGCTGCCGAAGAAGACCGGCGTCAGCTTGGCCGCGCGGTAGTCCTCCAGGTTGAACTCGGTGCCCGCCATCTGCAGCAGCTCGATCTCCTCCAGCAGCTGCTGATAGGGCCGCCCCAGGCGCTCGGCGATGCCTGGCGCGTGCAGGCCCTCGACCTTCTCGATGTCCGATATGCGGTCCTTGGCGCCGGTATAGAGATAGAAGCAGTCCTCGAGCAGATGGTAGACGCCCTTGAACTCGTGTCCCATGCCCACCGGCCAGGTGATGGGCGCGCATGCCAGCCCGAGCACCTTCTCGATCTCGTCGAGCAGCTCCAGCGGCGGGCGTCCTTCGCGGTCCAGCTTGTTGACGAAGGTGATGATGGGCGTGTCGCGCAGCCGGCAGACCTCCATCAGCTTGATCGTGCGCGGCTCCACGCCCTTGGCCGCGTCGATGACCATCAGCGCCGAGTCCACCGCCGTCAGCGTGCGGTAGGTGTCCTCGGAGAAGTCCTCGTGCCCCGGCGTGTCGAGAAGATTCATGATCTTGTCGCCGTAGGGGAACTGCATCACCGAAGTCGTCACGGAGATGCCGCGCTGCTGTTCCAGCTGCATCCAGTCCGAGGTCGCGTGCCGCGTCGACTTCCGCCCCTTGACGGTGCCCGCCATCTGAATAGCGCCGCCGAAGAGCAGCAGTTTCTCAGTCAGGGTGGTCTTGCCGGCATCCGGATGCGAGATGATCGCGAAGGTCCGGCGGCGGGCGACCTCTTGGGCAACGGAGGCCATGAGGATGCTCGGGTGCTTAGGGAGACAGGGCGCGCGATTGTAAAGGGCGAGCCGGAGAAGCGCGAGCATTGCTCGCGCCCGGCGAGCGCCCGCGCCAGGACGGCGCGGGCCGGGCCACTTGGAGCAGTGCGCCGAGGAGGAGGGGCCCCGCGAAGCGGGGATCCGACCGGCGCGTCTGCGACGAGGCCAGGACGGCCGAGCTTAGCGGCCGCGGCGAAGGTAGCAGCATGCGGGCAACGAGCATTCCGGGGCCTGTAGCGCAAGTGCACAAGCCAGAGAAGCGCGAGCATTGCTCGCGCCCGCACCCGAACGCTGCGGGCAGGACACCCAGCGGGGCCAAGACGACCGGGCTCTGTGGCTGCGGCGAAGGTGGCAGAATGCCGCCTGTAACTCGCGGGCCTGTAGCTCAACGGTTAGAGCAGAGGACTCATAATCCTTTGGTTCCTGGTTCGAATCCTGGCAGGCCCACCACATCCGCTTTCAGCGACCAAGTCTGTGCAGTAAACGATAAGGCCGTCGAAATAGCGCGCAATCGCTGTACCTGGCGCATGTCCCACAATCGGTTTACCGAGAAGGCCAGAAATTTTTGCTGAAGGCTCAGCGCTTGCGGCTAGATCCGCATAGAGCACCACGAAAACAATTCCTATATGCAGTCCTTCGCGCCGGTACACGACTGAGACGCGTCCGCGCCCCGGCCCGTCGATGGCTGGGGAGTAACGCGTGTCGCAGCTAACGAGCAGGGCTGGCGGAAGCGCTGCTATAGTGTAGAGGTGCGCAATTCTTTTCTGCCCACCATGGCGATGCTCGTCGCGCTCAGCGTATTGCTGAGCGGGGTGGCGTGGTCTGCGCATCTTGATCTGCCGGTTGATCACGACAGCACGGTTGCCGAGACGCACGCGCACGCAGAGGGCGGGAAACTCGTCTCGGGCTGTGATCATTGCTGTCACGCCTCGGCCCATCTAGTGGCACTGACGAGCAATATCCCGCTCTTCGTTTCCGTGCCCGCCGGGGACTATCACGCAACAGTCCCCGCCGGGATACGGCCGCCGGCGCTCGAACCGCCCTTCACACCGCCCATCGCCTGAGCCTTATTCGCCCGTAACGCGTCGCGCCAAGCGCGGCGCGACCGCTTTTCGCGATGAGGACACACGATGGCATTCCGATTGATGCGCCTTGCCGGCCTGTTGCTGGCCGGCGCGCCCTGCTGGGCGGCTGCGGCACAGCCGCCGTCACCGCTTGATTTGAACCAGGCCCTGGACTGGGCCGAGCGCAACAACCCCACACTGATTGCCGCGCGCATCGGGCTGCGCCAGCGCGAGGGTGCGCTGGTCCACGCCGAGCGGGCGGTGCCCGCCAATCCCCAACTCGGGCTCGAAGCTGCCGATCGCGATCCACCGGACGGATCGGCCAGTACCGATATCGGCATCCGCCTGAGCCAGGAATTCTGGATCGCCGGGCAGAGCGGGCTGCGCCAGCGCGCCGCGCAGGCGCGACTGAGCGCCGATGAAGCCGACTTGCGATTTCTGCAGGTTGCCATGCGTTCGCGCGTGCGCGCCGCCTTTCTCGATGCGCTCGTGGCGGAGCGCGCCGTGGCCACCGCGCGGGAGGTGGTGGCCGTCAACCGCGACCTTGCCGACTACGCGCAGCGCCGTCTCGATGCGGGTCAGGGCACGCGCATGGAGGCCAATGTCGCCCGCATTGGTGCGGGGCGCGCCAGGGCGCTGCTTGCGCGCGCGCAGTCGGAACGGGCGCAGGCCCGTATCCGGCTGCGCGAGCTGCTGGCGCTGGCACCGGATGCACCGCTGCAGCTCGAAGGCCGGCTGAGGCCCACGGCGCCCGAAATGCCGGACAAGCAGGTCCTGATCGAGCGCGCGGTCGCCCAGCGCGACGACCTCGCGGCTGCCGCATCGCGCGTGGCGGCGGCGCGCGAGGAGCTTCAGCTCGCTCGCCGCCAGGTCATCCCCAATCTCACGGTCTTCGGCTTCTACCAAGAAGAGGAAGGGGCGCGCATTGCCGGTGGCGGCGTCTCCCTGCCACTTCCGGTGCTTCACCGCTACGGCGGGGAGCGCCAGCAAGCCGTCGCCGGCCTGGATGCGGCGCGCCTCGACCGCGAAACCCTGGAGCGCGAGGTCCGGCTGCAAGTGTTGTCCGCGCTCAGTGGTATGCAGGCCGCGAGACAGCGGGTGCAGGCCATGAGCGAAGAGGTGGTGGCCGCTGCGCGCGAGAACTTCGCCTTGACTCAGCGCGCCTTCCAGGCCGGAGAGCTGGGCGCGCCGGCGCTGACCACAGCGCAGGACACCCTGATCAATACGCGGCGCGACCATCTCGACGCCCTGCGCGAGCTGGTTGCCACCGGCACCGAACTGGAGCGCGCAACCGGGGGCCTGATCGCCCTCGGTAACGCGCCAGCCAACGAATAGAGGAATACCGAATGCGTACACGACATAACGCCGCGCTGCTGCTGGTGGCCGGCGCATTGATGGCTACCGCTGCCTGCGGTGGCAGTACCGATAGCGCCGAGAGCGCCCCTGCCGGAAACAATACGCATGCCGGCCACGAAGACAAGGCGCACGGCGCAGAGGATAAGCACCAGAGTGGCGGACACGAAGCCGGAGGCAGCGAGGCGGGGCGCCCGCAGGCGTCCGGACACGGCGAGGCCGAGCATGGCGAAGAGGCAACGGAAGGCCACGGCGAAGCCGGACATGACGAAGGTGGAGAGCAAGGCCGTGCGAGTCACACCCAGGAAGAGCGCGCAATACATCTGGAGCCGGCCCAGCGTAATCAGTTGTCGCTGAGCATTGCGCCAGCCGAGGCCGGCACGGCGACCGACAGTGTGCAGGCGCCAGCGACAGTGGCTTTCGACGCGGATCGCATTGCCCGCGTCGGGCCGCGGCTGGAGGCCAAGGTGCTGAAGGTGACCCGGGATCTCGGTGAAAGCGTCAGCGCCGGCGAGACAGTTGCCATTCTGGACAGTGTCGCCCTGGGACGCGCCAAGGCGGCGTATCTGACTGCCCGCGCGAAGCTCTCGGCCGAGCGCGCGAACTATCAGCGGCACGAGAAGCTGGCCGAGCAGCAGATCATCAGTCAGGAGAAGCTGCTGAGCTCGCGTGCGACCTACCTGCAGGCGCAGGCCGAGCGCGACGCCGCGCGCGCCGAGCTGCGCCTCTACGGCCTCAGCGAGGCCGCTATCGCGGGCATTGCCGCCGGCGGTGACGCGCCGCTGTCGCGTTACCCACTGACTGCTCCCATCGCCGGCACGATTCAGCAGCGCGATCTGGTCCCGGGGCAGACCCTGTCCGCGCAGGACACCCCCATCCACATCGTCAATACCGAGCGCATGTGGGTGATGATCGAGGCCGACGAGCAGGACTTGCCTCGTCTGGCACCGGGCCAGCCCGTGACGCTGTCGCTGCGCGCCCTGCCGGGACGCCCCTTCGAGGGCGTCACGGACTGGGTGTCGCGGGAGCTGGACGAGGCTGCGCGCACGGTGCGAGTGCGCGCCGAGGTGACCAATCCGGACGGTGCATTGCGCGCTGGCATGTTCGGCACCGCCCGCATCGCCACCGGCGACAGCGCGCGTTATGCACTGGTACCCGTGGATGCCGTGCAGACGATCGACGGTGAGCAGTTCGTCTTCGTGCCCGGGGATGAGGAAGGTGCGTTTCGCGCCGCCCCGGTCGTCACCGGCGCCGAAGGCAACGGTCGCATCGAGATTCGCGAGGGACTGTCCCCCGGCGATCGCGTCGTCACGATTGGCGCCTTCGACCTCAAATCCGCGCTCACTGCCAGTGGCCGCAGTGCCGCGCACAGCCACTAGCGCGAGGCGGACATCATGATCAACGCAATCCTGCGACTTGCGCTCGAGAATCGGGTGCTGGTCGTCGTCGCGGTCATCGGGCTGGCGATCGGCGGCTACTTCTCCTTCCAGCGGCTGGCGGTGGATGCCTTCCCGGATGCCACGCCGACGATGGTGCAGATATTCACGTCCAGCGAGGGGCTGTCCCCCGAGGATGTGGAGACGCTGATCTCCTATCCCATCGAGATCAGCATGTACGGACTGCCGAATCTGGCGAAGGTGCAGTCGACATCGATCTTCGGGCTGTCGCGCGTCGACGTCTACTTCGAGGACGGCACCGACATCTATTTCGCCCGGCGTCTGGTCAACGAACGACTGGCGGAGGCCCGGCGAGAGATTCCGCCGGGCTTGGGCGAGCCGCAACTCGGCCCGATCACCACCGGGCTTGGCCGCATCCTGATGTACACGATGGAAGGCGAGGGCTTCTCGCTGATGGAGAAGCGCACCTTCCAGGACTGGATCGTCAAGCCGCAGCTGCGCACCGTGCCCGGTGTGACCGGCGTGCTCTCCATCGGCGGTTTCGAGAAGCAGTACCAGGTCCGGCTCGATCAGAACGCGCTGCTGGCGCGTGACCTGACCGTCGCCGATGTCCGCCGCGCGCTCGCCGCCAACAACCGCAATGTGGGCGCCTCCTTCATCAATCGCGGCGGCGAGGAATACATCATTCGGGGTTACGGCTGGGTGGATTCCGGCGAGGCCGGGCTCGACGACATCCGCGACATCATCGTCGCCGAGCAGGGTGGCAACCCCGTCACGGTCGGCGATGTGGCAGAGGTCGCCCATGGCGCAGCCATCCGCCGCGGTGCGCAGATCGCCAATGGCGAGGAGTCGGCCGGCGGCTATGTCTTCAAGCTGATCGGCACCAATACCCAGCAGGTGCTGGTCGACGTCGAGAAGAAGATCGCCGACATCAACCAGTCCCTGCCGGACGGGCTGCGCATCAAGCCCTTCTACTCGCAGGCCGAGCTCACCAGCAAGGCAATCGGCACGGTGCAGTCGGCGCTGCTACTGGGGGCGGTGCTGGTGCTGTTCTTCCTCTACCTCTTTCTCGGCAACTTCCGCTCTACCCTGATCGTCGTGGCCAGCGTGCCGCTGTCCGTGCTGGCGGCCTTCATCGCCATGTACTTCGTGGGGCTTTCCGCGAACCTGATGAGCCTGGGCGGGCTGGCGATTGCCATCGGCATGATGGTGGACGGCTCGGTCGTCATGCTGGAGAACGTGCTGCGCAATCTGGAGGCGCGACAGGGGGGCAAGGACGTTCCGTTGCTGCGCATCGTCGGCGAAGCCGGGCGGGAGGTCGCGAGGCCGATCGTTTTCGCCACCGGCATCATCATCATTGTCTTCCTGCCGCTGTTCACCCTGCAGGGCGTCGAGGGCAAGCTGTTCACGCCCATGGCCTACACCATCAGTTTCGGGCTGCTGGGCGCCTTGCTCCTGGCGCTGACGCTGGTCCCGGTGATGGTCACACTGCTGTTCCGCAAGGGCGCCGCCCAGGCCGAACCGGGGCTGGTGCACTGGCTGAAGGCCGGCTATCGACCGTTGCGGGATGGCGCGATGCGTTGGCCGGCGGCTGTGCTTGGCGGGGCGGTATTGCTCTTCGCGGGCAGCCTGCTGCTGTTCCCGCTGCTGGGCTCGGAGTTCGTACCGACGCTGCGCGAAGGCACCTTCCAGGTGCGCTCGACCCTGCCGCCGGGCGCGAGCCTCGATTCGGCCATACAGTACGGCAAGCGCATCCAGTCGGTGCTGCGCGAGTTTCCGGAAGTCACCGGCACCTACTCGCGCGTCGGGCGTGCCGAGGTGGGCGGCGATCCCGAGCCAGTCAATGTCGTGGCCACGGTGATTACGCTCAAGCCACTGGGCGCATGGAAAAGCGGCCGCAACTACGAGCAATTGCAGTCGGCCATGGCCGAGCGCGTCTCGGAACGCATCCCGGGGCTCGCCAACAACTTCTCGCAGCCCATTCAGCTGCGTACCGATGAGCTGCTCTCCGGCGTGCAGGCGCAACTCGTGGCCAGCATCTTCGGCGAGGATCTGGACGAGCTGGCTTCCGTCGGTCGCAAGGTCGAGGCACTGGCTCGGGAGGTGCCCGGCGCTACCGACGTACGGATGCAGCAGCAGTCCGGCAAGCGCCAGATCGTGGTCAAGCCGGATCGCGATGCGCTGGCGCGCTACGGCATCAGCGTCGACGAGGTGCTGAGTACGCTCTCGGTCGGCGTGGGCGGCGATGCTGTGGGGCAGGTCTTCGACGGCGTACGGCGCTTCGATATCTTCCTGCGCCTGCAGGAGAGTCAACGCAAGGGCCTCGACGAGATACGGCGTCTGCAGTTGCGAACGCCGGACGGCGCGCTCATGCCGCTGAGCCGGGTCGCCGATGTGTCGCTCTACACCGGGCCGAAGAAGATCTCCCGCTCCAACGCCAGCCGGCGCATCTACGTGCAGATGAATGTCCGCGGCCGCGACATGGGCAGCGTGGTCGAGGATCTGCGCCAGCGTATCGAGGCGGAGATCGACATGCCGCCGGGCTACTTCGTCGAATTCGGCGGCCAGTTCGAGAATCAGGAGCGGGCGATGCAACGACTCTATCTCGTCGTGCCCGTCACACTGGGGTTGATCTTCCTGCTGCTGTATTCGGCCTTCTCGTCGCTGCGCTACGCGGCGCTGATCTTCCTTAATGTGCCCTTCGCGGTCACCGGCGGCATCGTGACGCTGTGGCTGACGGGGCTCTATGTCTCGGTGCCGGCCGCCGTCGGCTTCATCGCCGTTTTCGGCGTGGCGGTGCTCAACGGCGTGGTGCTCGTCTCCTACATCAATCAGCTGCGCGGACAGGGCATGGACATCACCGAGGCCGTGCGCACCGGCGCCGAGCACAGGCTGCGACCGGTGCTGATGACGGCCGTGACCTCGATCTTCGGTCTCGTGCCGCTGCTGCTGGCCGACGGCATCGGCGCCAATGTCCAGCGACCGCTGGCGGCGGTCGTGGTCGGAGGGCTTATCACTTCAACACTGCTCACGCTGCTGGTGCTGCCGGCGGTCTACCGCTGGTTCGCTGAGCCCCGGCGCGAAGTGCAGCTCTGACAAAGGAGACGGTCATGAAGGAAATCAAGGCATATGTGCGCGAGAACATGCGTGATGCCGTAATGGATGCCCTCGCGGCGATCCCGGGGTTGCCCGGGATCGCCGTCGTGCATCTGCGGGAATACGGCCACGCGGCCGATGACGGCGGTCTCGCCAAGGCAGAGATGGCCAAGCTTGAGCTGGATGTTCCGGATGCGCTTGCCGAGCCAGTGGTGGATACGATCCTTCGCCATGCGCGTACCGGCGACGGACATGCCGGTGACGGCAAGATTTTCGTCTCCAACCTGGGCGAGGCGGTGCGCATTTCGGATGGTGCGCGTGGCGAGGCAGCGGTGACGCGACGATAATCGGCGTGGCGGCATGCGGAGCGCGTAGGCCAAGGCGGATCCTGACTTATGCCAGGTACAGCGCCGGCATTTGCGTTTCGATCCCTTTCGGGGGCCGTGTCGTTGGCAGTGGCTTGAAGCAGCCGGCGAGATCCGGATCGGTGCTTTCGGTTTCCCGGTAGACGTCGTCCGTGATGACGATTCCTCCCGGCGGTGCTTGGGTCTGGCTGCGCGCCGCGATATTGACGCAGGGGCCGAGGAAGGACAGGCCTTGTCGATGCGCGCCTCCGATGCGGCCGATCAATAGCGGCCCGGAAGCGACTGAGATGCGCGCCTCGGGGAGCTCGGGTTCGTCGAGCCGAGCAAGGGCCAGGCGCTCTCGCAGCGCGAATGCCGCGGGTACCGCCTCGCCGGCGCCGGCGAAATAGAGCAGCGCGCCGTCGCCCGCGAAGTCGTGTACGTCGCCGCAATGGTGCAGGGCTATCTCGGTCACGGCGGCCATGAACGTCTGTACCAGGGACAAGGCGCGCTCCGCGGATGTATTCATGATCAGCCGGGTTGAGTCCACCATGTCGATGAACAACACGGCCATTTCGCGCCGCACTGGTAGCGTGACGCCCGCCAGAAGCGTCTGTTCCGCAACCAGCGGGACGAGTGCGCTGTGCGCGTCCAGACCGCCGTGGTTGCCTGGGCCGGACAGGTCCTGCCACGCCAGCGCTGCACCAGCCAAGAGATCGACCGCCTGCGTTTCGTAGCCGGCGCGTCGCCACTCGGGCAGCCCTCCGGCGAGGACGCCCACCGATTCGTAGCCCGCTTCCACGAGCCATTGCGCTACGCGCAGGCTGGAGGCCTCCCCGCTGCACAGGCAGTAGGTGACGACTGGGCGCATCCGCTCTGCGTCCGGAATACGGATCGGTTCAGCATCGAGAAGCAGCGGTATGCCGCCTGGCAAGCGCAACGGGACGTGAGCGAAGGCTGCTCGGCGGCGTATATCCAACAACAGTGGGGGCTGTTGCGTTTGCAACTGCGCCTGCAGCGCATCCGATGTCAGACGAGCAACGGGGTGCGGCATCACCAATCGCCTCTAAGGATTAAGGGTTTCGCATTATTGTACAAATAGTTGTTCATATGTTCACATGTATGCGGGAGCTCAATACCTGAAACTTTGGACTGAATAGGAGGTGGAAAAATGATCTTGTGGTTGTTGGCTTTGGGAGCGGGCGCGTTGCTTGGGGGCTACGCGATTCAGCGCGTGTTGCGCGAGCAGTTGGCACTACAGCCGTTGTCGTTTCCAACCGTGATCGTCGTGTGGGCGCTTTACGTCTGGCTCACGGCGCTCGCCTTCCTCGCGGCGTGGCTTGGGATAGCACCTTTGGACATTCCGGTCTGGTTGCGTGGGCTTGCCGGCGGCAGTCTGCTCGCGGTAGGCGTGCTGCTGGCTGCTGCCGGCATCGGGCGCATGGCGTCGCTCAGCCGGATGTCCGGGCGCGAGTTGGAGACCCTAGTGA
Organism: Algiphilus aromaticivorans DG1253; assembly: GCF_000733765.1. Lineage (NCBI taxonomy): Bacteria > Pseudomonadati > Pseudomonadota > Gammaproteobacteria > Nevskiales > Algiphilaceae > Algiphilus > Algiphilus aromaticivorans. The sequence continues at coordinate 90,077 of NZ_JPOG01000001.1, read as the reverse complement.
CCGGCGGCGTCTATCGTTTCAGTCGCAACCCACAGAACGTGGGCTGGGGCCTTGCGATGCTGGGAGCGGCGATTGCCGGCGATAGCGCCTTCGCGCTCGCGGGCACGTCGGTAGCCTTGGCGTTGTTCGTCGCCTATATACCCTCAGAGGAACGGTTTCTGGGGCATGTCCACGGCGCCGCTTACGAACGTTATTTGCGTTCGGTGCCCCGTTATCTCGGCTTGCCGTCCGCGTCGGAATGATCTTCGCTGGCGCCGATGGCTGGGGTCGTCACGCAATGCGGCCACGAGCGGCTTCAGCCGCTGCCCCTGCAAGAGTCGGTAGCGCCCGGCGCCGAACTTTCGGAGGAAAGACGTACGATCATTCTTGGATCAGTTGCCCCCCGTCTCAGTCCCGCCAGGCTGGTAATTCTGCCGAAGATCCTCAACAGTGACGTCACGAAGGGCTTCCTGCGCCTGTCGCTGACGAGGACTGTTCAAGTGCCGGTACAGACGGTCGAAAGCGTCTTCTTCAGGGACGCTTGGACCTTGAGACCTGCCAGCTCCCGGCTTGGTGCTGCCCGTATTAGTCATTCACAGCCTCCATAGGTCACGGGTGCCCTCACTCGCGGCCGGTAGAGAGCGCCATTGCAATGGTGCGCACCCTGTCAAAGGGGACGGCAAAAACGTGGTCGGCGTTCCGGTTATTGCGCCCGGACCCAGCTCATCTTCACCCTTTGTGCACCGGAAATAAAGCCTCGGTAACGCCACGAAAGATGCCAAACACGATGCTGCAGTACGACATAAAGCGCATCATGGAGGTGCTTGGGCTGCGTAATGTGTCAACGCCGACTGAAAACTGACCCACTTTCGGTGTTGGGCACCGAAGTAAATCTGACCCAGCAAGACGGTCATTCGATGGTCTTGGCGACAGACCGTTGGACGTGCCCGGCCTCGCGCTCGTCTTTGAGGCGGCAGCTCTCGCCGCTGATCTGAGCGATGTGGCTGGGATCCAGTAGGTGGTCGCCCGGCGCGGCGGTCGCTGTGCTGACGTCGTCCAGGGTTGTGAACCACTGGGAAAAGGGCAAATTGCTGGTGAGTGAGCACTATGGCGCCGCGCTCCTAGCGCCGGACCACGACCTGGAAGAAGAGGTTGGTCTCGTCTCCGCCCGAAGGGTAGATAGCCCAACTCGTCGTTGACCAGCGGTCTGGAGCAACTCACAACGTGCAGAAGTTAGTACTGGCTGACAGCCCGACTGCCGATGGCTAATCCGGCCGCCAGCTTCGCCTACGTGGGTCAGATTTACCTCGACGCAATGGGGCAGCTTCGCACCGGCGCTCACGTCCATCGACCGGATCTACCGGGACACGAAAGGGACCTCACTTCCACTTACGCGGTAGATTCCGAGCCACGTTTGGCCCCTGGTTTGCGGCCGGCGCCGACGCGCCGGCCTCCGCGTCTGCCCGCGGAGTGACGCTCAGCAAACGCTCGCTCCCATGCTTCGAGCCTGTTCAGATAGCTCCTTGCCATCTCCGGATCCTCGGCAAACTCTTGATGGACTTGATCCCGAAGCGCCCTTGGTAGCGCGACCGGATCATCCGACTGCTGCAGAAGCAAAAGTAGGTTCTTCGCAGTTGGATAGCGCTTGGACGCAGCGCGATAGTAGCGACGCAGCCAGACGGGGAAGTCCGACATCGGCACCGTGGGATCGAGGAAGGCAAACCTGGTCTCTAACCGGACTTCTTGCCATTGGGCGATGAACGCTGAGTTCAGGCGACGGGCCGCATGGTAATCCGGGTTTGAGCGCCTGCTCCCATTTTCATCGGTCCGCCTCGACAAGTGAACGCTGCATAGCGACCCCATAGGCATCAGCCCTCCAGCATGCGGCGTCAACCGAAAGCAATAGGGGCAATGACCGACCACTCCGTCGGACACGGATGGAGGCTTGCGCGAGCGATCGTAGAACGCTAGGACAAGTCGCCTAAATGCATAGCCGAATCGAAACCGAACCACTGGTAGCGCGGTTGGATCAACGCGCGCGATGCCCGGATGATCCTTCCGAGCCATCGCTTCCGAGACCGCCCGGAGCTCCCCCCATGAGATTGCCCTGGTAGACGAGTCTCTGGGGATGCCGTCGCCTAGGAAGCGCCTCGCCACGGTATCGGCCGCCCTCCAAAGCTGCGCAGGCGTGGGGTTGTCCTGCGCCAATTGCATGCGAATCAGGACGTTAAATATCGCCTCCCATTCGTCCTCGATCACAGGGCGCTCGAGCCCATCAAGAATCAAAGATGCAAACACCCGGGGGGTTATGGAGAGCATGACGTCTGCTCCATCATCGACGGCATTGATTGCTAGACGAATCTATATAGAGCTGTATGGATAGGAACAGGGAAACCGCAGCACACGACATCGAGCCAGCCTATACCGCGGGAATCGTAGGCGGCAGCGACCTAGCCAAAATGCTGGGGTATCCGTCGACCGCCGCGATGACGCAAGCAGACAACCGAGGCACGTTGCCTGTCCACACTTTCAGGACCCCAGGCCGCCGCGGTCGATTCGCTCTTCGCCACGAGGTACACGCATGGGTTCGCGCCCTACATACAAAGAGCACGACGCAAGGAGCAGAAAGTTGAAATAGATCGCGCGCACAAAAAACCCGGAGCGGAGGCCGCCCCGGGCTCGGTGATCATTGCTGATACCGCTTTGGCAAGCTCAGTACAGCACGGCACCGACCCTGCGTCAAGCCTCCTCCCTACCCAGCTAGTCGCCGCCAAGCGGCGAAGGGAGTCCCATGCCTGCTGCAGATGGCGCAACGCCAGAGAACTGCGCCGTAACCCCGCAATGCCTTATCGACTACGTCGATCACTTCGCCCGCGTACCGAATGAGCTCGGTCGCAACTACATTGACGAAGCCATCCGAAGCGGCCCCTCCCGCCGAGTCAGACGCTCACCGCACCACAGCGCGATGCGCTACTCCAGCGAGAAGCGCGGCGAAGTCGTCGAAGCAGAGAGCGTAAGTCTGGAATACGTGCTGGCACTCGAGTGCGAGCACAACTCGCGGGTAGCCCAGTTCTCGAGCCAACTTCCGCCCATCGATCTTGACTATATCAATGCGCAGAACAAGCGCGTTGTGACCAGCATCCGTCCAGACGCCTTCGTCGAGCTGGACGACGGCCGGATTGCCATAGTGGAGACGAAACCCGAAGACAAGGCGCACGCAGAACACATCAAAGGCAACCCACGTTTCCAGCCTTCCAGCATGAAGGGCTGCTACATCGATAGTCCTGCAAACGCAGCCACTGCAAGGCACGGCCTGCCGTTCATAGTGCTCACGACGGATGCCGTGAACCACACGCTGGTGTCAAATCTCATCTTTCTGGGCAAGGGCGGCCACAGAGCCTCCGTTGCTTCTCGGACAACCGAAGCTTTGGTCTGCCATGTCCAGCGCATTGGCGTCTCAACCTACGAAGAGCTGGCAAAGAGCGAGGACTGGTCGGCCGATGACCTCATCCATGCCCTCAATGAAGGGATGGTCTGGGTCGACATCTATCGCGATCGCATCACCGGGCCAGCGCCAACACCGGTCTACCGATGCAAAGAGTTTGCGGACCTCGTGAGGTCCGGCTCCGCACAGATCGAACAAAGGCCCAAATTCCCCCCACCACAGGAAGCGATCGTTGAGCTATCCAGGTGCTCATCAGCGGCTCTTAAGGAGGCATGGACACGACTCGCGGCTATCCGTGAAGTGCTAGCCGGCAACCAAGCTCGAAGTACGCTCTCACGTAGCGAGAAGAATTGGCACCAACGATACTTGGCTGCCGAGTGCGACGCGCAGGCTGGCTTCCTCGGGCTGATCCCCCACTATCACGCCCGCGGCCATCGTGGCTGCAAACTTGCGCCGAAAGTCGAGGAATTACTAACCCTGACCGTGCAAGAGGGAGCCTGCGAGCAAGCGCGTTACACGGGTCGCTACGGACAACTCAGGGCCACTTGCCGTGAATTGGGACTCGCGCCACCCTCAAAGACCACCTTTCATAAAAGACTACGCGCGGCGCGGGCGGAATTGCGCGCTATCCACAGCGCACGCGGAAAAGACGCAGCGTATCAGGCGCAGCCTGCAGAGAAGCTCACAACATCCACCATCTCAAGACTCGCTCAGCGAAGCTGGCAATCAGCAACACTGGACCATACCCCCCTACCGATCCGACTGGTTGAAACCCTCTTGGGCACGCCCATTGCCAATTCGCCTTGGCTCACGTACATGCGGGACGATGCCGATGGCGGGATTCGTGGGGTCTATTTGTCCTTTCAGAGACCAACCACACTCACTGTCCAATCCACATTATGGGATTGCTACCGCAGATACCAAAGATTCCCCGAGACACTCCGCCTCGATGGGGAGAAACCGCATGATTCTATTGCAGTAGAGAAACTACTTGCGCACGAAAGAATAGACAAACTCTGCCGCCGGTATATGAGCCCCAGAGATGGCAGCGGCATTGAAAGAGGATTCAGCTTGTTTCAGCACGCACTGCTCGCTTATCTCAACGGTAATTATGTGCTACGCCAAGATCCCAAGTCTTGGGAACGCGGATGGCGTCCTGATCAATTAGCGGATAGAACCTTAGGATCGCTTTGGCTAGCCACAGAGGAGTTCTTTTTCGATTATTACAACACATCATTTGCGAGCCCGAAGACGTCTGGGTTGTCTCCGGACGGATACCAAGCCGCATCGGCTCGCGCCCATGGGGCACGCGCGTATCGCGTCAGTACTGACCTCGATGCTGACCGCCCTCACCTGCTCCCGCTAGTCAGTCGAGGTGGAATGCGAAAGCTAGACCGGCAAAATGGAATCCGGATACATGGGCAGCGTTACTTACCGAACAAACCCATTTCACCTGAGTTTTATGGGCACACCTATATTGTAAAATTCGATCCGCTGGATATCACATACATCTATGTCTCACTCGGAGGAAAATGGACTGATTTTTGCCATCAATATGCCCATCAATTCAGTGGTTTGTCCTCTGCGCGCTTAGCGGGTTATAGCAGGGAAATCGTTGAATTAGCACAAAGGCATGAGGCCGCGTCGCCCGAACGAGCGGAGCAGCTTGGCGCCTTGCTCGAACGCGTTGCGCAGATTCCTCATGACCCGCTCGCACAGTGGGAAGAGTCGCGCATTGGGAGGAATTCCCAAAAGGAAGAAGTCATGGAGGACGAGCCCGTTTCACCATTCGCAATTCACGGGGACATACACAGTTGCCCTACATTTCAATCGGGGGATGAATGATGGAGCGGGATTATCTGCGGGACCGGGCTACTCGGGCGATCAAAACGCAGTCCATTGAAACGCCACTTTTCACGGACACCCTGAACGACCTATTGGCCAATATCCAATTCGCTCCGCGAGGAACTGTCCTCGTATGCGTAGGCCCGACTGGCTCCGGGGTCGCCACGCTTACTCGGCGGCTGACAAGTGAACTCGTAGCCAGAACACAACCTGAGAATCACTACGCGGCCTTAGAGCTCCGCGCCCGCTTCCCCACGGATACCCCTTTCAGGTGGAAGAACTTCTTTGAATCGGGCCTTGAAGCGCTGAATGACCCAATTCTTGGGCAACGTCGGCGAGCTTCCGAGTCTGAGCACGGAATCACAGAATTCTCTAAGTCAGCGACCTGGACCACACGCGACCAGCACCAGACGCAGATGGCCAATGCTGCTCATCGCCGCGGCTGTACAACACTTCTGATTTCGGAAGCCCACCATATGCTCCGGCGCGCGAAGGCGTCCGACCTGGATGCGGTTCCAATTACCTTGCATCAGCTCGCGAACAGCCGGTTCGGGCTACCCGCTGTAGTGGTAGCAACTGGATCCTATGAGCTCCTGCGCATTTCTAATATCTGCGCGGCCTCTGACTTTCCGACGAAATTCGTGCATCTTCGGCCCCTGTCACCAACCATTGAGAGCGACGTCAAGGCCTGGCTCTCGTGCTGCGCCACGTACCAAGAGCTCATGGGGGGTTACTGCCCGAGCAACCTGCTAGTTGATCGAGCCGACGCGCTATTTGAGGCAACCTTCGGATGCATCGGCTGGCTACAGCGCACCTTGCTGCGTGCGATTGCCACCTCTTCTCAGAGCGATGCCGCGCAACTGAGTTGGGACCACATCCGTGACAGCCTGCCTACGAAAAGGGAGCAAAAGAATCTCGCGCTCGAGATCGAGGACGGCGCGTGCTTCTTCTCGGAGGAGGTAGCAGGCGAGACACCTTCACTGCGCTCTTCAACCCCACACCGGTCCAAGCGCCGAGTGGGCGAACGGAACCCTTCTCGAGACCAGGTAGGGCGCGGGGATGAGCAGTGAACGGAGGCATCGAGTTCTTCCAACTCCCCGTCAACGGCACGGGCACACCCTACGTCGAGTGCCTGTCTTCCTACCTTGGGCGACTCGCGAGGGCCCACCGGATCCCGACACAGTCACTACTAACCCTACTTGGCGGCCTAACAGGGCACAGCTTCGCAAAAACCAAAGACCTACTACGTGGCAGCGGTGGACGCACCCTGAACCACTATACGGAGACCCAGGCGGAAATTCGGACCGCACTGGCTCGAGCGCTGGGCCACGCGGGCTTTGAAGAGACCACGCTGTGCGACTTCAGCGCGGTGTTTGCGAACCAAGGCACTGGCGCTTTGAAGGCGGAGAAGCACTGGTGTGCGCTTTGCTATGAGGAGAGGACCAAGTCTGAGGAGGATCCGGTCGATCTGCTGATATGGCAGATGCCAGAACTGAGGTTCTGTCCCACGCACAGAGTCGAGCTACATGCTCATTGCACTGAGTGCCGAGAGACCCAACCGTTCCTCACCCGCCGAGGATGCCTGGACGCCTGTCAATCCTGTGGCGCACTTCTTTGGCATCCCAACAGCCACAAGTCACTTCAGGACAGCACCCCTGAAGACAAGGGATATCAGGAATGGCTGATCAAGCACCTTCCCGAATTGTTACAGGCTCGCAGCGACCTCCGCCCTTTCCTTACAGGGCGGGAGTGCGGGCTATTTTTGCGATCCGTGGCTGGTGCTCGCCGTCTAAGCGTCGAAGCTTTTGCTAAGAAGATTCGGGTACCGTCGCAAACGCTAGCCAACTGGATTAGAGGCCGCTCAAAGCCCAAGCTCGAAACCTGGCTTCGGGTATGCGCACAGATTGATATCTCACCATGCAGCCCTCTCCGAGATCCAATAGAAGCTGCTCGTCAGATGCCCTTCGAACTTGCGGCGCCGAGCATATTTGTGCCGAGTCGCAAGCCGCCGATAATCCGGCACGACAAAGACGCCGTCCGGGCGGCTTTACTCGCTGAACTCGAGCAAGAAGAGCCGAAGCATCAATCAGTCAATGCATTTGCGAGGGAAATCGGAGTTGACCCGTCGACTCTATACTCTATCGCTAAACAGGAGGCACGGGAGTATGCGGCACGCATCAAAGCGAGCCGTGAGGCTCGCCTCAAGAAAAGTGAAGAGGAGCTGCGCGAGGCGGCAATCGCCGCGATCGCCGCGCTGATACGTAGGCGCGAGCCGTTGACCCGCAAGCGCTTCGTTGGCCAGCTTCGGGAGCAAGTATCTTGTACTGAGCACCGAGCCAAGAATGAGTTCGGGCGTGTGATGGAAGGGGTTCGCGGGAAGAAAAACTGATGACTGACACGTTCAACCGCTAGACATCGAGACACCAGGAATAAAAGGCTAAAGCAAGCTTTATTGTTCGTTATCTCAGATAGGAGCGCGCCTGATTCTGCCGCTGTCTATCACATATATCGAGATAGTACTCCTATCGCTCTTAGCGGAACCACGCTTGAATTGACTATAGGCGACGGATTGGTTACTGAAAACTCTGATATGGAAAACCTATTGAATTCAGCGCTTACCCTCCGTGCACGGCAGGCGCAGGAATGGGCGCAATGGTTCTCAAAGCTGCAACAGCTGGATAACGACCTTGCTGGGCTCGTACTCAAGGTTCTGGGGTGCGAGCCGAGCAACGCCGGGTATTGGCTCAGTCAGCCTGCATTTGGGCTAGGCGGGGCATCCCCGATCGACCTGCTCGCGCGTGGGCAACGGCAACGCGTGATTGATTTACTGATGCGCATCAAGTACGGGATACCACCTTAAACGTTCTTTTGCTGGCTCTATATTTTCAGCAAGATCTGACCCGCCTGCCTTTATCGAAGCATTGATTCCTGGAATTAGGCGTCGTGTTGGTGACTGTTGCTCGGGGTGGCCTTGTATTTGTTAGCGCCGATGTAAAACTGACCCACCGCGCCGAAGTAAATCTGACCCACCTGGGCGAGGATGGCGGCCTTTTGGCCGCCCATGTTGAGCTTGGAGCAAGCAGTGGAGATCAGAGTCCTATCCCGGCAGGATGTGGGTGTTCGAGAGATCGCGCGGCAGTTGGGATGCTCGCGCAACACGGTGCGGCGCTACCTGCGGGACCCGGAGGCGACGCGCTACGCCGATCGTGCGGCGCGCCCGCAGAAGTTGGATCCGTACAAGGCCTATCTGATGGCGCGGGTGGAAGCCGCACGGCCGCACTGGATCCCCGCGACGGTGCTGCTGCGCGAGATCCGGGAGCAAGGCTATGACGGCGGCATCAGCCAGCTGAAGGCCTTGTTGGCACCGCTCAAGCGGCAGGAAGTCGAGCCGCTGGTGCGCTTCGAGACCGCCCCCGGCGAGCAGATGCAGGTCGACTTCACCACGATCCGGCGGGGCCGGCATCGACTGCTGGCCTTCGTCGGCACACTGGGCTATTCCCGGTCCAGTGCCGTGCGCTTCTGCGACCGCGAGGATGCCGCCAGCTGGATGGATGGCCTCAAGGCCGCTTTCGTGCATTTCGGCGGCGTGCCGAAGCAAGTGCTGTTCGACAACGCCAAATCGGTGGTCATCGAGCGCGACGCCTACGGCGACGGCCTGCACCGCTGGCATCCGGATCTGCTGGCGCTGGCCGAGGCCTACGGCTTCCTGCCGAAGCTGTGTCGACCCTATCGGGCCAAGACCAAGGGCAAGGTCGAGCGTTTCAATCGCTATCTCAAGGAATCCTTCGTCACGCCGCTGGCCGCCAGCCTCAAGACAGCGGGGCTGCAGCTCGATGTTGCGGTCGCCAACGCCCACGTCGGACGCTGGCTGATTGAGGTCGCCGACCAGCGCGTGCACGGCACCACCGGCGTCAAGCCGGCGGTGCGGCTCGACGAGGAACGCCATGTGCTGCAGGCGCTGCCGGCGGCCCGCGACGAGGCGCCGGCCCGGGTACCGGCCGCAGCTAGGCCCGTACCCATCGACAGCTTCCAGCATCCGCTGTCGGTCTACCAGGATCTGCTGGAGGTGCATCCGTGAACCTCCAGACCGAGCGCATCCAGGCGCTGTGCCAGCAGCTCCAGCTTGATGCGGTAGCCGCCGAGTATCCGGCGCTGGCCGACCATACCGCCAAGACCGAAGGCAGCCACAGCGACTTCTTAGACTCAAGAACCAAGTGCAACACCCCATTCTGATGCAGATACGGTGTTGCGATGACGACAAGAAGCTACCGCCATCTCTCGGCGGAGGAACGCGCGGCGATCATGTTGTTGGCTGATGAAGGCGTGACGACCAGGGAGATCAGCCGACGGCTTGGGCGCTCGCCGTCGACGATCTCGCGGGAACGTCGGCGTAATGCGATGGCTAGCAAGGCCTACAACGCTACGGCGGCGACCGCGGCCTACCGGCAGCGACGACAGCGGTGCGGACGGCGTTGCAAGCTTCAGTCCGGCTCGATGCTCTGGCAATACGTGCACGACCGCCTGATCTACTTTGCCTGGTCGCCAGAGCAGATCGCCTGCAGACTGGAACGCATGTTTCCCGACGATCCGGATTGGAAGATCAGCCACGAGACCATCTACGCGGCGATCTACGCGCACCCCAAGGGAGCGCTGAAGAAAGCCATGGTGGAAGCCCTGCGCCAGCACAAGCCGCAGCGCGGCCAGAAACGGCGTACCGCCGCCGGCAAGGGTGGCATGGTGGTGCCCGAGGATCTGAGGATCATTCATCGTCCCGAAGATGTGACGCAGCGCAAGCTGCCGGGTCACTGGGAAGGCGACTTTATAAAGGGCGCCTACAACCGCTCGGCCGTGGGCACCGTCGTTGAGCGCAAAACGCGCTTCGTCATTCTCTGCAAGATGGCGGACTGCAGCGCCGACGCGGCGCTCGAAAGCTTCACGCGCCAGATGAAGAAGGTGCCTGCCTTCATGCGCGAGAGCTTCACTTACGACCGGGGCAGCGAGATGGCGCGTCATGAGGAGCTCGCCCAGCGCTTGAAGCTCGATATCTGGTTCGCCGACCCGTATGCCCCGTGGCAGCGCGGTAGCAACGAGAACACCAACGGGTTGCTGCGCCAATTCCTGCCTAAGGGCACGGACCTGTCGACGGTCAGCCAGACCCAGCTCAACGACGTCGCGCGCCTGCTCAACGGGCGACCACGCAAAACCCTGGACTGGCAAACGCCCGAGGAAGTCATGGCCCAGGAAATGGCTAACTTTCACGATAACGTTGCACTTCATTCTTGAGACCAGCCTTCCTCGAAGCCGTGCTCAAGGCCGAGCACGACGCCCGCCAGCAGCGCAAGTGCCAGTCGCTTCTGCGCCTGGCCAGCCTGCCGGCCGTCAAGACGCTTGACGACTACGACTTTCGCTTCGCCTCGGGCGCGCCCCGCGCCCAGATCCAGCAGCTCGCCGGGCTGGCCTTTGTCGAGCGCGCCGAGAATGTCGTGCTGCTCGGCCCCAGCGGCGTCGGCAAGACGCATATCGCCTGCGCATTGGCCTATCAAGCCATCCAGGCGGGCATCAAGACGCGCTTCATCACCGCCGCCGATCTCATGCTGCAGCTGGCCACGGCCAAAAGCCAGGGGCGGCTGAAAAGCTACTTCAACCGCGTCGTCGCAGGCCCCAGGCTGCTGGTCATCGACGAGCTGGGCTATCTGCCTTTCGGCCGCGACGAGGCCAATCTTTTCTTCCAGGTCGTGGCCCGGCGCTACGAGCGCGGCGCCATCGTGCTGACCAGCAATCTGCCCTTTGCCCAATGGTCCACGGCTCTGGCCGACGACAGCACGCTAACTGCCGCGCTGCTCGACCGCCTGCTGCATCACAGCCACATCGTCCAGATCAGCGGCGAGAGCTACCGCCTCAAAGACAAGCGCAAGGCCGGACACGTCCAACGGCCTGCCGCCACGACCATCGAATGAGCGTGGCCCTGGGTCAGTTTTACTTCGGCGACCTGCACCGGAAGTGGGTCAGTTTTCAGTCGGCGTTGACAACCATCTCCGGTAGCTGGGGCCTGAATGTTGTCTTGCAGGCCCGGCAGGTGTATCGGCGGCGGACCACCCAGAGAGTGACCCGCTTGCCGTGGATGGGCAGATCACGATAGGGAACGTCACGCTTGCCGAACCGTACGAACTCACCCTGCACGCCGCATTCCTCGCAGGCGATGGGATCGGGCACGTCCACCTGGAAGTGCATTTCGTCGTCGGTTGATTTGCAGCCCAGTACTTGGTATTGCGGCAGGTGAAGGATGTTGTCGGGAAGTTCGGTCATGGTGTTGTATAGGCGTAGGTGTCAGTCAGATCCATCCGACTCGGCATTGGTGTTTGCTTTTTTACCCAACAAGCTGCTGGAAACGAAAAGTAAGGCACCGAGGACAATTGCAATATCAGCCAGGTTGAAGGCCGGCCAATGCCAGTCTCGCCAATAGAAATCAAAGGAATCCACAACATAGCCGCGAAAGACCCGGTCAATCAGGTTGCCCATGGCGCCACCGAGGATAAGACTGTAAGCGATGGCTTCTCCTTTATGACGATTTTCAAGGATCAGCTTGATCAGAAAAATCGAGACCACTACCGCGATTCCGATAAAAAAGTAGCGCTGCCAGCCTCCACCATTCGCAAAAAGACTGAATGCGGCACCGGTGTTCCATAGGTGCACCCAGTTAAAGAACGGGGTCACCGAAACATACTCGCCATAGGCCATTGATTGCTGCACCAGCCACTTTACAGCCTGATCAGACGCTGCCAGCAGGCCCGATATGGACAATAGGGCATACGGCGAGAGCTTTTTGCCAATAATGAGCATTATTTAACCCTTCAACGCCAAAATGCGTCTGGCACCGTTAAGTACAATGCCCCCCGCGATGGTGCCGATAATCAGATCCGGATAATTGGAACCGGTCCACGCGACCAGGGCGCCGGCGGTGATGACCCCCAGGTTGATCACCACGTCGTTGGCCGAGAATATCCAGCTTGCCTTCATGTGCGCCCCGCCTTCCCGATGTTTGGATATGAGCAGCAGACAACTGGTATTGGCAATCAATGCGACGAATGCGATAGCCATCATCACCAGCGATTCAGGCTCACTACCGAATACAAAGCGTCTCACCACCTCTACGAGCACGCCCACAGCCAAGATCAGTTGCAGTACACCAGCAAGATGCGCGGCACGTACCTGCATTTTCACGCTATGTCCAACCGCATAAAGGGCAAGCCCGTACACCGCCGCATCGGCAAAATTGTCCAGGGATTCTCCAATCAGGCCGGCGGACCGGGCGATCAGACCGGCAGTCATTTCCACCACGAACAGAAGTGCATTGATGCCGAGCAACCAGCGCAGGGTCCCGGATTCTTGCTTAGCAGAAGCTGCCGAAAACTCGGCGGCCTTGATGGTCTCCGGATTTGCAGCGACGGTTTCCTGAAGCGAGGCGCCTAGCCCCAAGGTCTTCAGTTTCGAGGTGACGGGCTCGACCTCGCCGTCATGCACGACCTTCAGCCGGCGGTTCGACAAGTCGAAGGACAGCGCCCGAATCTCCTCAAAGCCGTTCAGGGCTAGGCGAATCATTCGTTCTTCTGATGGACAGTCCATCTTCGGCACGGCATAAACACTGACCCATCTCCCTGGCGCCTCGGAGGAGGCCTGTATATCGGTATCCGCTGCGGACGTTGCATCACCGCCACAGGCGCCACCACAGGATTTGCTCATGATACGACTCCACTTGAACAATGTTGTGGTACCATTTAAAACTATAAAGCTACTATAAGGTCAATAGAGTAAAGAATCCGTTGGGGAGGAGGCTGATGCGCATTGGTCAGTTGGCGCAGTTGGTAGGGGTCGAAACACAGACGATCCGCTTCTATGAACAGCAGGGCTTGTTGCCGCCGCCTGATCGGCAGGACAACGGTTACCGTGTCTATACCGAGAAGCATGGTGAGGGGCTGGCCTTCATCCGTCGCTGCAGAATCCTGGGCCTGTCACTGGCTGAGATTCACGAACTACAGAGCTATCAGGACGACCCTCATCAGCCTTGTACCGCCGTCAACACCTTGCTCGATGATCACATCTCTCATGTGCGGTCGCAGATAACCGCTCTGCAAGCGCTTGAGAAACAACTCGTTTCACTGAGAGCGAGTTGCAACGATGACCGGGAAGTTGAGGCGTGTGGGGTTCTTGCTGGAATTAGCGAAGGAAACATGCACCAGCAGTAGGTGAAGCATCAACCAGATAATCCGATGAGATGCCGGTCTGTCTCACTCTCATGCAAAGGTGAGATCAACCATTTAATCCGCTTACCCAATATTTTACGGGCACCGGATCCAGCCTATAGCAACCCAACAAATAGATGAGTACGCTATTGGTTTTCTTCCGACTCTTTGCTGCATTTTCAGTTTACTAACACGCTGGGAAGTCAGGGAAGGGTGCATGCGGGTAGCGCCAAGTAGCGCCCCTGTTGGCAAGGAAAAACGTTTACCGCGAAGCAACATTATCGTTTACTGCACAAAGTCGCTCGCTCGGGGGAGTGGTTCCTGGTTGCTTGGGCCATCCATGGCCCAAGCCCTTCGGGCTCCCTCCGGTCGCGTGAATCGGCTTTCCTGCCGATTCATCGAATCCTGGCAGGCCCACCACATCCGCTTTCAGCGACGAAATCGCTGGCTTGGGGAATGGTTCCTGGTTGCTTGGGCCATCCATGGCCCAAGCCCTCCGGGCTCCCTTCGGTCGCGTGAATCGGCTTTCCTGCCGATTCATCGAATCCTGGCAGACCCACCAGATCCGCTTTCAGCGCCCAAGCTGCCGGCTCGGTCGCTGAACCAGACTACGATGCCTCTGCCTGAAACCCGCCCTGGATCCATGCGTGGATGTCGTCGGCCACGTCCTGCCAGCGCGGTTCCAGCATCAGGTTATGGGCCGTCTCGGCGTAGATTCTGGCGGTCGTGCCATAGAAAGCCGCCGTGGCCCGCACATCGGCGGGTGGGAAGATCGAATCCAGCTCTCCACCGAGCACCCGCAACGGCGTGCTCACTGAGCCTCGCCGGGGCAGATTCATGATCACCATATCCAGAAAAGCGAGGAACGACTCGCTGGTCAGCGGCTGCGCATAACGGGCCACATCGGCATCCGATACGCCCGCCGAATAAAACAGCTCGCGCGCCTTGGCTGGGCTGTTCACCAGCAACTGCAGATTCAGGCGCAGATTGGCAGCCAGAAAACGCAGCGGATGCTGACGCAGCAGCTTCAGAACGACCCTCCAGACACCAAAGGGTGGCACCGAACCGAGCAGCACCCCGGCGCGGGCCGGATGCTGGGCCAAATAATGCTGCGTCACCAAGCCGCCCATGGAATGTCCGATGACAACGGGCGGGGTATCCAGACTCTCGGCAACCGACGCCACATCCGCCACGTAGTCGGCGATGCGGTAGCGATTCATCTTCTCCACGCCTGGACTGCCGCCGTGTCCGCGCAGGCTGAGGGCCACGCATTCGTAGCCCAGCCCGGCGAAATAATCCAGAAGAAACTCTTCCCAGCACCAGGCCCCATGCCAGGCGCCGTGCACGAATAGCAGCGGGCTGGCTGCAGTATCACCGCGCTTGCCCTTGCGAATGACTTCCAGGTTCATCGGCTCTTTCCGAGTCGTGTTCGTTGGATAAATCGTACGCAGAAACAGGTCTCGTCGAGATACCAGACCAATCCTGGTTTTACTGTCTGCCCCATCCGGCCGGTTGCTGAGCCTTCCTTCAACGGTTTGAGCGAAGCGAGCCATGCGCCGAGCTGGCGCGAACTCAGCGCTGGGTGGTACGAGCGCTGTGCGCCTGCACACCGCTCGCAAAGCAGAGCGATTCTTGGGCTGTACAACGCACGATTCCCACCATTCTTAGCTTGTCCGATTCGGACTGGGATTGCCCCGATTCAGCGCATACAGCGGCAGGCCGCACGCAATTCCTGCACGAAGAGCTCCGGCTGCTCGAAGGCCGCGAAATGGCCACCGCGCTCGGGCTCGTTGAAGTAGCGCAGATCCAGGTAGCGCCGTTCCACCCAGTGCCGCGACGGCCGGAATATCTCACCCGGAAAGACGGATACGGCCGTGGGCGCGGTAACCGGCTCGCGGTCGAAATTGCGCAGGCTCTCCCAGTAGAGGCGCGCCGAAGAGGCGGCCGTGGCGGGCAGCCAGTAGAGCATCACGTTGTCCAGCAGCTCGTCGCGACTGATGACAGCGTCCGGCCCGCTGCCGTCGTGATCGACCCAGCTCCAGAACTTCTCCAGAATCCAGGCCGCCTGTCCCACCGGGGAGTCCGTCAGCCCATAGCCCAGCGTCTGGGGCCGCGTCGCCTGCAGCTTGGCGTAGCCGCTGTCGTGCTTGCGGTAGTGCTCCATGCGCGTCAGCGCCGCCCGCTCGCCCTCCGTGAGCTGCGCCATGTCTTCCTGCGTAGGCGTAGCCAGCGCCATGTTCAAGTGAATGCCCGCGCAATGCTCCGGGTCGAGCTTGGATAGCGCCGTGGTCACCATCGACCCCCAGTCCCCGCCCTGCGCCAGATAACGCTCGTGCCCGAGGCGCGCCATCAGCTGCGCCCAGGCGCGGGCGATGCGCTCCACGCTCCAGCCGGTTTCGGATGGCTTGTCGCTGAAGCCATAACCGGGGAGGCTGGGACAGATGACCTCGAAGGCATCGGCGGGATCGCAGCCGTGGGCGCGCGGATCGGTCAGCGGCCCCAACACCTTCAGGAATTCCACGATCGAACCCGGCCAACCGTGGGTCATCAGCAGCGGCGTGGCATTCGACTCCGGCGAGCGCACGTGCAAAAAATGGATGCCCAGCCCGTCGATCTCGGTGCGGAACTGCGGCCAGGCGTTGATGCGCGCCTCCCGCGAGCGCCAGTCGTAGTGTTCGAGCCAGTGCTCGCAGATGTTCCGCATCCAGGCCAGCGGCACGCCCTGCGATCCATCGTCGACCAGCTCTGCCTCCGACCAGCGTGTGCGCTGCAGCCGCTCGGCCAGATCGTCCAGCGCAGCGTCGGCGACATGGATGGCGAAGGGCTCGATGGATGGCTTCAAGGGCTACTCCTTGCGACTTTATCCCGCCACGCGAGGCGCGCAGCGCACTGCATACTGCCAGCACGCAACGGGCGGGCCCCGGCGATCCGGCAAGAAGAACTAGCACGGTTCACGGATGGAAAAGCGCCTCGCTTGCCAGGCAAATGAATGATGGCCCTGTCGCCTCGGAGACGAACAGGACGACGCCAAGGTGCGCCCGCAGGGTCGATCGCGGCCTCACCCCCCCGGCTCCGACGCGATCCATATTGCTAAGCTGCGGGCATGCGGGAAGTTCACAGCCGAATATCCGGGAAACGTAAATTGACGAGGGCGAGGTCGCCCATGCTTCCAACGAAATGGCGTACGGAAGCGCCGCCTTCCCCGAGATGCGGCGGCGTTCGCTCATATACGGCAAAGCTGCGCCGACCGCTCCCGCACTCGCTTGAAGGCTGCCACCGCGTAGCGACCACAGGGCTCATGTTTGGCAGACAGCAGGCAGGGGCATCGTGATCAGCGCTTCCGACTGGACGGTCGTGGCCGTCACCACGCTGGTCGTCGGATTGGCCGTGTTTCTCCACTTCGAGGTCATCGCTGCGCTCAACCGCTGGACCCGAACGCGCCCGATCGACAAGCAAAGGGATCACCACGACCGTCCGACCCTGCTGATCGTCATCAGCGTGCTGCTCGGAACCCATATTGCCGAGATCTGGCTGTTTGGCGGCGCCTTCTGGCTGCTCATCAATATCCCCTTGGATTCAAGCGCCAAGTGCAACACTTCCGGCAAAGGAGGTGTGCTGTGGGGATTCACTATCGACACTTGGGCGCGGAGGAACGGGGCACGATCATGGCGATGATCCTGGGCGGTGCGAGCATGCGTTGCGTCGCTGAGGCCATCGGCCGATCCCCGAGCACGGTCCAGCGGGAACTCCGGCGCAACGGCTACCGGCAGGAATCGGAGTCGCTCAAGGGGCGGCCGCGCAAGATTCCCCGATATGACGCGCCGAGCGCAGGCCGGCGCGCCAGCCGGCTGCGCCGCAAGCCGCGTGTGGAACGCAAGCTGGTTCGCACAGGCGCGCTCTGGCCGGAGGTGGTGGATCGGCTGCATCGCGGTTGGTCCCCGGAACAGATCGCCGGCAGACTGGGTGGGGTGTCGCACGAGACGATCTACACCGCGATCTACGCCACGCCACGGGGGCAGCTCCGACGCGAGTTGACGTCGCTGCTGCGACAAGGGCATCGCACCGGGCGCAAGCGCCGCCAAGGCCGGGATCGGCGCGGCCGGCTCGTGGATATGGTCAGCATCCATGTGCGCCCGCCGGAAGCTGAAGACCGACTGGTGCCGGGGCATTGGGAAGGCGACTTTATCGTCGGGCGCCGCAATCAATCGGCGGTCGGCACGCTGGTGGACCGCCATTCCCTCTTCGTTATGCTCGCCAAGATGGATGGCTGCACCGCCGAGGCCGCCTTGGAGGGGTTCAGCAAGACCTTCAATGCCCTGCCTGAGGCGCAGCGACGGACGCTGACCTACGATCAGGGCAAGGAAATGGCGCGCCACAGCGAGCTGGCTGAGCGCACGGGCCTCAGTATTTACTTCGCCGATCCGAACAGCCCCTGGCAGCGGGGAATCAACGAAAACACCAACGGCTTGCTCCGCCAGTACCTGCCCAAGGGCCATGTCCTGTCGAACTACACCCAGCGCGAACTCGACGCCATTGCTTGGCAACTCAACAATCGACCACGCAAATCGCTGGGCTTTCGGACACCGGCCGAGGTCTTCTTCGAGGCCGCCTACGCAACAACACAACATTGATAGCCGAGGATGTTGCACTTGGGCCTGGAATCCACCCCCGGATACAGGCGCCATCGTAGGCTACGACGCGCTGACCCTCCTAGACTGCATCTACTTCTCGGCGTCGACCTACACCACAGTGGGCTGGGGCGATCTCAACGCCATCGGCGCGACGCGCTTTCTGGCCGGAACCGAAGCGCTGGTTGGCTTCATGCTGATCACCTGGTCGGCCTCCTTTACCTATCTCGTCATGGACCGGACATGGGGCAAGAAACAGGATGACTGATCAGGCGCCCAGCCCTCACCAGTGGAGGCAACGCGAAATCGAAGCCTCGGGGCGTGGGTCTCGACGACCATCCGTCCGACACTACGGAGCGTGACCGGGGTGCGCATCGAAAGGCTCAGCGCCGTCACCCTCTTCGTCACCGACATGGCGCAGTCCTGTGCCTTCTACCGCACGCTCGGCTTCGCGTTGAAGTTTGGCGGGGAAGAGGCCGGCTTCACGAGCTTCTACGCCGGCGAGGGCTTTCTCAATCTGGCCCGGGCGAAGACCCTCAACACCGGCTGGGGCCGCGCGATCTTCCATGTCGACGACGTCGATGCCGTGCACGCCACGGCGCTGGCAGCCGGCCTGACACCGGACTTCGCGCCCCGGGACGCCGAGTGGGGCGAGCGCTATTTCCACATCCAGGACCCCGACGGTCATGAGCTGTCCTTCGCCACGCCTCTGCCCGGCGGCCCTTACTGAGCGTCTGGCCGCGACTCCGGCCGCTTCGATACCCTGACCGTGGAAGGACTCGGGAGATCACCATGCAGGGATTGCTTGATGGGAATCGGACCGCACTGGCCACGCTATTAGCGGCAGCATCGCTGCTGCTCGCAGCCTGTAGCAGCAGCCAGAACGATTCCGGAAGACAAGTCGTGACGCTGGATTTCACGGCCGCAGACGCCCCGGACGCCTCGGGATGGGAGGCCGGCTTCGCCGACTATTCGCCCGAGCAAGAGGAGATCATGGAGTTCGCCTCCGGGCATGAGCCGCTTCCCGGAAAGCTATCGGGCGAGGGGCACGGCCTGATGGTGGGCGCTACCAACCGCTCGGATGACGTCTTCATGTACTGGACCGGACCGGTGCAAGGGCTGGCCCCGGAGACCTCCTACGAGGCGCGCTTCCGCGTCGAGTTCGCGACCGACTCGCCCGCGGGTTGCGCCGGCATCGGCGGCGCACCCGGCGAGTCGGTATGGGTGAAGACCGGCATGACCACGAGGCAACCGGAGCCGGTACTGGTCGAGGAGCACTGGCGCATGAATATCGACAAGGGCAACCAGTCGGCGGGCGGCAAGGACGCGATCATCATCGGCAACGTCGCCAACGAGGGCTCGGGCTGCAATGTCGGCGAGCGCGTCTGGGAGCTGAAGACGGTGGAAAGCGACGGCGCCTTCATCCTGAACACCGACTCTGATGGCGTGGCCTGGGTGACGGTGGGCACTGATTCCGGCTTCGAGGGGCGTACCGAGTTGTTCTATACGCGCATCGTGGCCACTCTGGAGCCGCGGTAGGCCAGCCCGCATATCGCGGACCGAGCGGTCGTCGAAGGCGGCCGAGCATCGACCGCTCAGGGCAATGGTACTGAGCGGCGACGCCGCTGCCGCCCGCCCGGACCGGGTTGCAGGCGGAATTCCCGCGTCACGGCGCCCCGCCGGCGCTACCACTGCGCGCCATCAGGCACTGATCACGCGTATGGCGCAGACTGCTCCATACGCTGCCGGGAGATTCGGTGCCGCGACCGCCCCGCGCTGGAGCCATTGAGTTGCGCGGGCTAAGGTGCGGTCCCGCTGGAACGCCACCGCCTGCTCCACGGACGCTGAGCTAAACCGGCAACGCGGCGGGGGCCGCGCCAGCCCCCGCATCTATGTTCGGCAGCGTACCGACGACGAACCGGAACTTGCCGAAACTGGTCGCGTTCTACCGCGACCGCAATTGCCGCCAATGACCACGAAGCACGGTTTCCCGGAAGCGGCGCTGGCAGTTCGCAGCGCGGGTCGCTGGGCCCGTGATGCGCCACTCCGAAGCACCAAATCCCAGGATGATATGAACAAGATCGAGGCCAACCGCCTACCCCGGCCCGCAGCACTGCACGAGGCCGTGAAGCCCTATCAGCGGGCCGATCTCATGAAGGCCAGCTGGCAGCTCGTCAACACGCTCGGCGCCTATGCGCTGTTGTGGTTGTTGATGTATCTCAGCCTGTCCGTGTCCTGGTGGCTCATCCCGCCGCTGATCGTCGTAACCGCAGGCCTGGCGGTACGCATCTTCATCATCTTCCACGACTGCTGCCACGGCTCCTTCTTCCAGAGCCGGCGCGCCAACGCTATCTGGGGCTTCGTCTGCGGGGCCCTGGTCTTCACGCCCTATCACAAGTGGCGCCGCGAGCACACGCTGCACCACGCCACGGCCGGCAATCTTGACCGCCGCGGCACCGGCGACGTGTGGACGCTTACGGTCGAGGAGTACCTATCCGCCTCATGGGGCACCCGTCTGGCTTACCGCCTCGGGCGCAACCCCTTCGTGCTCTTTGTTCTCGCCCCGCTCTACGTTTTCCTGGTGGATCATCGTTTTACCGCGGCCGCATCGGACAAGCGCGAGAGGCAGTCGCTGTGGTCGACGAATCTCGCCATCGCGGTGACGGCCTGGGGCATGAGCGCCGCCCTGGGACTCGGCCCCTATGTGCTGATACAGCTCGGCGTCATCGGCCTTGCGGGCTCCGTAGGCATCTGGCTGTTCTATGTTCAACACCAGTTCGAGACGGTCAGCTGGCAACGCCACGAAAACAGGCGCCACGTTGACGCTGCGCTGCAAGGCAGCTCCTTCTACAAGCTGCCGCGGGTGCTGCAATGGTTTACCGGCAACATCGGCTTTCACCACGTGCACCACCTGAATCCGCGCGTCCCCAACTACCATCTGGAACGTTGCCACACCGCGCATCCCGTATTTCAGGAAGTCGCCACGCTGACCCTGCTGGGGAGCTTTCGCTCGATTCCTTTGCGGCTGTGGGACGAATCGACCAACGAGTTGATCGGCTGGCGCCGCCTGCGCGAAAGGCATCAAGCTTCGTGATTCCGCCGCATGTCAGCCCTTGGGCGGCGCGAAGTAGGCTTTGATCGCAGCAGCGCTGGCGTGCTGATCGTGCGGCTTCAACCCCATGAAATCGCGCGAAACCGTCACGGGGTTTAACGGGCGCCTTTGGCCGCGGCCAGCGGATGCATCCGGCGCTCGTGATTCGCCGACCGCGTCAGAGGTTGCCTGGGTGTGTTCGGTCATTGCCATCTCCCTCTGACTCCTGCGCGGGGCAGGAGTGCTCGGCGCTCGGATCAGGGCTCCATAGCAAGCTAGCCGAAGAGTACGCCACGGTCGGTGCGCTGACGCGCACTGCCCGCGCCAGCGCACAGTCAGCGATCAGTCAGGCCAGGGTGACAACACTGCCGGCGAATGATCCGGCTTGTCCTCGGCACTCGCGCCCATGCGCCAGTGCGCCATCCGATCGACGGCGACGAGCCCGAAGATGTCCTGCAGCCACAAGGAGGGCAAAGGAATGCTGGGACGCAACGACAGAGGCCACTACAAGCTGCGCACAAAGGTCGTACTTCGCCTGGCGACGGCGATTCTCGGCGTTGGATTGTCAACGACGGGATGGGCGGAGGTGCGTTCCTACGACGCGCTCGTCGAACGCGCCCGCAGCCTCGCCGATAAAGATTTCCAGCCCGCCGATGTCGCCATGCCACCGTCGCTGGAGGAGCTGGACTACGACGCCTATCGCGACATCCGCTTTCGACCCGAGCGCGCCATCTGGCGCGATACCGAGCTGCCCGTGGAGCTGCAACTCCTGCATCTGGGGCTGTACTACGACACCCCGATCGCGCTGAACCTGATCACGCAAGACGGCGTCGAGGCCGTGCCCTTCGACCCGGCGCTCTTCGATTACGGGCGCAACGAGGCTCCTGAGGAGATACCCGAAGACTTCAGCTTCAGCGGCTTTCGCTTGCACTACCCGCTGAATGCTCCGGACTACAAGGACGAGCTGATCGTATTCCAGGGAGCCTCCTACTTCCGAGCGCTCGGTCGGGGGCAGCAGTACGGGCTCTCCGCGCGCGGTCTGGCCATCGATACCGCCGAGCCAAGCGGCGAGGAATTCCCGGCATTCCGGGAGTTCTGGATTGAGTGGCCACGCAAGGACGCCACCAGCTTCCGCATCCTGGCGCTCCTCGACAGTCCCAGCGTCACCGGCGCCTACGCCTTCGAGGTCACGCCGGGAGACACCACCCGCACCAAGGTGGAAGCGAAGCTCTTCCCGCGCCAAGCGATCGACAAGCTCGGAGTCGCCCCGCTCACCAGCATGTACTACTACGGCGAGGCCACACCGCGGCCACCCAAGGATTTCCGGCCGGAAGTGCACGATTCGGACGGCTTGCTCGTGCACGCCGACGACGAGTGGCTGTGGCGTCCGCTGCGCAACCCCGACGAACTGACCGCCAACGCCTTCAGCAGCGAACACCTTCAGGGCTTCGGCCTGATGCAGCGCGACCGCGACCACGCCAGTTACCAGGATCTGGAAGCGGACTACCAGCGGCGACCGAGCGCATGGGTCGAGCCGCACGGTGACTGGGGCGCCGGGCACATCGAGCTGATACAGATCCCGGCGAGCAACGAGGTCAACGACAACATCGTGGCGTTCTGGGTACCGGAGCGGGCAGTGACGCCCGAGGCCCCCCTGTCCTTCGCCTACACCATCCATTGGGAGCACGCGCGCTTGAGCGGCCCCGAACTGGCGACGGTTCGAGCCACCCGCTTGGCCCGGCCCGAGGGCGACGAGAAGGCACGACACTTCATCATCGACTTCGCCGGCGGGCCGCTCGCGGGGCTGGCGCCGGACGCGGAGATTCGCCGCGAATTCAGCCACAGCGGCAACTTCGAGGCCGAGGAAGTGCAGACCATGCACAACCCGCACACCGGCGGATGGCGCGCGGTGATCAAGGGCAGGCCGCGCGACGATGCACAGGAGCAGGCCATCGAGCTGCGTTTGCAGCTGCGCGATGCCGACGACGAAGCCCTCAGTGAGGTTTGGTCCTACAGCATTGACCCGTCATGAGCGCCGGAAGCCAGGACACCGGCAAGATCGCACAGCAGGAGCACCTACTGCCGGAGGAGGCCATGCCAACGCAGCGGACACTGGCTGACAGCGCGGCGCGCATCGTGATGCACTGGTTCGGCGTCGCCGGCGCCGAAGCCGCGCGCATCGCGCGGTGGCCCCTGAAGCTGGAGGCCATGCCGGCGCTACGGCGCACATCGATGGCGCCCAGGCGCCCCGAATCGGCCAGCGAATGGCCGCGGCGCCCGGGAGATCGGCTGAGTGCCTGGCTGCGCCGCCTGCTGCTGGTCGGCCTGGCTGCGGCGCAGACTGTGTACGCCAGCTTCTTCTTTGTCGGTCTCATGCCGCATCAGGGCGAGCAGGGCCTGGAGCTGGTGGTCGCCTTGCTCTTCGCGGCGCTCTTCTTCTGGGTATCGATCGGCTTCTGGACGGCGATCGCCGGCACCTGGATTTGCCTGACGCGCCTGGACCGCTTCGCAATCTCGCGACGGGCGCCAACTGATCCGCCGCCCATTAGCACGCGCACGGCGTTGGTCATGCCAATCTACAACGAGCCGGTGGACCGCGTCTTCGCCGGCCTGCGTGCCACGCTGCGCTCCATTGATGAAGCCGGCCTCGGCGGGCGGGTTCACTGCTATGTGCTCAGCGACAGCACCGACCCCGACATCCAGCTCGCCGAGGAGCTGGCCTGGGCCGAACTCATCCGCGACCTGAACGCGGCCGGCCGCGTGCACTACCGGCGGCGACGGCATCACATCAACCGCAAGACCGGCAATATCGCGGACTTCTGCCGGCGCTGGGGCGCGCGCTACGACCATATGATGGTGCTCGACGCCGACAGCGTCATGGAAGGCCGATGCCTGCGGCGTCTGATCGAGATCATGGAGGCGAATCCGCAGGTCGGCATCCTGCAAACGGCCCCCGTGCCCGCCGGCAGGCAGTCGATCTTCGCGCGCGTCCAGCAGTTCGCTTCGCGCCTGTACGCCCCCGTCTTCTCGGCCGGGCTGCACTACTGGCAGCTGGGGGAAGCGCAGTACTGGGGGCACAACGCGCTCGTCCGGCTGGCGCCCTTCATCCGCTATTGCGGCCTGTCACGCATTCCGGGACGCGGCCCGCTCAGTGGCGCAATTCTCAGTCACGACTTCGTCGAAGCCGCACTGATGCGCCGCGCCGGCTGGCAGGTGTGGATCGCCTACGACATCGACGGCAGCTACGAAGAACCCCCTTCGAATTTCATCGAGGAGCTGATCCGAGATCGGCGGTGGTGCGAGGGTAATCTCCAGCACTTGCGGCTGTTCAATACTCCGGGCCTGCACCCTGCGCACCGCGCCGGCTTCCTGGTCGGGGTAATGGCCTATCTCTCCGCACCACTGTGGTTCCTCTTCCTCTTCGCCACCACCGGTCAGTTGACCATCGAGGCTTTCGCGTCGCCGCAGTACTTCCCGGAGCACCGCGTGCTCTTCCCGGACTGGCCCATATGGCGCCCCGAGCTGGCTGTGTCTCTGCTGGCCTCTACCATCGCGCTGCTGATCGCGCCCAAGATCCTCGCCGCCATCGTGGCAGTCACGCGCGGACCCGGCGCGCGCGCCTTCGGCGGATGGCTCGGCCTGAGCGCTTCGCTGCTCATGGAGATTCTCGTCTCCAGTCTGCTGGCACCGCTGCGCATGGTCGCGCACACCGTCTTCGTCATTGCCGTGCTGCTGGGCATCCGCACGCAATGGGGCGGCCAGGCCCGCGCGGACGGCGCCGTACCGTGGGAGGGCGCGCTACGCCTGTTCGCCCTGCCCAGCCTGATCGCCATCGCGTGGGGCAGCTATCTCTGGTATCTGGATCCTGCCTATCTGTGGTGGTCGATACCGGTGCTTGGCCCGCTAGTGATCGCCGTGCCGCTGGCGGCAGCGTCTGCAAGCCGTAGCGCGGGCCGTGCGACCCGGCAGGCACATTGCTTCGTCACACCGGAAGAGTCGCGCCCACCGGCCGTCTTGCGATGGACCGCCGAGGCGCTGGAGCGCCATACCGAGCACTCGTTGGCCGCCGGCATCCACGCCCGCGACGCCGTCCTGGATCCGCGCATCTGGGCCTTGCACCGCGCCATGACGCGCGACGATGAGGAGGCCATGCGCAACCCCGGACGCACCATCCAGCACGCCTTCGATAATGGACCGGATGCGCTGAGCAGCATGCAATGGCGCCGACTGCTCGCGGACAATCGGGCGCTGTCTAGGCTGTACTGGCTGCTACAGATGCAACCGGAACTGGCCCACCCCGGTTGGGCGCTGACAGAGCAAGCACCAGATGCTCCGGCGGCAAGGCTCGCAGCCTGATCCGCAGCGCAGCTGGCGGGCCACACCACCGTGGCGGAGCGCCGATGCGATCGGATCCGAGCGGCGCGATGCGGATCAGCCGCTCGCACCCCCTTCGTCGGGACGTGTCACCACGGCGATGGCATCGCCCATCCGAACGGTGCCGCCCTCGAGCACCTTCCAGAAGATGCCGCGCAGATTGAGGTGTCGCGCGGCAGGCGCCTGCACGAAGCGCAGCGCATCGTCGCCGAAGCGCTCATGAAACTTGGCGCAGCCGTTGTGCGGCTTGGCGGTTACCTCGACCAGCGCGGCGCCCACCCACAGCCGGCTTCCGGGCGGAAGATTCGCCGCGGAGATGTCGAAATCAACGAAGAAATTGTCGCCGAACAAGCTCAGATCCTGACCGTTGGCGATCAGCCGCGCGACGGCGTTGCGCATCACCGCGATCTGCGATTCCGGATCGCGCGGCGGGCGGCGGAACCAGCCGTCACCGGGCACGCCGAGATCGACGGACAGCTCGGTGGCACTGAGAGTCTCGCGACTACCGTCGGCCCGGCGGCGCACGATGCATGCGACGCGCCCGCGCTCCGCATCCGGCTCGGGCGGCAGAGCATCCAGGCCGGCGCGCAACTCGGCCAAGGAAAGATGCCGCTCCGGATCGCCCTTCGGGCCATAGGGCTCGCGCGCGAGCTTCGTCATTGTGGCGCTCCACCGATTCTCGGCGCGCAGTATAGATACGGCCGTCGCACTCAGTGCGCCTCGGGGCCTTCCAGCGCGCGACGCGCTTCCGGCGACAGCACCTGCGGCCGCGCGCGGGGCTGACCGGTTGCTGCGTCGAAGAAGGGCGAATGCCGGTGATCACCTCGCAGGCGGGCCTTGATCAGCAGCCACAGCACCCGCACGAACACCGGCAGGGGTACGCCCTGACTGGCTTCGAGATCACCCGTATCACCGATCGCGGATTGCGCCTGAATGCGATTGCGGACTGGTCCGAGCAGGGTATCGCCCTCCGCGTCCCAGGCGGCGCTTATCAGGCCCACGAAGGGCATGGCCGACGCGGGCATCGTGTTGGCGATGGGCGTGCGGCAGCAGGCCGCGTACCAGCGCAGCATGCCCTTGTCGCTGAGCCGCACGCATGCGAGCTGCGCGGTCCCCTCGGTGAAGACCAGCCCCCTCGGCGAATGCTGGAAGACCTCCGTGCCGCCGTGAGCGTCGAGCACATCGGGGCGCTCCAGGAAGCGGGCAAAGGCCTGGCAGTCGCGGCAGTAGCACACTGTGCGGTTGCCGCTGCCTGCCGCGACGCCGCGGAAGATGCCCTGCAGCTTGCCGCAGTCACACCGGATGCGAAGCGCTGTCTCCATGCGCGCGCCCCTCTGGTTTTCGGAGACAGAAGCTACCGAGGCCTGATGACCGACGCAAGACTGCGCGCAGTCACACATGCCCCCTGCACCGCGCGCGTGCCGCATACTCCGGAGATGGCCCTCACCGCAACGCTGCACCACTTCACCCTCCAGCTCGCAGACATGGACCGGGGCGTCTACGCCGATTTCGCGCTGCGTGTGGCGCAGCAGCCATCGGAAACGGGCGCCTTCATGCTGCTGCGCGTGCTGGCCTACTGTCTGGAATTCGAGGACGGCATCGCGCTGACGGAGGGCGTGGCGGCCACCGACGAGCCCGCCGTCGTGGTGCGTGACCTGACCGGGCGCATCACCAAATGGATCGAGGTCGGTGCGCCGGACGCCGAGCGCGTGCATCGGGGCAGCAAGCTGGCTGGTCGCGCGATGGTGTATACGCACCGCGACCCGCGCCCCCTGCTGACGCAGTACGCCGATTCGAAGATCCACCGTGCCACGGAGGTGCCGGTCTACGCCTTCGACCGCGACTTCCTGACGGCGGCAGCCGAAACGCTGCAGCGGCGCTCGAAGCTGGCGGTATCGGTAACCGAGGGGCAGCTCTATCTCGACATCGACGGCGACAGCCGAATGAGCGAGATTCACCGCTACAGCGCAGCCGGCCTCTAAAGCGCTTCAGACCGTCGCGGCGGCACTCACCGGCTCGGCATCGACGCCGGAGACACACACCGCATGCCCGCCGGCGCGCTTGGCGCGATACATCGCATCGTCCGCCCGCCGCAGAACCGCCTGCACGGCACGGCCATGCTGGGGACAGGCCGCCACGCCAATGCTCACCCGGGGCGGCACAGGCGTGGCCGGCAGCGCTCCGATCTCCCGCAACAGGCGCTCGGCCAGCTTGCGCGCATCTTCGATATTGGCGTCGGGCAGAACCGCGACGAACTCGTCGCCGCCCAGCCGCGCGGTGATGTCCTGCTTACGCGTCGCCGCTTCCAGGTGCCGGGCCACCGCCGCCAGCGCCTCGTCGCCTGCGGCGTGGCCGTGCTCGTCGTTGATCTTCTTGAGATTGTCCATGTCGGCCATCACCACGGCGTAGCGTCGCGCGACACGCAAGGCGTCGTCGTCGAGGTTCTCGGTGCGGGTGGCGAAAGCGGCGCGATTGGCGAGCCCGGTGAGCTGGTCGGTGTGCGCCATCAGCAGCATGCGTTCATTGGCCAGATGAATGGCGTCGGCCAGCATGGTGGTGAGATAGCCCACCAGCAGGAACATGACGACATGCGCGCCGGCAGCCGCCAGCTCCGCCCCCATGAAGGCCTCCAGCCCGCGCCCCTGATAGAGCAGCAGCAGGTAGCAGCTGGCGATGACAGCCACCTCCAGCAGCGTCGCCAGCTTGCCCAGCGCCAGCGCGCTGGTAATGACCGCGAGCAGATACAGGCCGACCAGCGGGCCGTCGATACCCTGCATTTCCAGCAACAGCCAGGTGATGAAGCCGATCATCACCCAGGTGTGCAGCGCGAGCATCCAGCGCCGGTTGAGGCCGAAGGCGGTCAAGCCGTGCGCGGCCATGCTCACGCCAAAGTAGCCGAGCGTGCCCAGCGCAGCCACCTGGTCACCGCCCAGCGGTTCGCCGGCCAGGATCAGATAGAGCAACACCAGGGTAACCAGCAGCCACTGAATCTGGTGCACGCCGCGCGCGAAGCCGTGCAGCTGCACTGTGTGCGCATCCCACTCAAGTGGCGGCATGGGTCTCTTCATCACGGATGCAATTCCCCCGTTGCGGACGCGCCAAGGCACAGTAAGCGACCATGCAGCGGTGTCCCCTGCTGGCTCCGTCTCGGCACAGGCTGTGCTTGCCGTTTCGGATGAATTCGGCTCCCTCGCTCGCGTGAGTCATTTTGCAGTGTAACCATCACCGGAGCGGCCGACGAGCCCGCACGTCCGGCGCCTCGCTGCCGTTTACCAGGGACGACAAGGCAACGGAAGTGGCGCGCGGCGGCGCGGACTCCCATCATGGGCACTAGTTTTCGGCGCGAGTGCACAGATTGGCAAGCTTCCCGACCAACCCCGATCCGGAGGGGCTGCGCGAATACTCGGTGGTGTTCACCGACCGCGCCCTCAATCACATGTCCGCGGCCTTCCAGCAGATCATGCGCGATCTCTCGCAGATGCTGCGCGAGACCTACGCGGCAGAAGCGGCGGTGCTCGTGCCGGGCGGCGGCACGGCGGCCATGGAATCGGTGGCCCGGCAGCTGGCGCCCGGCCAGCGCTGCCTGATCGTGCGCAACGGCTGGTTCAGCTATCGCTGGTCGCAAATCCTGGAGATGGGCGGACTGGGCACGACGAGCATGGTTCTCAAGGCCGCGCCGCTGGAACCCTCGCCGCAGGCGGCCTGGGCGCCACCGCCCGTCGATGAAGTCGCCGAGGCCATCGCCGAGTCCAGCATCGACCTTGTCTTTGCGCCGCACGTCGAGACCTCGGCCGGCATGCTGCTTCCCGACGCCTATATCCGCGAGTTAGCCGAGGCCGTGCACGCCAACGGCGGCCTGCTGGTGCTGGACTGCGTGGCATCCGGCGCGTTGTGGGTGGACATGGCGGCGCTGGGCGTGGACGTACTGATCAGCGCACCGCAGAAGAGCTGGAGCGCCACCCCCTCGACCGGCCTCGTCATGCTGAGCCGAGCGGCGCTGGCACGCGTCGAGGCCACGCAAAGCTCCAGCTTCGCGCTCGATCTGAAGCAGTGGCTGGGCATCATGCGGGCCTACGAGGATGGCGGCCACGCCTATCACGCGACCCTGCCCACCGACGGCCTGCGCCACTTCCGCGACGCCATGGTCGAGACGCGTGCCTTCGGCCTGGAGCCGGCGCGCGAGCGCCAGCTGGCGCTGGGCCGGCGCGTGCGCGGCAGCCTCGCCGCTCGCGGCTTCGCCAGTGTCGCTGCCGAGGGCTTCGCGGCCCCCGGCGTGGTCGTCTGCCACACGCGTATCGACGCCATCCACAGCGGCGCCGCCTTCGCCGAGCGCGGCATCCAGATCGCCAAGGGCGTCCCGCTGATGTGTGGCGAGCCGGAGGATTTCAAGACCTTCCGCATCGGGCTCTTCGGCCTCGACAAGCTTGCCAACGTCGACGGCACCGTTGCGCGCCTGGAAGCTGCGCTCGATACCATCCCGGCTGAGGGCTGAGGCCCACCCCCAACAAGTCGAGCCGCAATGCGATCCGAGAACGTTACCTACATCATCATGGCGGTGTGCATCGCCATCTTCGGCCTGCAGATGCAGGCCGCCGACGGCCTGCTGCGCAGCTTCGCGCTGTGGCCGCTGGGCGAGGGCTTCCAGTTCTGGCAGATCGTCACCAGCGCCTTCCTGCACGGCGGCGTCTTCCATCTGGCCGTGAACATGTTCGGCATCTGGATGTTCGGCCGCGACATCGAGAGCGCGCTGGGGCCCATCCGCTTCATCCAGCTCTACGCCGCCAGCGTGCTGGCGGCGGCCTTTGCCCAGCTGGTGGTCACCGCCTTCGGCGATCCGGTGCCGACAGTGGGGGCCTCCGGCGGCCTATTCGGCCTGCTGGTGGCCTACGCCATGCTCTTCCCGCGACGGCAGATCATGCTGCTCTTTCCACCCATCCCGATGCGCGCGCCGGTCTTCGTCGCACTCTACGCGGCCTTCGAGCTCTACGCCGGCATGAGCGGCACGCTGTCGGGCGTAGCCCACTTCGCGCACCTGGGCGGGCTCGCCGGCGCCTTCGTGTTGCTGCGCTACTGGCGCGCCCGCGCCGTAAGGCATTGAGCCGGGGGCGGCCGGCCGCTAGGCCGGGCGCCCCAGGATCTCGGCGTTGTCAGCACCCAGCGCCGGTGCGCCACCGCTGCGCGTCTGCGCGCCCAGGAACTGGATAGGGTTGCGCAGCGCCGGCTTGCCGCCGTGATCCTCGACCATGCCTCGCGCCACGGTCTGCTCATTGGCCAGTGCCTCTTCCAGCGATAGCACCGGGCTGATGCAGGCGTCGGCGTCTTCCAGAATGCGCGCCCATTCGTCGCGGGTCTTCAGGCGAAAGGCCGCCACCAGCGCCCAGCGCACCGGCGCCAGCGCGCGGCGGGCGCGGGTCGGATCATCCATCAGCTTGGCCAGCTTGCCGACGCCGCCCTTGCCACCACCAGAGGATTTCCCGCCACCGCTGGACTTTTTCTTCTTCTGCAGTCGACTCGCGGCCGATGCCAGCACGCTGCTCACAGCGCCGGGGACCAGCTCTTCCTGCAGGGCAGCCAGCAGCTTCTGGAAGAACTTCGGCTCCAGCGCGCCGACGGCGATATAGCCACCGCCGCGGCAGCGATAGAGGTTGTAGTTGGGCAGCGCCCCGGAGAGCATGTCCTCGCCCCGGGCCTGGGTGTGGCCCAGGCTGCGCAGCGTCGACAACGCCACCGTCTGCAGCGCCAGCGAGCCGTCCTGCATGCCGACATCCACGAAGGCCCCCTGCCCCGACGCGCGTGCGCCGATGACGGCCGACAGGATGCCGATGGCGCAGGTCAGCGCGCCGCCGGCCAGATCCGCGATCTGCACATTGGACTGCACGGGCGGACCACCGGCGCTGCCGATCTGGTCGAGCACGCCGGCGTAGCTGAGGTAGTTCATGTCGTGGCCGGCGCGGTCGCGGTAGGGCCCGCTCTGGCCGTAGCCGGTAAGCGCGGCGTAGACCAGCTTGGGGTTGACCGCGCGCAGATCCTCGTAGCCGCAGCCCAGCCGGTCCATGACGCCGGGGCGGAAGGAATCCACCACGACGTCGGCCTCGGCGGCGAGGCGCTTGAAGGCCTCGACGTCCTCGGCCTTGCGCAGATCCAGCGTCACGGACTTCTTGCCGCGGTTGACCAGCTCGAAGAGTTCCGGGCTCATGGCGCGCGCATAGTCGCCACCGTCGGGCTCCTCGATCTTGATGACCTCGGCGCCGAGCTGAGCGAGATAGAGCGTGCAGAAGGGCCCCGGCAGCAGGCGCGAGCAGTCCAGCACGCGCAGGCCGTCGAGCAGCGGGTTGGCGGTATCGCTCATGATTGATCCGGTTTCAGAAGTTGGCGGCCTGCTTGGCCGGCTCGGCAACAGGCTGCGCGCGGCTGCGGAAGTGGTCGGCCGGGAAGACGTCGACCTCGACCGCCGCCATCCGCGCGGCGCGTGCGGCACGCAGCTGCTCGGCCTCGACCTCGCTGATGACACCCGCGGCCAGCGCCTGCTCGGCCAGTTCCTCAGCGTGGCCGCGCGGCAGCTTGCGTGCCTTCTGCGCTGCAGCGACGCGGGCGGCGGCGGGCTGGGCGGCACAGACCTGACGCCAGGCGTGCAGCAGGCGACCGCCGCCGACTGTACGGTCCTGCGGCAGGAAGCTGCCTTCCATCAGGCGCGCGTACTGGGCGTTGTCGCTCTGAATGGTCTGCGCCGCAGCGTGGCTCAGCGTGTCGTCGGGCGCCGCGCCCAGCGGATTGATGCGCGCCAGCGGCAGGCCGACCCAGCGCAGCAGCACGCCCACCGGGCCACCGAAGTTGCGGTAGATGCCCTCGAAGGCCTGCTGGATCTCGTGCAGGGCGGTCTGCAGCGCATGGTGCACCAGCGGCAGGTCCTCCTCGCGACGACCTTCCGCCTCGAAACGACGCAGCGCGGCGAAGCCGAGCAGCATCCAGGCGACGGCGTCGGCGTAGCGGCCGGTGAGCTTGCCGCGCGCCTTGAGCTTGCCGCCGACAAAGAACATCGCCAGATCGGTGAGTAGCCCGAAGCGCGCCGCGGCCCAGCCCAGACGCCGGTAGTAACGCTTGGTGTCGCGGTGGACGTCCGGCACACGCACGGTCCAGCCGCGCGTGAGGCCGCGCACGACACTGCGGCCGATACCAGAGAAGAAATGGCCGACCCAGCCCAACAGATTGCTGCGGAAGGCATCGGCGTCGTCGTTCTCGACAGCACGCACGACCTTGATGGCGTAGGGGTGCGAGCGTGTCGCGCCCTGGCCGAAGATCATCAGCGTGCGCGTCATGATGTTGGCGCCCTCGACCGTGATCGCCACCGGCGCCGAGCAGTAGCCGCGGCCGATGACATTGTTCGGGCCCTGCATGACGCCGGCGCCGGCGAAGACGTCCATGGCGTCGGTGGCCGCCGAACGGCCCAGCTCGGTGGTATAGGCCTTCATGACGCCCGAGACCACCGGCGGATGAATCCCGTCGTTGACTGCCGAGCAGCCGAAGATGCGCGCGCCCTCGACCATGTAGGCGGTGGCCGCCACGCGGCCGATCTTGTCCTCGACACCGTCCATGCGCCCGATGGGCATGCCGAACTGCTCGCGAACGATCGAGTAGGGGCCGACCATCGCGGCCGCGGCCTGCAGGCCGCCGGCGGCGGTCGCCGGCAGCGAGACCATGCGGCCACCGGCCAGTGATTCCATCAGCATCTTCCAGCCCTGGCCGGCGCGGTCGAGGCCGCCGAGAATGCGCTCGGCCGGCACGACGACATCCTTGCCTTCCAGCGGCCCGTTCGGGAAGGGCTCGCCGATGGGCTCGTGGCGCTCACCCTGCGTCAGCCCCGGCGTATCGCTGTGCAGCAGCACGACGCTGATGCCGGGGTGCTCGCCCTTGCCCAGGAGATTCTCCGGGTCGTGCAGATGACAGGCCAGCGAGATCAGGTCCGCGATGGGCGCCAGGGTGATGTAGCGCTTGCGGAAGTTCAGACGGATGCTGGGCGTGCCGTCCTCGGCGCGGAAGACCTCGCCCTCGGCCTGGATCGAGGCCGCGTCCGAGCCGGCGCCGGGCTCGGTCAGCCCGAAGCAGGGAATCATCTCGCCGCGCGCCAGGCGTGGCAGGTAGTAGGCCTTCTGTTCCTCGGTGCCGTAGTCCACCAGCAGCTCGGCCGCGCCCAGGGTGTTGGGAATGACCACCAGCGCCGACAGCGTGCCGGAGTGCGGCGTCACCTTGGCCATGATGGTCGATCGCGCCAGCGTCGAGAAGCCGAGACCGCCATATTCCTTGGGCACGATCAGGCCGAAGAAGCCTTTTTCGCGCATGAAGGCGACCAGTTCCTCGGGTGCCTCGCCGCTCTCGGCGATGGCATAGCCGTCGGCGCGCTTGAGCAGCTCCTCGCAGGGGCCGTCGAGGAAAGCCTGCTCCTCTTCGGTCAGGCGCTGATAACTGTAGGCCAGCATCCGCTTGAAATCGGGGTTGCCGCCGAAGAGCTCGCCGTCCAGCCAGACATCGCCGGCCTCCAGCGCCTCGCGCTCCGTATCGGAGATCTGCGGGAGCAGCTTGTTGTCCCGCATCCAGTGCATGAGTTTTTCGAACATGTCGGGTTCCTAGTCGTAGAAGCGCTTGCCGGAGGCGGCCATCTCGCGCAGCAGCGGTGCCGGCTCGAAGCGCTCGCCGTGCTGCTTGGCGAGGCGCTCGAGCGTCTTCACCGCCTTGTCGGCACCGATGCCATCGATGAAGCGGAAGGGCCCACCGCGGAAGGGCGGAAAGCCGATGCCGAAGACGGCGCCGATGTCGCCGTGCATGGGCTCGCTGATGATGCCGTCGGCCAGGCAGTGCACGGCCTCGTTGACCAGCATCCAAGTGCAGCGTTCGGTGATCGTCTCGGCCGGCACGGACTGTCCGCGCGGTGCGTCCAGCAGATCGAAGAGCGCATCGTTGACCGGCTTGTCGCCCTCCTTCTTGGACTTGGCGTCGTAGACGTAGAAGCCCTTGCCCGTCTTGCGGCCCAGATAGCCGGCCTCGATCATTGAGCCGGAGGCCTTGGGGCTTTCCATGCGCGCACCGAAGGCCTTCTCCAGCACCGGCGCCACCTTGGTGCCGACATCGATGCCGACCTCGTCGAGCAGCGCGATGGGGCCCACCGGGTAGCCGAAATCCATCAGCGCCTTGTCGACGGCGTGCGGATCGACACCCTCACCCAGCAGGCGCGTCGCCTCGTTGAGATAGGGCGCCAGCGTGCGCGTGGTGTAGAAGCCGGGGCCGTCGGCGACAACGATGACGGTCTTGCCCTGCGCCTTGCCCAGCGCAACGGCCGAGGCGGTGACCTCGGGCGCGGTCTTGGGCGTGGTAATG
The DNA here is from genome assembly GCF_000733765.1 of Algiphilus aromaticivorans DG1253. NCBI lineage: Bacteria > Pseudomonadati > Pseudomonadota > Gammaproteobacteria > Nevskiales > Algiphilaceae > Algiphilus > Algiphilus aromaticivorans. The sequence continues at coordinate 55,106 of NZ_JPOG01000001.1, read as the reverse complement.
ATCTCCAGCAGCGGCATCTTCTCGACCGGCGAGAAGTAGTGCATGCCGATGACGTTCTCCGGGCGCTTGGCACCCTTGGCCAGATCGGTGATCGGGATCGAGGAGGTGTTCGAGGCGAAGACCGTGTCCGGACGGCAGTTGGCCTCCACGTCGGCGATCATGCGGTGCTTGAGGTCGAGATCCTCGAAGACGGCCTCGACAACGATGTCGCAGCCGGCCATGCCGCGGTTGTCGGTGGTGCCTGTGGCGCGGCGCAGCTCGGTCTCGGCGTCGAAGCGGCGCATGGCGCCGCGCTTGACGCGCTTGTCGTAGAAGCCGCGCAGATACTTATAGCCGTGCGCCAGGCCGTCGTTGTCGCGATCCTTGAAGCGCACATCCTTGCCGGCCTTGTTGATGCTGACCAGCGCGATGCCCGCGCCCATCAGGCCCGCGCCCAGCACACCGACGCGCTGCACCGGACGCTGCTCGACGCCGGCCGGCACGAAGGTCTCCTTCTTGAGCGCGGTCTGCGCGAAGAAGATGCCGCGCAGCTGCTTGGAAACCTCCGTCATGGCCAGCTCGCCGAAGGCCCTGGCCTCGGCCTTGTAGCCGGCGGTGATGCCCTTGGCGTAGCCGGTGGCGACGACGTCGAGGATGCGCTCCTGCGCCGGATAATTGCCGCGCGTCTTGGCCAGCAGCTGCTTGCGCGCCTGCTGGAAGAGGAAGTGTCGGCCGGCCGAGTTGTCCTCCATGGCGATGCCGGTCGCCACGGCCTTGAAGTCCTTGCGCACCTTCTGCTGGGTGCTGGTGCGACGCGGGGTCTTGCCCTGCATCTTGGCGATCTGCTTGCGCGCGGCCTCCAGCAGCACGCCGGCCGGCACGACCTGATCGACGATGCCGAGCTTCTTGGCTTTGGCCGGGCGCAGCTCCTTGCCGGTCAGCAGGAGATCAAGGGCACCCGGAATGCCGATCAGGCGGGGCAGGCGCTGCGTGCCGCCGCCGGCGGGCAGCAGGCCCAGCATGCATTCGGGCAGGCCGAGCTTGGTCTGGGCGCTGTCGGTGGCGATGCGCGCGTGACAGGCCAGCGCCAGTTCGAGACCGCCGCCGAGGCAAGCGCCGTCGATGGCCGCGACCACCGGGATCTCCAGATCCTCCAGCTGCTGAAAGGCCTGCTGGCACTGCGTCGAGAGTTTTTCGACCTCGGCCGCGGTCTGCGCGCGCTCGAACATCTGGATGTCGGCGCCGGCAACGAAGGAGCCGGGCTTCGTCGACATCAGCACGACGCCCTTGAGTTTGCCGTCGCCGCGCACCTGCTTCATGGCCGCGGCGAACTCGTCCGCGAACTCGGCCTTGAGCGTGTTCTGCGCGTCACCCGGGACATTGATCTCGATGACAGCGATGTCGTCGTTACCGCGGGTGAAACGAAAGCTGGTGCCGGAGGCGACCTTGGTCGCGGTCTTGCCCGCCGCGCGCTTGGCCGGCGCCGCTTTCTTGGCAGCGGCGGATTTCTTGGCAGCCGTCTTCTTCGCAGTCGCCTTCTTGACCACCGTCTTCTTGGCGGCGGACTTCTTCACAGCTGCCTTCTTGGCGCCGGTCTTCTTGGCCGCAGCCTTCTTCGCAACGCGGTTGTTGTCTTCTTCACTCATGGCTCGCTCCGGTTATTCGCTTTCCAGCACCATCGCGGCACCGATGCCACCGGCCGCACAGGCCGTGGTCAGGGCCATGCCGCCGCCCCGACGCTGCAGCTCATTGAGGGTCTGCGTGATGACGCGCGCGCCGGTGGCACCGAATGGGTGGCCGTAGGCGATGGAGCCGCCGTTGACGTTGAGCTTGGCCGGATCGACCTCGCCCACCGGCTGGCTGCGGCCCATGGTCTCCTCGAAGTATTTCTTCGAAGCCAGGCCCTTGAGGTTGCAGGCGATCTGTGCGGCGAAGGCCTCGTGCATGTCGACAAGCGTCATGTCGGCCAGCGTCACGCCGGCGCGGTCCAGCGCCACCGGCGCGGCGCGCACCGGGCCCATCAGCAGATCATCGGCGGGCGTCTTGGCCGCGAAGTGGTAGCCGCGGATGTAGCCCAGCGGCTTGTAGCCCATCGCCTTGGCCTTCTCCTCGCTCATCAGGATCATCGCCGCCGCGCCGTCGGTCAGCGGGCTGGAGTTGCCGGCGGTGACCGAGCCGAACTGCTTGTCGAAGGCCGGCTTGAGCTTGTCGTAGCTGCTGCGCTCGGAATTCATGCGCACCAGATTGTCCTCGTGCACCGGCGAGGACTTGGGCGGCACGAAGGCGGTCATGACCTGGTCGTCCATCCAGCCCTGCTTCCAGGCGTTGGCGGCGTTGCTGTGCGAGGCGTGGGCGATATCGTCCTGCTCGGCGCGGGTAACGCCCCACTTCTTGACCATCTTCTCGGCGCTCTGGCCCATGGTTTCGCCCACCGAGTACTCGGTGATCGACGGCGGCACCGGCAGCAGATCCTTCGGCCGCAGCTGGGCGAAGAGCTTGAGACGCTGCTTGGTGGTCTTGGCGAGCTGCGCATCGCGCAGCACCGCCGTGAGCTTCTTGGAAATCGTGATGGGCGGGTGCGAGGTGGAATCGACGCCGCCGGCGATGGCGACGTCGGTCTGACCGGTCAGAATGCTCTCGGCCGCGCTGGCCGGCGTCTGGAAGCTGGTCGCGCAGGCGCGGGTGATGCTGTAAGCGTCGACGTCGGGCATGCCGCAGGCCAGCGCGATCTCGCGGGCGATGAAGGGGGCCTCCGGCATCATCACCGTCATGCCGAAAACGATCTGATCGATCTCGTCACGCTCCAGATCGCTGCGCGCGATCAGCTCGGCCACCAGCATGGCACCGAGATCCACCGCGTTGATGTCGCGGAAATGCGTGCCCATCCGGGCGAAGGGCGTGCGCAGACCGGCGACGATGGCGACGCGGCCGCGCGGGCCACTCAGCTTCAGGCGTTGACTCATTGGGGACTCCGTTTGGCTCGGCTGGCAGCGGGCGCGCTTGGCGCCGGATTCCGCAGATATGCCTGCGGATGTGTAACGCTGCTTACGAAAGCGTGCTCAGTTAAAGGGGTAATGCATCGCCATGAAGCCTATGCTGCAGCGCACATTACTGTCAACGTGATTCCGGAAGCATAAGCTGCCAAGCTTGCATCCGTAATATGCCTTACACTTAAGGACTCCTGGATTGCGGATTCCGGCAATGCCCTCCAACGAAAAGACGCGCGGCGACAGCCGGGAGCGCATCGAAGCTGCGGCGCTGCAGCTCTTCGCCGAGCGCGAGTTCCATCACGTCGGCCTCGACGAGATCGCCGCCGGGGCGCGCGCCTCGCTGCAGACCATCTACCGCCACTACGGCAGCAAGGAAGCCATTCTGGAAGCCTGCCTGCACCGCTGGGCGCGCGATCTCGCCACGCGCATGGCCGACCACCTGCAGGGCATCGAGACCTACAAGGACCGCCTGCGCAAGGTCTTCTGGGTCGTACTGGACTACTTCGATCGCAACCCGGATGTGGCGCGCATGATCCAGAACAGCGTCAGCTCCGAGGTCGTGCGCCGCGACGTCACCGACGAACAGCGCACCCTGACCGCGCTCTTCCTGCGCGTGCTGCGCGAAGGCCGCGAGCAGGGCGTTCTCACCGACGAGATCAGCGAGCGGCTACTCCTGGACTACTTCTACGGCGTGCTGATCCGACTCATCCAGATGCACATCGCCCGCGGCGAAACCCAGCCCCTGGCCGATCAGGCCGGGACCCTCTTCGACATCCTCTGGCGGGCCATCGCGCATCCGAACCAGCGCTGAGCCGCCCCTCCCCGTCAATCGATCTCGAACCGCAGATTTCCGCAGATCTTCTTTTAAACAGCGGTCTTGCGGAAAGCCGCGGCCGATCGCCTGCGTCCGTGGCTAGGTCGCACTTCAACCGCGCAGGCCGAAACGCTTCATCAACAACCGATCCTTAACCCACACCGGCAGCTTCGCCAACCGCGGCAGCAGACCGCTGCCGGCGCCAATGCGCACCACCGGCTTCGGCTTGTCGGCAAGCACAGCGGCCGCGCAATCGCGCGCGAACTCGGTGGCGGGCGTGGAGTTCTCCTGCGAAGCGCCGGCGCGCCGGGCGATCCCATCGCAGTAGTCGGCGTAGAGGCGCCACTGCCCGGCATCCGTCTGCGCGCGCGCAGCGTCGCCGAAGCCCGAAGCGATGCCGCCGGGCTGGATCAGCAGGACCTCCAGCCCGAAGGGCGCCAGCTCCATACGCAGCGCATCGTTGAGGTGATGCAACGCCGCCTTGCTGGCGCAGTAGGGGCCGGCGAAAGGCGTCGTCAGAATCCCCGAAACGCTGCCGATATTGACGATGCGGCCGCTGCCACGAGCGACCATCTGCGGAATCACGGCCTGGGTCAGGGCGACCACGCCGGTGAGATTGGTTTCCCAGATGGCGCGCAGATCCTCGAGTGCGACCTCGGCGGTTGGCCCCATGACCGGAATGCCCGCGTTGTTGATGAGCATGTCCACGGCCCCATGCTCGGCCTCCACGGCCGCCACGCAGGCAGCGATGGAGGCGGCGCTCGTCACATCCAGGGCGTGCGTACGCATGCCCTGCACGGCCAGATCCGCGATCCGCTCCGGGTCGCGCGCGGTCGCCCAAACGCGGCAGCCGCTTTGATGGAAGCGCTCGGCCAGCGCGCGGCCGATTCCGCTGGAACAGCCGGAGATCAGCACGACGGGCGACGACGGAAAAGCGGACATGCAGGGCTCCTGAACAAATATCCGTCTGCCATTGCAGCACAACGCCGCGCGCCGGGGGCTTGCCATTCGCTTCTATTATTCTATAATTATCGAACTATGGATCACTTCAATGCCGTCGAAAGCCTTGCCGCACTTGCGCAGAGCGTACGTCTCGCCGTCTTCCGGCGCCTGGTACGCGCCGGCCCAGACGGCCTGTGCCCCTCGCAGCTGCAGGAGGAGTTCGGGCTGACGCCGTCAGTGCTTTCATTCCACCTGAAGGCGCTGCGTGGTGCCGGCCTGGTGTCGGTGCGGCAGGCCGGCCGCCACCTCTACTACGCGGCCGACTACACGGCCATGAACGCCCTGATCGCCTACCTCGGCGAGAACTGCTGTGCGGATTCTGCCGACACCGCCGGCGATTGCAAGGAGCCGCAGACATGCGCCACGTCCTGATTCTCTGCACCGGCAACTCGGCGCGCTCGATCCTGGGCGAGGCGCTGATCAATCATCGCGCCGACGGCCGCGTGAGCGGGCATTCAGCCGGCTCGCAGCCGAAGGCGGCGCCGCATCCGCTGGCGCTGGAATGCCTGCGCGAGGCCGGCATCGCCACCGAGGGCCTGCACAGCAAGTCCTGGGATGCCTTTGCCGAGGCCGACGCGCCGCCGCTGGATCTGGTCATCACCGTCTGCGATGCGGCCGCCGGCGAGAGCTGCCCGCTGTTTCCGGGCCGCGCGGCGCGCGCGCACTGGGGCATGCCCGATCCGCCGGCCGCCGGCGACGAGACCGCGCAGCGGGCGCGCTTCGCGGCCGTGCGCGAGGCGCTGGCCGCGCGCATCGACGAGCTACTGCGCTGGCCTGACGCCGACTGGGACGCCCCCGACTTCGCGCAGCGCGCGCAGGCCCTGCACGACCGGCTCGCGCCCGCGGAGAGCTGAAGCCATGGCCGCACTTGAAGGAAGTTGCCTCTGCGGCGCCGTGCGCTATGTCCACGCGGGCGCGCTCGGGCCGATCGCGATGTGCCACTGCCAGCAATGCCGCAAGGCGCAGGGCACGGCCTTTGCCACCAACAGCCCCGTCGACGCCGGCGCCTTCCGACTCACCGCCGGCAGCGAGTCCCTGCGCGAGTTCGCCTCCTCGCCGGGCAAGCTGCGCGCCTTCTGCAGAGACTGCGGCAGCCCCATCTACAGCCGCCGCGAGGACCTGCCCGGCGTGCTGCGCCTGCGCATCGGCACGCTGGACACGCCCATCGACGCGCGGCCCAGCCATCACATCTATGCCACCTCGCGCGCCGAGTGGGAGGTCATCGACGACGGCCTGCCGCAGTACGCCGCGCTCGAGGACGGCCCCCGCATCGCCTGAAGGACCCACCATGCTCCGCGAACTCCCCGACCCCGACCACCTGCCTGCCCTGGATGCCGAGGCCTTGTCGCGCCATCCCGGCCGCGTTCTGGGCCTGGCCGACGACCATCCGCCGCGCATCCTGCTGCTCTACGGCTCACTGCGCGAGCGCTCCTATTCGCGACTGCTGACCGAGGAGGCCGCGCGCCTGCTCATCTACATGGGCTGCGAGGCGCGCATCTACGACCCGAGCGGTCTGCCGCAGGCCGATCACCCCGACGCCGCCGAGCACCCCGAGGTACAGGCGCTGCGCGAGCTGTCGCTGTGGTCGGAAGGCCAGGTCTGGTGCAGCCCTGAGCGCCACGGTGCGGTCACGGCCGTGCTCAAGAACCAGATCGACCACATCCCGCTGTCGCTGGGGGCCAGCCGGCCGACGCAGGGGCGCACGCTGGCCGTGATGCAGGTCTCCGGCGGCTCGCAGTCCTTCAACGCCGTCAACACGCTGCGCCTACTGGGGCGCTGGATGCGCATGATCACCATCCCCAACCAGTCCTCGGTGGCCAAGGCCTGGCAGGAGTTCGACGACGACGGGCGCATGAAGCCGTCGGCCTATTACGAACGCGTGGTCGACGTCATGGAGGAGCTGGTGCGCTTCACGCTGCTGACGCGCGCCCACCGCGAGGCGCTGACCGACCGCTACAGCGAGCGCATCGAGCAGCACGCGCGCGCTGCCGCGGCGCAAGCCGGGGCGCGCCTGTGAACCATCTCAAGCCCATGCACTGCCCCGCAATTCAGGCGCAAGCGACAAGGAAACCGTCCCGTGGATAAGCCCCAACCCCTTTCCATCTTCGAGCGCTACCTGTCGGTATGGGTCGCCCTGTGCATCGCCGCCGGCATCGGCCTCGGCAGCCTTTTCCCGGCGGTCTTCGAAGTCTTGTCGCGCGTGGAGTACGGCTCGGTCAATTTCATCGTCGCCGTGCTCATCTGGTTCATGGTCTATCCGATGATGGTGTCGGTGGACTTTTCGAGCCTGAAGCGCATCCACGAACGGCCGAAGGGTCTGATCATCACCGTGACGGTCAACTGGCTGATCAAGCCCTTCACGATGGCGGCGCTGGGCGTGCTGTTCTTCGAATACTTTTTCGTGGACCTGATCCAGCCCGAAAAGGCCAGCGAGTACATCGCCGGGCTGATCCTGCTGGGCGCCGCGCCCTGCACGGCGATGGTCTTCGTGTGGTCCCAGCTCACGCGCGGCGACGCCACCTATACGTTGACGCAGGTAGCGCTGAACGACGTGATCATGATCTTCGCCTTCGCGCCGATCGTCGCCCTGCTGCTCGGCGTCACCGATATCGCCGTGCCCTGGGAAACCTTGCTGCTGTCGGTCGGGCTCTACGTCATCATTCCGCTGATTGCCGGGGTCATCACGCGCATGCGCCTGAGCGCGTCCAGCCCGACGCCCGAAACCGCGCAACTGGAAGTCGACCGCTTCAACGCCAAGGTCAAGCCGTTATCCGTGCTGGGCCTGCTCGCTACCGTGGTGCTGCTCTTCGGCTTCCAGGGCCAGATCATCCTCGAGCAACCTGCCCTGATCGGCCTGATCGCGGTCCCCCTGCTGATTCAGAGCTACGGCATCTTCATGCTGGCCTACGCCGCGGCCCTGGCCTGGCGCGTACCCTTCAACGTCGCCGCACCCTGCGCGCTCATCGGCACATCCAACTTCTTCGAGCTCGCGGTGGCAGTGGCCATCGGCCTCTTCGGGCTGAACTCCGGTGCGGCTCTGGTCACCGTCGTGGGCGTGCTGGTGGAGGTGCCGGTGATGCTGTCGCTGGTTGCCTTTGCCAACCGCACGCGCGGCTGGTTTCCATCCAGCTAGACCGGAGATCGACGCCATGACAACTCGGCCATTTCGCCGGCACGACATGGCACAAGGCATAGCAGCGCGCACCACTGTGCTCGCAAGCCTGACAAGGAGCGCATCATGAGCAAAGTCGTTTTCCTGAGCCCGGAGGTGTCGGCCTATGCGCTGATGGCGCAGGGCCTTGCCCGCCAGCGCTTCGGCGACAAGGCATCCATCGTCGGCGCCAGCACGCAGCTTGAAGCCCCCGACCCGCAGGCCGTCGCCGCTCTGTCGGAGCGGGGTATCGACGCCGATGCATTGACGACGCAGCACAGCGGGGAGGTGGATCTGGCAGACGCCGACCTCGTGGTGAGCCTCGGGCCGACCACTGAGGCACCGACGGTGCCGGGCGCGACCCGGCAGCTGCACTGGAAGCTGCCGGCGCTGCCACGGGAAGCGGACGCATCCATGCAGCGCACTGCCTTCGCCGCGCTGTGCGAGCAGCTGCAGATGCGCATCGCGATTCTCGAGCAACTGCTCGACCTGCCGGAAGGCCCGGTTTCCTCCGAGTTCCACGGCAGCATCCGCGTAGCGGATCTGCCGGCAAGCGTGCGCTTCTACGCCTGGCTGCTGAATGTCTGGCCCAAGGAGTGGACGCACCGCTACGCCATCTTTATCCGCCCGGACCTGGGGCTGAACTTCGTGCTGCTGGTCTCCGACGGCAAGACCCTGCACCACGACACCCTCTATCACCTGGGGGTGGGCGTGGACAGCCGGCAGGCAGTCATCGACGCCTACCACAGGGCCTCCGATTTCGGAGCGCGCATCGAAAAGCCGCCGCGCACCACCTGGAAGGGCACGCCGCTGCACGAGCTGTGGCTGAGCGACCCGGACGGGACCCTGATCGAGATCTACGCCCGCCTGACTGACAGCGAACTGGCCGAAAAGCCGGCCGACGAGCAACCCACATTCCTCGTACCCGGCACCGAGCCGAAGGAGTAGGACCACGCCAATGCTCCACGGGGCCCTAGTCGGCGCCGACTGCGCACCGGCGCAGGAGTCCCCGCTGCCCCCGCCCGGGACATGAGGCGAGTATCGTCGAGGTCGGCTTGCGCAGCCACACATTCCACCGTGCACTGCCCCTGGGCAACGGCACCACGAAGCTCATCCGGCACCTCTATCCCCGCGCGCATCGAGTGGCTGACCCGGTCAAATCGGGCGAAGCCGACACCAGCGAGGGGGGTTGCAGCAGGACATTTAGTGTGTGCTGCTCACCACGGATCTTTCCGATCCGTCCCGTTCCGCCGAGATGGCCGTCCTGACAGTCCTGGCGCCGGATGAGTTCGCTCGGAAAAGCGTCGACGCCCGGCACCAGGGCCTGATCAAGCAGATGACAGGCACCGCCGGCCGTGCCAGCTCCCGCATCGAGAGCGGCGATGAAACCGAAACCATCACCCGTGCCTGGCAGGAAGGCTACTCTCCAATCATGGTCGGCAAACACGGCTGGAACCGGGCTGCAGACAAGACCATCGGCAGCACGGGCGCGAAGCTGCGTGAAACGATGCACCGCCCGATCCTGATTGTTACCCGCGCACGGAGATAATTTCATGCTGGAATACACCATTCAGGCCCAGCGTACCGACGACCACGGCAGCCTCGCGACGACTAAGGAGGCGGAGATCACGATCGACACCGACCTTCAGGGCCGCGCAGATGCCTTCAACCCGGCCGAGCTGTTGCTGGCCGCCGTGGCGGCCTGCATGCTCAAGAGCATCGAGCGCGTTACGCCGATCCTGAAGTTCGAGCTGCGCGGCGTCGAAGTGAAGCTGCACGGCACCCGGCAGGACAGCCCGCCGAAGATGCACGCCATCGACTACGAGATCGTCATCGATACCGACGAGAGCGACCACCGTCTGGAGCTGCTGCACAAGAATGTGCGCAAGTACGGCACGATCTCGAACACCGTCGCCGAGGCCACGCAGCTGGAAGGCACGATCCGGCGCCGCGCCACGGGGGTTTGAGGCCCTGAACGATCGCCCCGACAAGGCGCGTAGCGGCTTCTTCCGGAAGGCTGTTCGCCCCCTCCTTAGGCAGGGCGCGGCGCTATCCGGCCTCCTACCTGATTGTCTTAGCAGGACACCACCCGCAAGGGGCTAACCAGCCGGCGCCAGCAGCCGTCGATGCTCCACCATGATGCAGCGATCCTGCACCACGTCGATGCCGGCCTGCGCGAGTTGCCCGGCGACTTCGTCATTGCGGATGCCGAGCTGCAGCCAGACCGCCCGCGGCCGCAGCGCCAGCAGCGCGTCCAGGTGCGCGGGAACATCCTCGGCGCGACGAAAGATGTTGACGATGTCGACCGGGGGCAGGTCTTCGAGATGCTTGACGCTCGGGAAGTCCAGGATCTCCAACGGCAGCGGCTCGTGCACGGGAACCGGGTACAGCCGATAACCGGCTTCCTTCAGGTACTTGGGCACGTAATACGCCGGCCGGTCGCGGTGGGCATCGCCGCGGGCGCCGAGCACGGCAATGCTGCGCGCCTCCGCCAGCAGGGCGCTGATGGCCGCGTCCTCTTCCAGCAGGTGAACATTCACGGTCATGAAGAGGCGTACCGCGCCCTTCCGGCGCGACGCACCATAACAGGGCGCGATCGCCGGGCCGCACCAATTCGGCGCAAGACCTAGTCTTCCAGCCAGGCGTTGCGGCTGATGAGGATGAAATCCTCATTGAAGGCGCTGCGCGGATGGTCGACGCGCAGCGTGATGATGGGATGGTTGTTGCCGTCGCGCAGTCGGCGCTCCGATTCGGTGCCGTCCGCCAACTCGTCACGGCACCAGATCGGCGGACTCGGCGGATCGGCATCGGAGCTGGCTTCCGCCTCGGCAGCCAGCGCGCCGGGGTCATCGGCGGCGCAGAGCGCAAGAATCAAGCGGGCATCCCCCGCACGCGCGCAAACCGCGATCGTACCGTCGGCATCGAAAACTTCGCGGGAAGCCTCGTCCAGCTGCCACTGCTCGGCCCCCGCGCGCTGTCGCACCCAGCGCGCATGCGCCGCCATGGGGTCCTCAAGCATCCTCACGTCCTGCGTATTCGTCTGCATCATCGCTCCGAAACTTAAACGCTTGGCTAGTACGAGCGCAACGGCGTCTTCGGACGCGCGCCGCCTCCTGCATCCGCGGCGGCTATAATCCGCAGGTTCATTTTTTCATCGGGATTTGCCGTGTCCGCTGCCAACGATCAACAGTTCGTGGGAACCACGCTGGGCGTGCTCGGAGCGCTCGTCGCCTTGACCATCTTCATCATCATCATTGCCAACCTCGTGGGCGGCAGCGATGAGGGCATCCACGAAGCCGAGATACCGCGCATCGAGGCGCGCGTGCAGCCCCTGGCCATGGTTGCGACGGACGAATCGCAGCTGGCGAGCGCCGACGAGGAAGAAGAGGCCGTAGAGCTCTCCGCTTCCGAGATCAACGAGCAGTACTGCGCGGCCTGCCATTCGAACGGCACGCTCGGCGCTCCGGTCGTCGGCGACGAAGAAGACTGGGGTCAGCGCCTGGACGAAAAGGGCATGGAGATGCTGGTGTCGCACGCCATCAACGGCTTCAACCAGATGCCGGCCCGCGGCGGCAACCCGGACCTCTCCGACGAGGATATCGAGAAGACCGTGAGCTACATGCTGGAGGAATCGGGGCAATAACCCCGCCCCAAGAAGCCCGCTGCGCCAAGGGCGTGCCAGAAATGGCACGCCCTTTGCTTTTCCAGAGCCAGGTCCAGATCGCGCCTCCCGGCTGCCGGGGATCGGTCAGGGCCTTTCCACACTGTAAATACTTTGGAGAGGCAAGAAATGATGAAGATCAAGCACGTGATCGCAGCAGCGGCACTCGGTACCGCCACCATGGCGCCGACCGTCGCGTCTGCCGATCTGTCCGGCAACGCCGGCGTCATGAGCGAGTACCTGTTCCGTGGTCTGACGCAGTCGACTGGCGCGTCGGTCTACGGTGGCCTCGACTACTCAGCCGATTCCGGTTTCTATGTCGGCACCTGGGCGGCCACGATCAACTTTGGCACGGGCGCCGGCGGCGCTGGCACCGAGGTCGATGTGTACGCTGGCTACGCCGGTGAAACCGACGCCTTCAGCTATGACGTTGGCGCTATCTACTACTGGTACAGCGAAGAGGACGAGGTCGATAACCCCGATCCCTCCTACAACACGCCGGAGATCTACGGCTCGCTGGGCTTCGGCCCCCTGTCGCTTTCCGCCTACTACGCGCCGGACACCTACTTTGGTGTTGACGACTCCGCATACGGTGTCTACGGCTCGGGCAGCTTCCCGCTGACCAGCGTACTCGCCCTCGACGCAGCCATCGGTTACAACGGCGGCAAGGGCAACGAAGGCTTCACGCCGGACAGCGACCCGTACATCGAGTACAACCTCGGCGTCTCGGCCGGCCTCGACAACGGTTTCGGCTTCAGCTTCGGCCTTGTCATGACCGACATCGATGATGACGATCCGAAGATGGTGGTCGACGCCAGCTACAGCTTCGACCTGATGTAAGCAAGACTCGCAGCCTCGGCTGCAACGGAAAAGGGCCGCGCAAGCGGCCCTTTTTCGTGGCCAGCAGCTTTATTGCACAGGCCGGTCCAGTTCGCGGTAGCGCACGGCTTCAGCGACATGCGCAGTCGCGATGGTCTCGGCCTCCGCCAGGTCGGCGATGGTGCGCGCCACGCGCAGCATGCGGTGGTAGGCACGCGCCGAGAGCTGCAGCCGCTCCACCGACTGCAGCAGGAGCTGCTCGGCGTCGGTGGCGATAGCGAGTTCGCGCAGCGCCTCGCCTTGCAACTCGGCATTGAGGCATCCCTGGCGCGCCTGCTGGCGTGTCCGCGCCGACTGCACGCGTGCCGCCACGGGCGCGCTCGCCTCGCCCGCTTCCGCCGTCGCGCCACCCAGCTGCTCCACCGGCATGCGCGGCACGCTGATCTGCATGTCGATGCGGTCCAGCACCGGACCCGAAATGCGGCTGCGATAACGCTGGATCTGCTCCGGCGTGCAGGCGCAACTGCGCTGCGCATCGCCGAGCCAGCCGCAGGGGCAGGGATTCATCGCCGCGATCAGCTGGAAACGCGCCGGAAACTCCTCGCTACGCGCCGCGCGCGCAATAGAGATGCGGCCGCTCTCCAGCGGCTCGCGCAGGATCTCGATGGCATCGCGCCGCCACTCGGGCAATTCGTCCAGAAACAATGCCCCGCGATGGGCCAGGCTGACCTCGCCAGGCCGAGGCATGGCGCCGCCACCGGCCAGAGCCACCGCGGATGTGCTGTGATGTGGTGCACGAAATGGCGGTACGCCCCATTGTTGGGCATCGAAACAGCCCGCAACCGAATGGATGGCACCGACTTCGAGCGCGCCTGCCTCATCGAGGGGCGGTAACAGACCGGGGAGCCGGGCTGCGAGCATGGATTTACCGCTACCGGGCGGACCGACCATCAGCAGGCTGTGCGCACCGGCAGCGGCCAGTTCCAGCGCCCGCCGCGCCTGCGGCTGGCCCGCGACATCGCGCAGATCGGGCAGCGGCGGACGCTCTGCCATGGCGGCATCCGAGGCATCGCCAAGCTCGGGCAGCGCTCCGGCGTGCAGCGCTGTGCACAGCTCGGCAAGTGTGCCAGCAGCGTAAAGCTGCACGCCGCGCGCCAATGCCGCCTCCTGCAGATTCTCGTGCGGCAGCAACAGGGCGTGGCCGGCTTCGCGGCAGCGGGCGGCGGCCGGTAACGCGCCACGCACCGGCCGCACCACACCGCCCAGAGACAGCTCGCCGAGGACCTCGACGCCCGCCAATGGAGCAGCAGGCAATTGCCCGGAAGCGATCAAAATGCCGAGGGCGATGGCGAGGTCGAAACGCCCACCCTCCTTGGGCAGGTCAGCCGGCGCGAGGTTGACGGTGATACGCCGCGCCGGCACCTCGTAGCCACACTGCAGGATGGCGGCGCGCACGCGATCCTTGGCCTCGCGCACCGCCGCCTCGGGCAGGCCGACGACACTCCAGCCCGGCAGCCCCGGTGCCAGATGCACTTCCACGGCGACCGGATCGGCCGCCAGCGCATTGACGGCCCGGGAGGCAACCGTGGCCAGGCTCACCGCGAAGCGTTGCCCTCGTCGCTTTCCAGCGCGCGGATGCGCGCTTCCAGCGACTCGAGCTGGGCGCGGGTACGAGCGAGCAGCTCGGCCTGGGTGTCAAAGCGTTCGCGCGACACTAGGTCGAGGCGATCGAGATGCGAGCGCAGCAGGGCCCGGAAGTTGTTCTCCAGCTCGGCGCGCATGCCGCTCATCCCCGGAACCGCACGCACCAGGCGCGCCGCGAGCTCATCCAGCTGTGGTGTTTCGTTCATGCCGCGAAGTATGGCGATCGCGCTGGCGCGACGCCACAGGGCGCGAGCGACCACGGCCTGCCGAAGTTGGCACGACTCTCGCATTACTAAGCGGCAACCGGGCGCAGGCAGCCGCGTCCGGGCTCACACGACCAAATGGAGTCTGGAATGAAACTCATCAGCGCAATCATCAAGCCGTTCAAGCTTGACGAAGTGCGGGAGGCCCTGTCGGAGATCGGCGTACAGGGCATCACCGTCACCGAAGTCAAGGGTTTCGGCCGTCAGAAGGGGCACACCGAACTCTACCGCGGCGCCGAGTACGTCGTCGATTTTCTGCCCAAGGTGAAGATCGAAGTCGCCATCGAGCCGGACAAGCTCGACACCGCCATCGAGGCCATTACCAAGGCCGCCCATACCGGGAAGATCGGCGACGGCAAGGTCTTCGTCTTCGAACTTGAGCAGGCCGTTCGCATCCGCACCGGTGAGACCGGCACGGACGCGCTCTGAGCCGCCCAATAATCAAGGAGCTTTGTAATGGAATCTGAACTCGCATATGCGCTGGATACCTTCTACTTCCTGGTAGCCGGCGCTTTCGTCATGTGGATGGCTGCCGGCTTCGCCATGCTTGAGGCGGGCCTCGTCCGCTCCAAGAACACGGTGGAGATTCTCACCAAGAACGTCTCGCTGTTCGCCGTGGCCTGCATCATGTATCTGGTCATCGGCTACAACTTCATGTACGGCGGCGGTTATGTGTTGCCGGGCTTCGACCTCATCCTGAGCATGACCGATAACACCGCCGAGGCTGTCAATGCCGGCGGCGACGACGCCCCCTACTACTCCAACCTGTCGGACTTCTTCTTCCAGGTGGTGTTCGTAGCGACGGCCATGTCGATCGTCTCGGGTGCTGTCGCCGAGCGCATGAAGCTCTTCTCCTTCCTCGCCTTCGCGGTGGTCATGACGGGCTTCATCTACCCGATCCAGGGTCTCTGGAGCTGGGGCGGTGGCTTCCTGAGCGAGCTGGGCTACAGCGACTACGCTGGCTCGGGCATCGTGCACATGTGCGGCGCCGCAGCAGCCCTGGGACTGGTCCTCGTGCTCGGCCCCCGCAAGGGCAAGTACGGCGCCGACGGCTCGGTCAAGGCCATCCCCGGCGCGAACCTGCCGCTAGCCACGCTCGGCACCTTCATCCTGTGGATGGGCTGGTTCGGCTTCAACGGTGGCTCGGAACTGGCGGTGGCCAGCGTCGAGAGCGCCAACAACGTCGCCCGCGTCTTCGTCAACACCAACATGGCGGCCTGCGGTGGCCTGCTCGCAGCACTGATCACGGCCAAGATCATGTTCGGCAAGGCGGACCTCACGATGGCGCTGAACGGCGCGCTCGCCGGCCTGGTCGCAATCACCGCCGACCCGCTCTCCCCGAGCAGCGCACTGGCGACGATCATCGGCCTCATCGGCGGCATCATCGTGGTCTTCTCGATCATCGGGCTGGAGAAGTCGAAGATCGACGACCCCGTCGGTGCCATCTCCGTGCACGGCACGGTCGGCATCTGGGGCGTACTCGCAGTGTGGGTCTTCAGCGGCGCCAGCCTCGGCTCGCAGCTGATCGGCCTGGGCGCGATCTTCGCCTGGTCCTTCGGTCTGGCTCTGGTCGTCGGCTTCATCATCAAGGCCCTCATCGGCCTGCGGGTGAGCGAAGAAGAGGAAGACGCCGGTGTGGACCTCGCCGAGTGCGGCATGGAGGCCTACCCCGAGTTCACCAACGACTAAGACTTTCGCAGGTCTCCCGGTCTGAAGACCGACTGCGGGCTCCCTCGGGGGCCCGCTTTTTTTTTACTCCACTATGCCTACTTTTATCGTGCAGAATATGCACGTTTAGAGGCTAACACCAACCAGCCGGGCTGCCCAGTACCCCACACGGCCCCGCCTAATCGTGCAGAACTTGCACGCGCGTGTTGTTTGTGCAACAATACGCCCCATGACGACCGTTCTGCCGATGAAGCGCACGATCAATAGTGCGCCTACAGAGGAGGCAAGCCTCAAGCAGGCGCCTCAGGCAGATGCCCTGTCGTTCCTATCCGGCCGGGAGCGCGAGTACGCAAACAGCCTGATCAGTCAGTGGTACGGACACATCCGTCACTGGGAGGGCAACAAGCCCGCGAGCTGCGACCAACACCGGGATGCGCTCCTGCGCCTCCTCCGCCACGCAGAAGTCACCCCTTGGGAGCTGCGCCCCATCCATGTCGTGAACTATCTGGAGTCGCGGATCACGCCCGAAAGGCCGCATGGGCTGCAGTCGAGCACGATCGCCGGCTATGCATCGGCCTGGCGCTCCTTCCAGTCGTTCCTGCTCAAGCAGGAGACGATCAACGACATCGCCAGAGAGTTTGGCCAGCGGCCTACCGAGTTCGTCACAGAAGCCAACGCGGTCGGGATCAAGACCCGAAAGCCCGACAAGCGGGCGGCCGGGTGGGCGCTCAATGCCTCGCACATCGACGCGATGGACAAGGAGTTTCGATACGAAGCGGCTGTCGCCAAGCAGCGGGGCACGAAGTCCCTGCTACCCGTGCTGCGCGACCGTGTGATGTTCCATCTCGCGATCCACTTCGCACTCCGTGTTTCAGAACTGGTGACGGTCAAGCTATCGGACTTCCACGCCAGCGACGACCCTCGCCTAAACGCGCGATTCGGCGACTATGGCGCACTGTCGGTCTTCGGGAAGAATGACGTATTCGGCACTATCCCGATGCGCGAGCCTGACATCCACGCCCTTCTGACTTGGTATCTCGGCTCGGTGCGACCCCAGATTCTCTCGCGCTGCAAGAACCCGGACGGCATCTGCCGACTCGGCAAGGAGAGCATCCCGCTCTCGGACCTGCTGTTTCCGACGGAGCGCAGTGGCGTGATGTCCGCGAACAACTATCGGAAGCGCCTCGGCAACGTGGCCCTGCAAGC
The DNA here is from genome assembly GCF_000733765.1 of Algiphilus aromaticivorans DG1253. NCBI lineage: Bacteria > Pseudomonadati > Pseudomonadota > Gammaproteobacteria > Nevskiales > Algiphilaceae > Algiphilus > Algiphilus aromaticivorans. The sequence continues at coordinate 37,909 of NZ_JPOG01000001.1, read as the reverse complement.
AGGGCTTCCGCGCAAACCGACCCCGCATACCCTGAGGCATACGGGTTGCACGCTCATGGTCCCCCTTTACTCACCCGAGGTCGCCCAGAAGTACATGCGCCACAAGCATCTTGCGACAACCCTTCACTACTACCACCCACAGGTGCTGCACGCCGGCAACCAGCATGCCGGCGTGTACATCGACGGATACTTCCCCGACGATGAGTAACTTCCTCCAAGGACTCGCTCAACCATGAAGATCAAGCTGAAAAACCGCCTCAGCCTGTTGATGGAAGACAGCGGCATCCCCTCTTACGAGAAACTAGCCGAGGCCCTGACGAATCAGGGGTTCCCGATCACTCGAAGCACGCTGAGCCGTATTGCCCGGAACCCGTCTGCGAACCTCAATCTCCAGTTCGTCGAGGCGCTCTGCAACACACTGCAGTGCCTCCCAGGCGACGTGTACGGCGTCGAGATCACCGAAGCGGCCCAGGAAGAGGCCGAGGCGATCCAGAGCCGTCTCCTGCCGTTTCGCTACGGCTCGATCAGCCTGGGCACCGCCAAGGGGCGTGCTGAACAAGCGAGACCCGACCAGGCTCCCTCGTCTGAAGAAGCCAAGCCCGCTGACGAAGATGAAGCCCTTGGGCCGAAAGTCACCCACCTGAGCAAGGACGCTCTCAAAGACCGCAACTGATGCCGATCAGAACCTGCGACATTTGCGGTGATGCTATTGAGGCCGCACCGGGCAAGAAGGCTCGGAAGCGCATCCATTGCGGACGTACCGGCTATTCCCGCGCAGTATCCTGCTGGGCGGCCAGAGGCACGCGCTTGCATTCGGCGGCCTACGCGACAATGCGGAACCCGTCGAGATTGCAATCGGGAAAGCGCGACATCTTATTCGCGGCAACCCGGGACCTCGTCGCAGCCTGCGGAGTGGACGGTGAGCCACTTGTTGAGTATCTCCGCCGCGCCAACCGCGTTGGACTTGGGATGCTGTTGCGCAGTGGGAGTATTGATATGCAGGTTTTACTCCATGAAGCGCTCGTACACCTGCCGGACGTAGTGCCGATTGACCCACCCCGGGCAGCTTCTATACCGGACTATTTGCCAGAAGGCCTTCGCGACGTGCTGGCCGAATACCGCCGGACCCTCGAAGCGCGCTACGAGATGCTGACCAAGAAGGGACACACGCGCTCAAATGAGTACGTCTATGAACGTATGCGCATCCCGATTCGACTCGCGAAATTCCTGCACGAGCGCGGGGTTAATCGCTGGGATGTGATGCGAGACAACGACGCGAACGAGTTTCTCGCGGCCAACCCTCGGATAAAGAGCTACAAGCTGCTCCACTTCTTCCGGTTTGCTACCGGGAAAATGTTACGGCCCGATCGCAGAGGTCGCCATCACAAGATGACAAGCGCTCGTTTTGCTCGGCGGGAGCCGCCAAAGGCGCTGCAACCAAAGACATTGGAGGCATTTCTCGCTTCAGCGCGCGAACGTATGACGCCAGCAGAGTACGCCTTCGTATGGCTTGTCGGTGGGGCAGGTCTGCGCGCAACCGTAGCCCACGCACTTTCACTCGACCGGATAACGCTCGCCGAAGATGGCCGCGTTTTGATTCGACCCCATTCCGCATGGGTGCCCACGCCATCGCATGTAGGCAATGTTCTGGCTGACTACGCCCGACTGGCACCGGTAGCGTGGCCTGCAAACGACCCCGACAGCGTCCCGGCTGTGCGGTTTCTCAAGCCGTATTTGCCGCGTCTTAACGATCTTTATAGTCGGTGCTTCGCGCCCTACGGGGCGAACATGATTCGCAACTCGGGCCTTCTGCGCGCGATGTATCGTGGCCACAACGACCGGGTGGTCGTGCATTTCGTAACCGGCGCATCCATGAGCGGCCTTGCTCGCCTTGAGCATCTGCTTCCAGTGGACATGCATCATCGGGTGGACCCAGCACTGGTACGGGCGCGCAACAACAAGATCCTCGCCAGCGATGAGTGATGCGATCTGGCACGTCTATCTACTGCTATGTCGCGGCAACCGCATTTATACGGGCGTTTCCCCGGACCCAGTGCGACGGCTCGGCCAGCACCTTCAGGGCAAGGGAGCGCGTTACACACGTATGAACCAGCCTGTTCGGCTACTAGCCGTGCGCCCTGTGGGCTCGAAGCGTGAAGCCCTGAGCCTGGAAGCGAGAATCAAACCGCTTCCTCACACCGCAAAGCGGCATATCGCTGATCAATGGTCAGAACAGCACTCGCTTGACCATTTCCTCCAGCAACTTCCGGCGCTCGATCAGTAGGTCGCAAGCCAGGAACTGTTGGTCGAGTGTCACGTTGCCGATCGTGTCGTTGTAAGTCATCGCCGATTCGATCGCCCATTCGGGCAGTGACCGGATGCGTTCGACCATCGACCCGCAATGTACACCCTGGAGATACTTCTGAAAGGGGTGGTCTTTTGGTCGCGTGCCATCGCTCAAAGCATCCAGAGAAGCCTCGATCGTCGAGCAACTCGCGAGCAAAGACGAGCCTTGGTCCAGTGCGAACAGGACGCCCCTCTCCCCACCATCCAGCTCCGCCTTGAAGTTGAGGGCTCTGTCCGCATTGGCAATCCACAAGTCGAACACGGCCACTGCTGCCGCTTCGACGGGATACGTCTCACAGAGCCGCTTGATCTCGGTGAGATGACCGCTGCCCATATAAGCACCGGGAGCCACGTCGGCCTCATCGGCATCCATTCGCTCATCGAGCTGCGTGAAATCATAGAGCTGCAGTGCACTCTCAGCCGCCCGCAATGAGGCAAAAGATACTGCGTGAGGGTCGCTCTCTCCGGTGGCCATGACACCGAGCACAACCGGGATCCCGAGAAACTGCGCCAGCCGGTTGGCGGCGATCTCCGAATAGACCTGAGCATTGGCCTGCTCGTGGTCATGCTTGAGCAGAACGGCCAAGTGCCCGTCACGGGCGCCGGTCGTGCTATCGGGGTGTTCTTCGCCTTCGCCGACGATCTGATAACGAAGCAGAGGCATGGACGCTTCGGCTGTTCAGCAACTGGATGTGGGATGCGTCACGACAGCTCAAATGCCCAGGTGTCAGCGAGACGCTCCGCCTGCGACAGCACGGTTTCGGTCGCTGCCTCCTGCTTGTCGGGTGGGTAGCGATAGCGCTTCAGCAGCACCTTGACCATCGCACGCATACCGGCTCGGGCGGACTGACGCTCATGCCAGTTGATGGTGGCCGACTTGCGCAGCTTGTCCGTCAGCTCCTGGGCCAGCGCGCGCAACGTCGGATCTCCCAGCTCTCGCACCGCGCTCTCGTTCTTCACGAGCGCTTCGTAGAAAGCAGCCTCTTCCTCGCTCAAACCCTGAGGGGGCTTGTGCTCGGCCAGCTCCTTGGCGATCTGGATCAGCTCCTCGATCACCTCTGCGCTGTGCAGCGAGCGGCTTCGGTACTTGTCGATGGCGTCCTTCAGCTTCCCGGCAAACTCGACTTCCAGCGCCGCGTTGCGGCTGCCTCGCGACTTGATCTTGTCGTCGAGTAGGCGCTGCAGCAGCTCAGCCGCCAGGTTCTTCTGAGGCATTTCGCGGAGCTTCTCAACAAAAGACTCATCAACCAGCGAGATGTCCGGCTTGTCGATGCCCAAGCCCTCGTAGAGATCGCGTACACCCTCGACCAGCACACCCTTGGCGACGAGCTGGCGCAGAGCGGCTTCCTTTTCGAGCCTGGACTTGCCGCTCCCGGCGCGCGTCATCTTCACCAGGCCGGCCTTGATGACCATCATGAACGCAATCTCGTCGCGCACAGCCAGGGCCTCTTCGCGGGTGCCAGCAATCGCTTGGGCCTTGGTCAGCTTGGTGACCTGATCGATGTAGTCCCGGATGCCTTGGTTGCGCCCCTTCTCGTCGCCCTTGGGGTTGATCTGGGCGATGTGGTCCATCGCGGGCTTGAGCAGCGCCACGGCCTTCTGAGGGTCTTCGAAGCCGCTGTAGTCGAAGCCGCGCCAGAACTCCTTGCGCAGCACGTCGAGCGTGTCGAGCAGCACGCCCAGCGCCTTACCGGAGCGATCGACCGGCTCCTCCTCTTTACCGGACGCCGAGGTGTAGCTGGTGATCGCCTTCGTGAGGTCCTCGCCGATGCCGATGTAGTCCACCACCAGCCCACCCGGCTTGTCCTTCCAGACGCGGTTGACGCGGGCGATGGCCTGCATCAGGCCGTGGCCATGCATGGGCTTGTCGATGTACATCGTGTGGCAGGGCGGCGAATCAGTGCCGGTCAGCCACATGTCCCGGACAATGACGATCTCCAGCTCGTCATCCGCCTTCTTGAAGCGCTTCTCGACAAATTTGCGCTGCGTCTTGTTCGTGCGGTGCGGGGCGAAGTGCTCGGGGTCGCTGGCCTTGCTGCCGGTCATCACGACCTTGATCTTGCCCTTGTCCAGATCGTCGCTATGCCAGTCAGGGCGCAGCTTCACGATCTCGTCGTAGAGCTGTACGGCCGCCGCGCGAGAGATGGCTACTACCATCGCCTTGCCCTGGATGGATTCCTGGCGCTGCTCCCAGTGCTTGACCAGATCCTCGGCAAGCGTCTGCATCCGGCCTTCGGCGGTCGCGAGCGCCTCCAGGCGCGTGTAGCGGCTGGCCGCCTTGCTCTGCCCCTCCACGTCCTCATCGACCATGGCCTCTTCGAACTCGTCGAGCAGGGCCTGCTTCTCGGCCTCGTTGAAGGCCAGATCGATGATCCGGGCTTCGTAGCTAATCGGCACCACCGCGCCGTCGCGCTGGGCGTCGAGCATGTCGTAGACATCGACGTACTCGCCGAACACGCCCCGCGTGTCGCGGTCATCCTGCTCGACAGGGGTGCCGGTCATGCCGAGATAGATGGCGTTCGGCAGCGCCTCACGCATGTATTTGGCAAGCCCGTACTTCTTCTTGCCGGTCTCCGCATTGATCTTGGCCTTGAAGCCGTACTGCGTGCGGTGCGCCTCGTCGGCGATCACGATGATGTTGCGCCGCTGGCTCAGCGCCTCGACGCCATCCTCGACGGGGGCGAACTTGTTGATGGTCGTAAAGAAGATTCCGCCCGCTGCTACGGCTTGAAGCTGCTTGCGCAGGTCCGCGCGATCCTCGAACTGCACCGGCACGGTCTCCAGCGTGTCCCTGCACGCCGCGAAAGTCTCGAAGAGCTGGCCGTCGAGGTCGTTGCGGTCGGTGACGACCACGATGGACGGGTTCTCCAGCTCCGGGTGTTTGCGCAGCGCATTGGCGTAGAACAGCGCCAGAAAGGACTTGCCGCTGCCCTGGGTGTGCCAGACGACACCGCCCTTACCGTCACCGCTGTGATAGGCCGAAACAGCGCGCTCGACCGCCTTCTCGACGCCATGGAACTGCTGCCACTGCGCGACGACCTTGGCCTGCGCCGCGCCGTCGTCGGTCACAAAGGCCACATAGCCCCTCAGGAAGCGCAGGAGCGTCGCTTTGTCCAGCAGCCCCCGGCAGAGCACCTCCAGCTCCATCATGTGGCTAGGCGCTTCCTCAGCGCCGATCAGGCGCCAGGGTGAGTGCCGCTCCAGATCGGCGGTCAGCGAGCCGTATCGGGTCACGATGCCGTCAGAGATGACGTTCAGCAGGTTGTAGTGAAAGAGCTGCGGGATCTCCCGCTTGTAGGTCTGGATCTGCTTCCAGGCTTCCTCGGTGTCCGCGTCCTCGTCGCCGGGGTTTTTCAACTCCATGACGATGAGTGGAAGGCCGTTGACGAAGACCACGACATCGGGGCGACGGGGATGGGTGCCGTGGACCGTGAACTGCTGCACGGCCAGCCAGTCATTCGCCTCGGGATTCTCGAAGTCGATCACCTGGGCGCGGATGACCTCGCGCTCACCGTTGTCGCGCATCACCTCGATCGGCACACCGCTGGTCAGCCAGTCGTGAACCTCGCGGTTGCCCTCAATCTGGGACTGGGCGCTGTAGTCGGCGAGCTTCTCGACGACCTGATCCACCTCGGCGAGGTCGGGATTTAGCGCTCGCACCGCTGATGCTAGGCGCGGCTTCAGCACCACCTCGCGATAGCGCTCCCGGTCCTTGCTCTCGCCGGTGATCGCCTCGCCCTTGCAGCACTCGTAGCTGAGGCTACCGAGCCAGTCGAGGGCGGAGGTTTCGAGGTGGTCTTCTTTCATTGCCCCCCACCACCTTCCTTGGGTTCTGGATTGCCCTTCGCCTTCTGTCGTGACTGATTTTCTGGCTTAGTTGCATCGACAAAACCCACGATGGGCGCAAGCACCTTTGTTAATGCGGCTAGCTGCTGATTCATAGCCTTTAGTTCAAGCGCACTCTGCAGGGCGTAAGGCATGTTCATCATACCTGGAAGCCCTCTGAACTGCGAAACGTCCAGAGTGTGAACCTTCTTAACGATATTAACATCCTTAGATGTTCGCCAAGCCACTTCGACTTGAAACGGCTTAAGCGGCTCACCTGCATCGCCGTCCTTTGGATTGAAGAGCTGATAGCCAATCCCGAAAAGGAAGCTGAATTTCCCCCCAGAAGGCACTAGCGTGATCGCGGAACGCCTTTTGCTATGATCTAGTATGACACCATATCGATGAAACTCAGCTTCACCGGAAATAATTGAGAAAGTGACATCCATGGCCGGTCCAGGGCCGACGTTGGATAGACAAAGGTTCAACCCGCCGGTACCGTCCGGATGAGTCTCAAAATGCGGCACAATTTCCGCTTCTGAACTCATCTTCCGCAGGGCTTTATTTTCCCTCCATAAGTGATAGGTGAGTATCGCGATTGCCACTGTGGACAGCGCGCTGAGAAGGTGGCCAATTTCTATTAGGATCTGCACAATTAATCAACTCTATGTTCGCAGGGCTCTGTATTTGCCGCAGCCTCAACTTCTTTTATGGACAACCGGCCAGAAATTAAACGAGGGAGAAGAAAATCTCGCAAGGAAGCGAGAGCATGTGATTCCAGGCGCGCATGGATAATATTTTCAGTCAGCGCGTCGAGCGAAGAACTCATGATCTTCACGCTCTCGCGTGAGGGAAGTGCGACGAATGCCTCATCCAAGTGACGACGGTTTATGTGCCCCATTGTGACTGCCTTTGAGGCCGCGATTGCTTGGAAACCTTCGATATTTTTCTGTATAGCCGCCCACAGCAAACCTTTAGATGCCCAAGATGCCGGGTTGACCTTGAATAAATGCTGGTTGAGCGCGCAGTCAGAGCTACACCACACATCGACCATAAGAGAACCAGACCACGAGAAGATAAGGTCCCCACTGCTAACGATGTATCGGTCACCGACTTCCCGAGAGGCAAGTTTATCGGGATCCAACGCACCTGAGCGCAGTTGAGCAATCTTGAGTACGGGCAAGTCGTCGTGGCCGTTCGGTGGAAATTTCTGCAGTGCTAGACCATTCAGAAACTCGGCCATTTCCGAGAGAGGGACCCATTCCCACCCCTCCGGCACGAACCCCAACTCACTCTCCACCAGCCGATCCGGGAACAGCGCCGCGATCTCCGGATCCATGCCCTCCGGCTCCCGGCCTTCCATCTTGGCGCGCACCGGGTCGAAGTCCACGAACCAGGACTTGAAGATGGCGCGCGCGATGGATTCGAGGTTGGTGGCTAGGAAGCGGTTGTTGGCGATGCGTTGGTCAAGCGAATCGAGGCACTCAACGATCCGCTCTCGCTCACCTCGATCCGGCCAGGAGATGGCGACGGCACTGAGATGGGTTCGCGTGATTTGCGGCTGCGCAGATCCTGAGATAACTGATGCAATGTTTGCTTCATGAAGAGAGTAGTACATGAAGCGTTGATCTACGCCGTCACCGTCCATTGGAATGATCGCCATGGCATTGTTTGACACATGGGCCGCCGCTCTAGTCCACTGGACTTTCCCGCAACCATTGCCTCGACAGGTCACGAGAGCTACCGCCTGTTGATACTCCGGCTCCGATGTGTAGCCAAGGATGCCGTTCGCCCCCCAGACGGGCACTTCTGCGCCTGGCCCGGGACACTCGGCCATTTCGTTCTGCGCTAAGTACCGACCTTGTTGGATACGGGCTACTTCCGATAGAGGGCGGCTACACCTCATACCCAACCCTCTCCAACTGCCGCCGCACCTCATCCTCTAGCGCTTTGCCCTTAGCGAACAGCTCGCTCAACTTGGAAGTGAGCTGCTGCATCTTCTCCTCGAAGGCCTCGTCGTCGTCCTCGACTTCCGCCGCTCCGACGTAGCGTCCTGGGGTCAGAACGAAGCCGTGCTTCTCGATCTCCGCATAGTCCGCCGACCTGCAGAAGCCCAGGGCGTTCTCGTACTCGCCTTCGTCAACAAACTCCGTGCCCCGCCACCAATGGTAGGTCTGCGCAATGCGGTGAATTTCCTCATCCGAGAACCCGATCATGGTGCGGCTGAGCTGCAGCGACCCCATCTTCCGGGCATCGATGAACAATGTCTGGCCAGATCGATCGGTAGCCCCATTGACGCCGGCCTTCTTGTCCCTGGTCAGGAACCAGAGGCATACCGGAATCTGCGTGTTGGAAAAGAGCTGCCCCGGGAGCGCGACCATGCACTCGACTACATCGGCGGCAATCATCATCTTGCGGATCTGACCTTCACCCGAGGTGTTGGTGGTCATCGAACCGTTTGCCAGCACGATGCCTGCGCGCCCATGTGTCGATAGCCGCGCCAGCATGTGCTGCAGCCAAGCGTAGTTGGCGTTGTTCTTCGGCGGTATGCCGTAGGTCCAGCGCGGATCTTCGGTCAGCTTGTCGCCGCCCCAGTTCGAAATATTGAAGGGCGGATTGGCGAGGATGTAGTCGGCCCGCAGCTTCGGGTGCTGGTCGTTGTTGAAGGTAGAGCCATAGGTTTCGCCGAGATCGCTGTCTCCCAGCCCGTGCACCGCGAGGTTCATCTTCGCCAGCCGGCGAGTCGCAGCCATCATCTCCTGGCCGTAGATTGGGAGATCCCCCTTCTTGCCGAGCTTTGAGGCGTGGGCCTCCTTGAACTTCGCGGACTGGACGAACATGCCGCCCGAGCCACAGCAGGGGTCATAGATCTTGCCTCGGAAGGGCGCGAGCACTTCGACAAGCAGATTCACCACGCTCTTCGGCGTATAAAACTCGCCGGCCTGTGCGCCTTCGGCGCGCGCGAACTCGCCAAGAAAGTATTCGTAGATCTCGCCGAAGATGTCCCGGCTGCCATGTTTCCCCGGATCGAACTTCAATTCCGCGATCTTGGCCATGAGAGAGGCCAGCGTCCCCGGCCCGAGTTCGAGCTGATCGAACTGACGATAGAGCACGCCGTTCAGGCTGGCGTTCTCCTTCTCAATGGCCCGCATGGCCGCATTGAGCTGGTTGGGCAGATCCTTGCCGGCAGCCGCCGCACCTTTGAGAAGGCGGGAGTAATGCGCCTCCTCCGGCACCCAGAACACGTTGTCTGCGTCATAGAAGCTGCGATCAGTCAGGAACTCCTGCTCGGCCTCGGCGCGAATCGCTTCATCGTCCATGTAGATGTCCGACTTCGGGTCGGCAAGCCGAGATCGGATGACCTCGGCCTGGGCATCGAACATGTCGGACACGTACTTGAGGAACACCAGCCCCAGCACCGGGTACTTGTACTCGGCGGCTGAAACCGAGCCGCGCAGCGCGTTGGCTGTATCCCAGAGGGTCTTCTTGAAGTCTTCTTCGGTCATCGTTACTGGGTTCCATACTCGTCGCGGAGGGCCTTCAAGCGCCGCTTCTCGCGTTCGCCAAATGCGCCCGTATCGAACAGCGTCTCGCCGTCCGGTCCGTTGAGCTTCTCAACCGAGACTGTCAGAACCGCATCCTCCGGCACTTCGGTTGCCCATCCGCTATAGGAATTTGGAGCAAGCTCCCAGGTGGCCTTCTCGCTAGGCTCCAGGCCGCCGCGAATCGTGTAGTTGAAGTCTTCCTCAATCCAGGGGACGGCACGGTCCGGGCTGGCGACGACGCCATGGAAGAAGGCTCGGGATATTGCGTGCTCGGTGTTGTTCTGGACCGTCAACTCAATGATTGGCTGATCCCTGAAGGATCGCTCCTCGACGTAGAAGCGGGAGCGCTGAACCTCGAACTGCTTCAAAGCCTCCTCGGCCTCTTTGCTGGCTTCGCGCTTGGCGACCAGCTCCTCAATCTCGGCGAGAGCCTGCCTTCGCTCCTTCTCACGTCGCTGCGCCCTGATCTGCTCAGCTTCCGCGATCACTTCATCCGCTGTTTTGCCATCAAGCCTAGCTTTCATGTTCCCTTTCGCCCCGGCCGCAGTAGCCGAGGCATCGCCGCTGAACAAGGCCTCGATGTCGATGCTGCTGAACGCTAGGAGCGTCATTGCCTCATCGAACTTCTCTCGGCGTTCGGGTGCCAGCGACTCGCGAACTTCTTCAGCGCTCGCTTCAAGCGCGGCATCCGAGCTGGCGTCTATGGTGGGCTCTGCCTGACAGGCAACGAGCGCGCCGCAGAGGCCCAGCACCACGGCACGCAAGAGAGCGAGTGTCGGTCTTGTTTGCATAAAACGAGTCCCCTTAGGAATAGCTGTTGTTTATCACGCCCCAGGCTCACCTGGTGACCCTGGGGTATCCGGCAAGGCGTGGCGCTTGAGTGAAGCATTCAGCGTCATGCGTGAAACGCCAAAATGCTCTGCCACCTCCGCCTTGGTCATGTTCGGATCGCGCAACATGGCCGAGGCCTTGCGCACATCTGCCAGCGTCATCTTTGGCTTCCGCCCGCCTCTTCTACCGCGTGCTCTGGCCGCCGCGAGCCCAGCGCGCGTGCGCTCCTGGATGATCGATCGCTCGAACTCGGCCAGGCTCGCGAATATGTGGAAGACAAGGCGTCCGCTCGACGTACTGGTGTCGATGGCCTCGGTCACGGACTGAAAGCCGATTCCTCGGGAGTCCAGCTCCGTGACGATCGCTACGAGGTCCTTCAACGAGCGTCCCAGACGGTCCAGGCGCCACACAACCAGGGTGTCGTCCTTGCGAAGCGTCTGCAGGCAGGCTGAAAGCTGCGGACGATCTCTAGTGGCCCCCGAGAGCCGATCCTCAAAAACCTGCTCGCACCCAGCGTCACGCAGCGCATCCAGTTGCAGTTCTGGGCGCTGGTCGATCGTCGATACTCGGGCATATCCGATTAGCAAGAAAACGCACCTAGTCTTTACGTAGATAGTTGTACGCGGTTTCTTGCGCGGTATCAAGCCCTTTCAGGGGCTCCGGGAGGGGACAGTCGGGATGTAAAGAAAACGGTGGTTTTCTGACTTACGCCGAAGTTGCAACCACTCGTCGGCTTATTGGTGTCATTGGGATACCGACGTGGTAGCGTCCGCAACCAAACAGGAGAGCAACCATGACTACTGTCGTTGACGTTGCGCGGTTCATCCTCCGCCGGTGCGGCCCGATGACCGCTATGAAATTGCAGAAGCTGGTCTATTACGCGCAGGCTTGGAACCTGGTGTGGGATGAAGAGCCTCTCTTCCACGCGAGGATAGAGGCGTGGGCAAACGGGCCGGTCGTGCGCGACCTATACGATGAGCACCGGGGAAAGTTTCGAGTCACCGAAGAAGATTTCCCGAGCGGCAATCCTGAGGCCTTGAATGCTTCCCAAAAGGATACTGTCGAGCAGGTCATTGCCTTCTATGGGCAGCACAACGCGCAATGGCTGAGTGACCTCACACATATGGAGGAGCCGTGGAAGCTTGCACGCGGCGACCTCCCAGCCGGCGCCTCCTGCAACAGAGAAATCACGCACGCTCAAATGCATGAGTTCTATTCCGGTCTGTGACCTCAGACGGAAAGAGAATAAGCCGCGCGGAGAAAAGGCGCTTAAAGAAGCTTGAGAGGCAAGCTCGTCATGAAGGCAAAAGGCCGAGACTGCTAGAAGGCTCCATGCCGGCGGGACATGACAAGCGACCTAGAACTGCCGGCGAACCCACGACCAGTCGAGTTCCTAAGGCGAGCCAGGACCCAGGCTCAATCTTCGCGGAAGCCGTTCGGTACTGCTGCAGCCAGCAAGATGTAGAGGGGCGTTGGAGTTGGGGGCCGCGTTCCGCACTGCTCGACGACTGGGAATGCCAACTTGAGCCCTTCTTGAATGACGTCCTGAACCTCACGTGGGGTGAAGTAGCTCAACACCGAGTACGGGGTCGGCAGAAGCACCATGATCAAGAGGTCTCGTCGCTCTGCAAAGAGGCACAAGATCGATGGCGCACGGTAGATTTGGAGCAGTACGAAACGGCATATCGATTTCGAATCGGTGCCAGAGGGCGACTGTGGGGCTATCGGATCTCCGACCTGTTCTTCGTTGTCTGGTGGGATCCAGAACACAACGTTTATCCTACTGAGCCAAACTGAGCTGTCCGCCGACCGATAGCAAGCAGGTCTACCGCCACTCCGATTGAAAGCGCTGATCCTGCCGACGTACTCGCTTCAGTGGTCGATCACAAAGCAATAGTTCGCCTTTCCTTCTGAATAGTGCGCTTATCGTGTTATGTGCGCTCGCCGAAAGCGAAAGCGGCTAGAAGGACCAGGCCAGACCGATGCTGTAGAGGTCGTGCTCCGGATCAACGCCTTCGCGGTCTTCAAAGAAGCTGCGGGTCGCTTCGAGGCGCAGCGAAAGCCGATTGCTGAATAGCGGCATGGCCGCCCCCACGCCGACGCTCGGGCCGTTGTAGGTGGTGGCCGTGGTCGTGCGCTCGCCGGCACCGTCGATGGCGGTATTCTCGAGGCGATACCACTCCCAGCCACCGATGGCATAGACGAGGGCCCTGCGCGCCACGAAGCCGCCGATACGGGCCGACGCGCCGAAGCTCTCGTCCCCCTGGAAAATGCGGCGTGCCGAGGAGCCGTCAGACTGGCCGGGTACCAGCGGATCGCTACTGCGCGCATCGTCGGCGCCGTAGAAGACCTCTACGCCGAAGGCACCCTGCCCAAGCGGTGCCAGATAACCGAGCGCTGCGCCGAAGGCGCCGCCGTCCGGCGCGAAGTCGCGACTGCTGCCGTCGTCCGTGCGAAAGGTGACATCGCCTTCCGAGTAGCCGGCGTAGGTCTTGAGGTAGGGACCGGGCATGAGATCCGCGGCAGCAGCGCTGCCGACCGCACCGCCAATCAGGATGGCCGCGGCCAGCCGGCCGGATAGACGATTGCCACTCATGGCGCTTTCCCCCTTGGATTTCGCCGGAAGGCTAGCACAGCCCTCCACCCGGGCGGACGCGTTTCAGGCGCCAATGATCCGACTGCGCAACTCCGCATGTCGGGCCCTGTCCAGCGGATAGCGCCAGACAAGCGCGACCACTGCCAGCTTCACGAGAACCGGCAAGCCGGCGTAGAGGAAGACCAGCATCTGCAGTGCGGACTCGCCTTGCGCGTCGGTCGAGGCGTTGAATCCCGCCCACTCGAGCAGCGGATAGGTCAGGCCGACGGCCAGCGCGAAGGAAAGCTTGGTGGCCATGCCCCACAGGCCGAAGTACAGCCCGGCGCGGCCACCACCGCCCGCAGCTGTGTCCTCGTCGATGACATCGGCCTGCATGGAGGCGGGCACGGCCTGGTCGATGCCCAGGCAGGAGCCAGCCAGCACGCAGATCAGCAGATACCAGCCGTAGTCGCCGGCGCCCAGCTGCGTGGCGAAGGCGAAGACCAGGGCCGCCCAGACCATGGAGGCGCACCACAGACGGTGCTTGGGCCGGCCGCGCCCGAGCCGCAGCCACAGCGGCAGGCCCGCCACCGCCGACAGGAAGTAGACGATGAGCGCGATGCCGGCCTGCTCCTGACTGACCTCCAGCACATGCAGATTGAAGAAGAGGAAGAGCGTGGCCGGGACGCCATTGGCCGCGCCGTTGGCGAGATAGGCCAGCAGCAGCCGGCGGAAGGGTTGATTGCCGGCAAGAAGCTTCATCCCCGCGCGCAGGTCCAGTCCGGCGGCCTGCGGTGCAGCCGGCTCGTCCACCTTCCAGAACAGCAAGCCCAGTGACAACGGCAACGCAACCAGCATGAACCAGAACAGCGATTCCAGACCGGCGGCCTCGCTTCCGGTAGCGCGCTGCACGGCGGTCGGCAGCATGATGGCCACCATCGTGCCGAGCACCGCAAAACCCTCACGCGCCGCGGTGATGCGCGAGCGCTCGTCGTAGTCAGCCGAGAGTTCCGCGCCCCAGGTCTGATAGGGCAGCGACACCATGGTCCATCCCAGGTAGGCCAGCAGCGCGGTCACCAGGAGATAGACCCAGGTGGCGCCCTCCGGTGGCACGAAGAGCAGCCAGGTGCCGAGAAGCAGCAGCGGCGCACCGGCAAGGATGAAGGGGCGACGTCGTCCGAGACGCCCGCGCCAGCGATCCGAAGCCCAGCCGACGCCGAGATCGGTGACGACATCCCAGATGCGCGCGCCGAAGAGCACCGCCCCCACCGCCGCCGCACCGACCCCGGGCAGGGCGGCGTAATAGGGCGGTAGGAAGACCACCAGCGGCAGCAGCATAGCCGTCAGTGGCAGGCCGGGAACGCCGTATGCCAGCAGCCGCCCCCAGCCGATACCGTTATCGATACGGCTGTTGATGCGCTCGCGGTTCATGGCTGCGCATGCTGCGTCCGGCCGACGGCGCGTAGAAGCCTTGTCGATCCCGCTGCAAAGAAAAAAGCCACGCGTTTGCGTGGCCTTTCCTGTTAGGCATGGCGGCGGGGCTCCCGCTTCGGCCTAGCGCTTGTCGATGGCGGCGTAGTCGCGCTGCGCCGGGCCGGTGTAGATCTGGCGCGGCCGGCCGATGCGGGTGCTGGCGTCCGAGCTCATCTCGTTCCAGTGCGCCACCCAGCCCACCGCGCGGGCGATAGCGAACATGGGCGTGAACATATTCACCGGAATGCCCAGCGCCTTGTAGATGATGCCGCTGTAGAAGTCGACATTCGGGTAGAGCTTGCGCTCGCGGAAGTAGTCGTCCTCCAGCGCGATGCGCTCCAGCTCCAGCGCCAGCTCCATCTGCGGGTCGTTCTCCTGCCCGAAGTGCTTCAGCACCTTGTGGCAGTGCTCGCGGATGATGGTGGCGCGCGGATCGAAGTTCTTGTAGACGCGGTGGCCGAAGCCCATCAGGCGCACGCCCGATTCCTTGTTCTTGACCTTCTCCATGAAGGGCTTGACGTTGTCGACGGTGCCGATCTCGTCGAGCATGCGCAGCACCGCCTCGTTGGCGCCACCGTGCGCCGGGCCCCAGAGCGCGGCAATGCCGGAGGCGATGGCCGCGTAGGGATTGCAGCCGGTGGAGCCGGCCAGACGCACCGTCGAGGTGGAGGCATTCTGCTCGTGATCGGCGTGCAGGATGAAGAGCACGTCCAGCGCCTTCGCCGCCACCGGATCGACGTGGTAGGGCTCGGCGGGCACCGCGAACATCATCTGCAGCAGGTTCGAGCTGTAGTCGAGGTGGTTCTGCGGATAGATGAAGGGCTGGCCGAAGTAGCGCTTGTAGGCCGCCGCCGCGATGGTCGGGATCTTCGCGATCATTCGGTGCGCGAAGATCTCGCGGTGATGCGGATCCTTGTTGTTGGTGGTGTCGTGATAGAAGGCCGACAGCGAACCGACGACGCCGGTGAGCATCGCCATGGGATGCGCGTCGTAGTGGAAGCCCTCGAAGAAGCGCTTCAGCGACTCGTTGATCATCGTGTGCCGGCGGATGCTCTGATCGAAGCTCTCCAGCTGCTGCGCATTCGGCAGCTCGCCGTTGAGGATCAGATAGGCCACTTCGATGAAGCTGGAGTTCTGCGCCAGCTGGTCGACCGGATAGCCGCGATACATCAGCAGACCGGCGTCACCGTCGATATAGGTGATGGCCGAATCGCAGGAACAGGTGCTGGTGAAGCCGGGATCGTAGGTGAACACACCCTGCTGAGCGTAGACCTTGCCGACATCGAGGCCCACTGGCCCGACGGTCCCCTCCTTGACGGGCAGTTCGGTCTTGTCGCCGGTTTCCTCGTTGAGGAGGCTGTATTGCGCCATGAGGAGCTACTCCAGATTGTCTATGCGTCGGGGCGCGCGGGATAGTGCGCCGGATAGGGTGCGCGCGCGACCCCGCTGTCCACCGCGGCAGCGGCAACAGCAGGCGGCACGAACTCGATCAGGCGGGGATCGAGCGGCTTGGGGATGATGTATTCAGGACCGAAGCTTAGCGAAGATTGCCGATAGGCTTCCATCACGACCCGTGGGGCGGGCTCGTGCGTCAAGGCGCAGAGCGCATGCACGGCCGCGATCTGCATCTCGGTATTGATACGCCGGGCGCGAACGTCCAGCGCCCCGCGGAAGATATAGGGGAAGCCCAGGACGTTATTGACCTGGTTGGGGAAGTCGCTGCGGCCGGTCGCCATGATGACGTCGTCGCGGGCGGCCAGCGCCTCGCTGGGCATGATCTCCGGCACCGGATTCGACAGCGCGAAGACGATCGGCTTGGCGGCCATGCTCTTGAGCATCTCGACCGAAACGAGCTTCGGGCCGGAGACACCGATGAAGACGTCGGCACCGTCCATGGCTTCGGCCAGCGT
This sequence comes from Algiphilus aromaticivorans DG1253, assembly GCF_000733765.1. Taxonomy (NCBI): domain Bacteria; kingdom Pseudomonadati; phylum Pseudomonadota; class Gammaproteobacteria; order Nevskiales; family Algiphilaceae; genus Algiphilus; species Algiphilus aromaticivorans. The sequence goes on along the minus strand of NZ_JPOG01000001.1, from coordinate 21,404 downwards.
GCGGCGATCGGTATCGACCGCGAAGGACTGCTTCTCCGGCGGCAGATTCTCGCGCCCGCTATGAATGACGCCGGCGCGGTCGACCATCATCATGTTCTCGCGCTTCGCGCCCAGTGCCGCCAGCAGTTCCATGCTGGCGACGCCGGCGGCGCCGGCGCCGAGGCAAACGATGCGGATATCGGCGATGTCCTTGCCCTGCAACTGCAGCGCATTGACCAGGCCGGCCGCGACGATGATGGCGGTGCCGTGCTGGTCATCGTGGAAGACCGGGATATCCAGCCGTTCGATCAGCGCCTGCTCGATGCGGAAGCAGTCGGGTGCGGCGATGTCCTCGAGATTGATGCCGCCGAAGGTCGGTGCGATGCGCGCGACGGTCTCGATGAAGTCGTCCGGGTCGTCGGCGTCGACCTCGATGTCGAAGACATCGATGTCCGCGAACTTCTTGAAGAGCACCGCCTTGCCCTCCATCACCGGCTTGCCGGCCAGCGCGCCGGTGCGGCCGAGGCCGAGCACGGCGGTGCCGTTGGTGATGACGCCCACCAGATTGCCGCGCGAGGTGTAGCGGAAGCTCTCCTCGGGGTCGTTCTGAATCTCCAGAACCGGCTCGGCCACGCCCGGCGAGTACGCCAGCGACAGCTCCTCCGGGGTGGTGAAGGGCTTGGTGATGGCGATCGCCAGCTTCCCCGGACGGGGCTTGGCGTGATAGTCGAGCGCAGCCTGCTTGAAGGCGTCGGACATCGGAGGCCGTCGGGTCGGGGGTACGGGCGGGGGCGTCGCGCTGCCGCGGCGCCGTCGGAGGAGGCGGAAAGCGGCGGACGCCCGCGACGGCCCGTCAGCGGGCCGCGCGGTGGCTACCGCCGATCAGCCGCCGTAGCGCTTGCGGAAGCGATCGACCCGGCCGCCCGCATCCAGCAAGCGCTGCTTGCCGGTGTAGAAGGGGTGGCACTGCGAGCAGACTTCGATGTGCAGATCCGGCTTGCCCAGCGAGGACTGCGTCTCGAAGGTGTTGCCGCAGCTGCAGGTGACCGTCACCGGCGCGTATTGGGGGTGGATTTCGGCCTTCATGGCGTTTCCCGGCACTTCAATAAAGGGCGCGGAGTATATTGCAAGCGCGGCCCGGAATGCCAGCAGTCGCGCGGACGGCCCAGCGCCGGGGCGCGGCGGCGGCGGAGATCAGTCGTTCTCGGCGGCGACATCCACGCGCCAGTCGCCGTCCGGGGCGACCTCCAGCCGCACCAACATGGGCCGGCAGCAGACGCTGCAATCCTCGGTATAGGCCGCGCTGCCCGCCGACAGATCGACGGTCAGCTCGATCGTCTCCCAGCAGGCCGGACAGCTCACAGCGACTTCCTCGATCATGTCGCCAGCCTAGAGAAAGAGGCCGAGCAGCGTATTGAGATGCGCCCGGCCCAGAGCGGTCGGTCGCACGCCGCCGGCACCCACCGTCACCAGACCTCGCGCCGTCGCGGCCTGCAGCGGTGCGGCGAGATCCGCCTGCTCCAGATCCGTGTGCGCCGCCAACGTCGCCCAGTCGAAGCCGTCGCGCAGGCGCAGCGCGTTCATCGCGAACTCGAAGCCGCGCGCGCTTCGCGCCACGGGCTCGCGCTGCGCCAGGGCAGCCTCGCTACCGGCAGCGGCCAGATAGCGACGCGGATGCCGCTGCCGGACGCGACGCTCCACGATCAGCTCCCCGCTCTCGCCGCGACGGCTGATCTTGCCGTGGGCGCCAGCGCCGATGCCCAGATAGTCACCGAAGGACCAGTAGTTGCGGTTGTGCCGGCACTGCCGACCCGGGCGCGCCCAGGCCGAGGTCTCGTAGCTGGCGAAGCCGGCCGCCTGCAGAATCGCCGTACCCGCGTCCATCATTTCGGCCGCCGCGTCCTCGTCCGGCAGCGCCGGCGGCGCGGCGGCGAAGGCCGTGTTCGGCTCCAGGGTCAGGTGGTACCAGGAGATGTGCTCCGGCTCCAGCGCGATGGCGGCGCGCAGATCGGCCTCGGCGCCGGCACGATCCTGGCCGGGCAGCGCGAACATCAGATCCAGGTTCAGATTGTCGAAACCGGCGGCGCGCGCAGTCTCCACCGCGCGGCGAGCGGCGTCCGCATCGTGAATGCGACCGAGCGCCGCGAGCTTGGCGTCGTCGAAGCTCTGCACGCCAATGGACAGACGATTGACGCCGGCATCGCGATAGCCGCGGAAATGGCCGGCATCCACCGTGCCGGGATTCGCTTCCAGCGTGATCTCGCAATCCGGCGCCAGCCCGAAGGCGCTGTCGGCGGCTTCCAGCACGGCGCCGATGGCCTCGGGCGCGAACAGGCTGGGCGTGCCGCCGCCGAAGAAGACCGAGGTAATCGCCCGGTCATCCGCCACGGCGGCGCGCTCCAGCGCCAGATCGGCGAGCAGCGCGTCCCGATAAGCGGCCTCGGGCAGCACCTCGCGCAGCGCGTGCGAGTTGAAGTCGCAATAGGGGCACTTCTGCACGCACCAGGGCAGGTGCACGTAGAGCGCCAGCGGCGGTGTCATCCCTCGCCGACCTCGCGCGGCATCAGCTCGGCCAGCGCGCGCAGCGCCCGGCCGCGATGGCTGAGCTGCCCCTTGTCCGCCGCGCTCAGCTCGGCGGCGCTGCAGCCGCGCTCGGGCACGAAGAACAGCGGGTCGTAGCCGAAGCCGCCCTCGCCTTGCGGCGCCTCCAGGATGCGCCCCTCCCAGAAGCCCTGGGCGATGACCGGCACCGGGTCCTCGGGATGGCGCAGGAAGGCGACCACGCAGACGAAGCGCGCGCCGCGCTCGGCCTCCGGCCGCCCGGCCAGCGCCGCCAGCAGCTTGGCGTTGTTGGCAGCGTCATCGGCGGCGTCGCCGGCGTAGCGCGCCGAGCGCACGCCCGGCGCACCGCCCAGGGCGGCGACCTCCAGGCCCGAGTCATCAGCCAGCGCCGGCAGCCCCGAGGCCGCCGCGGCAAAACGCGCCTTGGCGAGGGCGTTCTCGACGAAACTCGGCGCCGTTTCCTCCGCAGCACCATCGCTGAATTCGGAGAGCAGCCGCGGCTGCCAGTCCAGGGGCGCGAGCAGATCGGCCAGCTCCTTGAGCTTGCCGGCGTTGCGGCTGGCCAGAACGACCGGCTTCACGCGGCCTCCAGAACCTCGCGCTGGGCCTGCATGAGCTGAGCGATGCCAGCACTCGCGAGGTCGACCATGACATCCATCTCGTCGCGGCGGAAGGCGTGGCCTTCGGCAGTGCCCTGCAGCTCGATGAACTGGCCGGCGTCGTTCATGACGACATTCATGTCGGTCTCGGCCTCGGAATCCTCGGCGTAGTCGAGGTCCAGCACGGGCTGGCCCTGGTAGATGCCCACCGAGATCGCGGCCACCTGCCCGAGCAGCGGATCGCGCTGCACGACGCCGCGCTTGCGCAGGCCGCGCACGGCATCGACGAGCGCGACATAGGCGCCGGTGATCGAGGCCGTGCGCGTGCCACCGTCGGCCTGCAGCACATCGCAGTCCAGCGTCACGGTGCGCGCGCCGAGGGCGTCAAGATCGGTACAGGCGCGCAGGCTCCGGCCGATCAAGCGCTGAATCTCCAGCGTGCGCCCGCCCTGCTTGCCGGTGGTGGCCTCGCGGCGCGTGCGGTCGCCGGTGGCGCGCGGCAGCATGCCGTACTCGGCCGTCACCCAGCCACCGCCGGCGGCTTTCTTCCAGGGCGGCACGCGCTCCTCGACGCTGGCCGTGCAGAGCACGCGGGTGTCGCCGAAGCTGACCAGCACCGAGCCCTCGGCGTGGCGGGTGAAGCCGCGCTCGAAGCTGACGGGGCGCAGGGCGTCCGGGTTGCGGCCGGAGGGACGGGGCATGAAATGCTCCACAAATGAGGGCGCGCAGTATAGCCATGCGCGCTGTCGCGGTCCGGCAGTGGTTTAGCATAGCGCCCATGGATCCTGAAGAGTTGATTGACAACTTCGAGCTGCTGGGCAGCTGGGAAGAGCGCTACCAGTACCTTATCGAGCTGGGCAAGGAGCTGCCGCCGCTTTCCGAGGAAGAGTGCAACGAAGCCAACCGCGTGCGCGGCTGCATGTCTCAGGTATGGCTGGTGGCCGACGATGATCCGGAGAAGCTCGTCTTCCGCGGCGACTCCGACGCCCACATCGTGCGCGGGCTGATCGCGCTGCTGCGCATGCTGATGTCCGGGCGCAGCCCCTCGGAAGTGCAGGCCATGGACATCGGCGACATCTTCAGCCGCCTCGGGCTGGAGAACCAGATCACTGCCAACCGGCGCAACGGCTTCTACGCCATGGTCGAGCGCATCCGCGCGCTGGCCGCGGAGCGCGCGGCGGGCTAAGGAAGCTCTGATTTATTGCTGCGCTCGGCATCTTGGCCGCCGGCGGTGCTCGAAATGCTCATGTATTCACCCATACACTGCGCTTCCTGCGCTCCGGCGGCGGCCAACCTGCCTTCGCTCGCGACATAGATCAGAGCTTCCCTAAAGCCTACCGGCCTCCGCGCCGCTTGGCCGCAGCCCTGGCACGGTCGGCGCCGAGATCATCCTTCAGCGTGCCCTCCCACATCTTCGAGCCGGTGTGATAACCGGCGCGGCCGATGGCGTGCGCCGCCACCGGCGAGGTCAGCGTGATGAAGCCGACGATGGCCAGCACCCGCGCTGTAACGCTGGCGTCCATATAGAAGAAGGCCACGCCCAGCAGCATGAGGCCCGCGCCGAAGACGCCCGACTTGGTGGTGGCGTGCATGCGCGTGAGCAGATCCGGCATGCGCAGCACGCCCAGCGCAGCGATCAGCATCCAGATCGCGCCGATCAGCAGCAGCGTCGCGGCCAGCCATTCGATCATTGCTCGTCTCCACGGCGTTCCAGATAACGCGACAGCGCGATCGCGGCGAGGAAGGCGGTGAGCGCCAGCACCAGCGCGACATCCAGCGCCGACTCGACCTGCTCGAAGACCGCATAGGCGGCGATGATGCCGACCGTCACCGAGGCGATCAGCTCCAGCGCGACGATGCGGTCGGCCACGCTCGGCCCGCGCAGCAGGCGCAGCACGGCGAAGAGCAGCGCCAGCGCCAGGATCGCGTAGGTCAGGCCGGCCATCACACTCATCGCATCAGCTCCAGCACGCGCGTCTCAAGATCCTGCAGCTCGCGCAGCGTTTCCTCGCCGGCCTCGAGGTACATGACGTGCACATAGAGCACGAAGTGCTCCTCGTCGATATCCAGGCTCAGCGTGCCGGGCGTCAGCGAGATGAGATTCGCGAGAATGGTGATCTCGCCCGGCGAACGCGCGCGCAGCGGCATCCGGATCACGGCCGGCTTCATCAGATGCGTCGGCGTCAGCACGTCGTAGGCAACGCGAAGATTCGATATCACCAGCGCACGGAAGAAGTAGAGCGCGAAGCTGACCAGACGCGGCCCCTTGCGGATATAACCCTGGAACTGCTCGGCATCGCTCAGCGTGAAGGCGATGATCAGATAACCCAGCAGAAAGCCGACGATGAGATTACCCATCGAGAACAGGCCAGTGATCGCCGCCCAGGCCAGCATGAGCATGAGATTGAAGACGTAGCCGATCACGGCGCCCCCTCCATCACCGCCGAGATATAGCCATCGCTGTCCAGCAGCTGCAGCGCCGCCGCATCGGCCAGCGCCCAGAGCGGCTGCGCGACCAGGCCGATGCCCACGGTGCCAAGCGTCAATGCCAGCACCACCACGCCCATGATGGGCGGGATGGCCGGCATGCGGCCGCGCTGCGTGTCCGGCGCCGCCTTCCAGAAGACCTCGTTCCACAGCCGCATGACCGCGTAGAGCGTCAGCACGCCGGCGACGATGGCCGCAGCAACCAGCCCCCAGGCCTCGCTCAGCACCGCCGCCTTGATCAGGATGAACTTCGCCCAGAAGCCGGAGAAGGGCGGGATGCCGGCCAGCGACAGCGCCGACACGAAGAAGGCCAGGCCCAGAGCCGGGTGGCTCTTCCACAGCCCGCCGATGCGATCGATGCGGTGCGAGCCGGTCAGGCCATAGACGATGCCGGCGATGAAGAAGAGATTACTCATCACCAGAATGTGGTGCACCAGATAGAAAACCCCGCCCGTCAGCGAGGTCTGCGTATAGAGCGCCAGGCCCAGGAAGAGATAGCCGATCTGCCCGATGTGCGCAAAGGCAAGCACGCGGCGCAGCTCGGTCTGCACGATGGCGCCGCAGACGCCGACGATGAGCGTGGCCGCCGCCACCCCCTGCATGATGCCGAAGGTGAAGGCCGGATCCTGGGTGAAGAGCAGCGTCAGGCTGCGGTAGAGGGCGTAGACGCCGACCTTGGTCAGCAGCCCCGCGAACAGCGCCGATACCGCCACCGGTGCGGTGTGATAGGAGGCCGGCAGCCAGAAGAAGAGCGGGAAAGCCGCCGCCTTGATACCGAAGGCCACCATGAAGAGCGTGGCGATGACGGTGACGCGGTCGGGCGCATCCACGGCCGCCAGCTTCACGGCCAGATCGGCCATGTTCAGCGTGCCGGCCAGGCCGTAGAGCAGGCCGATGGCGGTCAGGAACAGCGCCGACGAAACCAGATTGAGCACGACGTACTTGATGGCGCCGGCCATCTGCGCGCGCTCGCCGCCCATGGCCAGCAGCGCGAAGCTCGCCAGCAGCAGCACCTCGAACCAGACGTAGAGGTTGAAGATGTCGCCGGTCAGGAAGGCCCCCGCCACACCGGCCAGCAGCAGATGCATCAACGGGTAGTAGCCGGCGTTCTCCAGGCCGCGACCCACCGTCGGCAGCGAGTACAGCGCCACGGCGAAGCCGGTGATGCCGGTCATCAGCACCAGCACCGCCCCCAGCAGATCCGCGGCCAGGACGATGCCGTAGGGCGCCGGCCAGCCGCCTGCGGCTACCGTCACGACACCCTCGACCTGCACCTGCGCCAGCAGCGCGACGGCCGACACGGCCATCGCCGCGGTCCCCAGCACCGCGAGCAACCGCTGCGAGCGGCGCGAGCGCCAGAACACCAGGGACAGCGCCCCGGCGATCATGGGAATGACGATGGGCAGAACGGGCGTCACTCGATCTCGTCCTTGAGCATGTCCAGGTCATCCTCGCCGAGCACCTCGTGCGCGCGATGGATGAGTACTACGGCGAAAGCCAGCACGCCGAAACCGATGACGATGGCGGTCAGAATCAGCGCCTGCGCCAACGGATCCGCGACCAGACCTGTGGGGGCATAAGCTCCCGGCGGCACGATGGCCGGCGCCGCCTCAGTCAACCCACCGGCGACGAAGATGAGCAGATTGGCGGCATTCGATAGCAGGATCAGGCCGATGACCATCTTTGTCATCGAGCGCCGCAACAGCATGTAGAAAGCGCAGCCGTATAGCGCCCCCACCGAGATCGCAAGCCAGCCCGCCATCAGTCCTCCATCTCTGCCAGAGTCAGCACCATGGTCAGCACCGCGCCGATGACCACCAGATAGACGCCGAAGTCGAAGAGCAGCGGCGTGCCCAGGTGCGTCTTGCCAACCACGGGCAGTGCCACATCCACCCACAGACCTTCGAAGAAGGCGCCACGGCCACTGAAAGGCGCCATGAGCGCCGCGACCAACGCCACCAGCAGCCCCATGCCGAGCAGCCGGCGCGGATCCACACGCAGCACGCCGCGCGCCGACTGGATATCGGCGGCGAAGAGCTTGAGCGCGATGGCCGAGGCCGCGACGAGACCGGCGATGAAGCCGCCGCCCGGCTCGTTGTGCCCACGCAGCAGCAGATAAATCGACAACACCATCAGCAGCGGCAGCAAAAGCTGGCCGGCCGAGCGCAGGATCAGCGAAGTGCTCATAACACCGCGAGTAGCGTGGAGGGGCCCCGCGCGCAGCGCGGGGGTCTTAGCGTCGCGAGTCGGTGTGGGCATGCCCCAGAATCGTTCCCGTGGATTGACGCAGAAAGTCTCATGCCGCGAAGCCTCCGTCAGGCTTGCCGCGCTCGCGCAGCAGCGCGTAGACGCCCACCGCCGCCAGCGCCAGCACGAAGATCTCGCCCAGCGTATCGAAGGCGCGGAAGTCGACCAGGATGACGTTCACCACGTTGCGACCGTGGCCGTCGGGCACGGAATGCTCGAGCAGCCAGTCCGCGATGGAAGGGAACTCGCGATTGCCCGCCACCATCCATAGCAGGCAGGTCACCAGCAGGCCGAAGGCGGCGGCCACCGCACCGTCGCGCAGACGCGCGTTGCGGCTGGACAGGCGCTTGAAGCGCGGCATGCGGAAGATGACCAGCATGAGCAGGATCGTCGTCAGCGTCTCGATCAACACCTGCGTGATCGCCAGATCGGGCGCGGAGTACCAGACGTAGAGCAGAGCAATACCGAAGCCCAGCGCACCCATGGCCATCACCGAGATCAACGCCGAGCGCGCGTCCAGCGCCGCCAGCGCCGCCATCACCACGACCACGGCGATCACCCCCGGAATCACACCCGGCATCAGGAAGGGCGCCGCCGCCAGACCGGCGTCGGTACGCAGTATCAACGTCGCCCCGGTCAGCAGCAGCACGACCGCCATGATCGTGCGGACGTAGGCGCGCAGATAGCCGCTCTGGATGCGTCCGGTGAGGCGATCACTGAAGCGGTCGATGCCCGCCATCAAGCCGTCGTAACCGGCCTCCGGCCCGCGTCGCTCGGGCAGCGACCAGCCCGCGAAAGCCGCCTGCCAGCGCGGCCAGGCCACGAAGAGCCCCGCCGCCGCTGCCAATGACAGCGCGGAGAGCAGCAGCGGAAGATTGAAACCGTGCCAGAGCGCCAGATGCATCTCGGTGCCGGGGGCCACCGCCGCAGCGGCCGACTGCAGCACCAGCGCCTCGGGAATGCCCGGCAGCAGACCGAAGAGCACGCTGCCTATGCCGAGCACGACCGGGCCGAGCAGCATCGGCCACGGTGCCTCGTGAATGTGCTGCATGGGCGCGCGGCGCTCGCCCAGGAAGAAGACGCGCAGCACCAGCGTGGCGACCATCGCCGCCACCAGCGCACCAGCCACCGCGCCCGCCACGCCGAAGACGAGGCCGCTCTTCAGTCCGTACTCCAGCAGCAACTCCTTGCCGATGAAGCCGAAGAGCGGGGGCACGCCGGCAGCCGACACCGCGGCGATGGCCGCGAAGGCAGCCGTCACCGGCAGCGCCCGCGCCAGGCCGCTGGCCTCGCGGATGTCCTTGGCGCCGGCCTCGTGATCGATGATGCCAGCGACGAGAAAAAGTGCGCCCTTGTAGAGCGCGTGCACTAGCAGGAAGGTCATGGCCGCGGCTGCTGCACCCAGGCCCAGCAACAGGGTCAGCGTGCCCAGCGCCATGACCGTCGTATAAGCCAGCACGCGCTTGATGCCCGAACTGCGGAAGGCCATCACCGCGCCCAGCACCATCGTGAAGGCACCTACCGGCGCCAGCCACCAGAACCAGTGCGCGTGCTCGCCCAGCGCCGGGTGCAGGCGCGCCAGCAGATAGACGCCGGCCTTCACCATCGTCGCCGAATGCAGATAGGCCGAAACCGGCGAAGGGGCGGCCATCGCGTTTGGCAACCAGAAGTGGAAGGGGAACTGCGCGCTCTTCGTGAAGCAGCCCATGACGATGAGCCCGAGCGCCAGCCCCGCGCCGGGGGCCTCGTGCAATCCGGGCGTAGCGATGATGTCGCTGATGCGATAGCTACCCGCTGCCTCGGCCAACACCACCATGCCGGCGAGCATGACCAGGCCACCGGCCGCCGTCACGATCAGCCCCTGCAGCGCGGCACGACGCGATTTCTCGGATTCGTGGTCAAAGCCGATCAGCAGGAAGGAGGTCAGGCTGGTGAGCTCCCAGAAGACGAAGAGCAGTAGCAGATTATCCGCCAGCACCACCCCGAGCATGGCGGCCATGAAGGCCATCAGATAGGTGAAGAATCGACCGGTTCGCGCCTCGTCCGGCATGTAGCGGCTGGAGTAGGCCACCACCATGACGCCGATGCCGAGCACCAGCGTCGCCATCAGCAGCGACAAGCCGTCGAGACGGAAATCCGCGGCTACATCCAGCCCCGGTATCCAGGGCAGCGACTCCAGCACGGCACCGTTGCGCGCTTCCGCACCGTGCATGCCGAGCAGCACCGCCAGCAGCATCAGCGGCACGGCGGCGAGCAGCATGCCGCCGCGCGCGCTCCCCCAGCGCAGCAGCCACGGCGCCGACGCGGCGGAGGCCAGGCAAACCACGACGGCGAGCAGCATGACGTTGGTGGGGGCCTCGACAATCACGGGCAGCGCTTCTCCCTGGGGCGTTGGCTAGGCGTTCTTTGGTTAGGCGTTCTTGATCTTGCCCGCGAGCCAAGGGTAATGCACATGGCGCCCGGCTTCACCCGCGACCACGGCGTGTACCAGCTGCCGTGCAACTTTGTCGGCGCCCACCGGCCGATAGCGCCGCAGCGGCCCGGCCATCAGGGCACCTGCGACCGGCGCCAGCCTTTGCGCAAGATCCTCGGCAGGCCGCGAATCGCCGCGACTGCCAAGCAACAATGAAGGCCGGATGATGTGCAGCGCGTCGAAGGCCATCGCGCTGATGGCGTCTTCAACCTGCCCCTTGATACGCAGGTAGTGCGAGCGTGCACCGGCATCGGCCCCCACCGAACTCACCAGACCGAAGCGGGTCACGCCAGCGGCGCGTGCGCGCTCAGCGAAATGCAGCACCAGATCCCGATCCACGGCCGCGAAGGCTGCCTTCGAGCCAGCCTGCGCATGGGTAGTCCCGAGGCAGCAGAATGCCATCGCGCACTCCGGCAGCGGATCGGCATCAAACCACGCCCAGTCGTGCCAATGAAGTCCCTCGCTGTCTGCGCGCGGCGTGCGTGCCAACGCGTGTACCGGAGCCACGGCCAGCCTGCGCAGGCTTTCCAGCACCTGCCCGCCAACCAGCCCCGTGCCACCGGCGAGCAGCGCCCCCGTCAGATCCTGCATTGGACAATCCTCCCCGTATTTGGCAGCGTCGTGGCGAGTCTAGCCAAATCGACGCACACCTCCATGAATGACTTCGTCCTCGACGCCCGGTTGCAGCGGGACTGCCTGCATCTCGCCGATTTCCCGCTGTGCCGTCTGCTGATGATGGACGATGCCCGCTTCCCCTGGTTCCTGCTGGTGCCCCGCATCCCCGGCGCGCGCGACGCCATCGATCTGGATACCGAGGACTACCGCCGCCTCTGGGAGGAGTCTGCGGACCTGTGCCGCGCGATTCGGATCGCCTTCACGCCGCACAAGCTGAATGTCGCGGCGCTAGGGAACCAGGTGGCACAGCTGCACGTGCACCACATCGCACGCTACCAGGGCGACGACGCCTGGCCGGCGCCGGTCTGGGGTTACGGCGAGGCGCAGGCCTGCGGGGAAACCGTGGCGAAGCAACGAAGCAGCGAGCTACTGGACGCGCTTCCCGGCCGCCTCAGACCGTGAATCCGGCTCACAAGGGCCGGGTGTATTGTGGCTAAACTGATGCGTAATGAGCCGTGCCGGGGCTTCGCCCGACGCGGAAGTGAACAAGAGCTAGGGGAGAAGACAGCATGAACTACTTCGTCACGGGTGCCACCGGCTTCATCGGCCGCTTTCTGGTCGCACGTCTGCTGCAGGACAGCGACGCGCAGGTGCACGTGCTGGTGCGCGAAGCCTCCCGCGACAAGCTCGACAAGCTGAAGCGCGCCTTCGATGACGACATGGCCGCCCGCCTGCATCCGGTCTGGGGCGACATCTCCGAGTCCGGACTCACCTCGGCCAACGCGCGCAAGAAGCTCTCCGGCAAGATCGATCACATCTTCCATCTGGCCGCCGTCTACGACATGAACATGGACGACGAAACGGCCGATCGCATCAATATCGATGGCACGCGCAACGTCGTCGACTTCGCCAACAGCCTGGGCGGCAACCCGCGCTTCCACCACATGAGCTCGGTGGCCGTGGCCGGTACCAACTTCAACGGCCAGTTCACCGAGGACATGTTCGACGAGGGCCAGCGCCTGGATCATCCCTACTACCGGACCAAGTTCGAGTCCGAGAAACTCGTCCGCGAAGAGTGCCGGGTCCCCTTCCGCATCTATCGCCCCGGCGCGGTCGTCGGCTCTTCCGAGACCGGCGAGATGGACAAGGTCGACGGCCCCTACTACTTCTTCAAGACCATCCAGCGCCTGCGCGACAAGGTTCCGAAGTGGCTCCCCATGATCGGCGTCGACGGCGGCCGCGTGCCGCTGGCGCCGGTCGACTATGTCGCACTGGCCATGCACGCCATCGCCCACCGCGAAAAGGGCGACGGTGAGTGCTTTCACCTGATCCAGTCCAAGTCGCCCAGCGTCGGCGAACTCATCGGTACCCTGCTCGAAGCCGCGCACGGCCCGGAAATTGCGCGCTCGGTCGACCTTGGCGGCATGGGCAGGCTTCCCTCACCGATGCGTCAGGTCACCGACTCGGCGATCCGCCTCGTTCCCGGCAACGTGCTGCGCATGACCTCACGTGCCCTTGGCGTGCCGGTCTCGGTGCTCGGCTATGTCTTCAACCCGGCCATCTTCGATGAACGCAACGCCCGCGCTGCGCTCAAGGGCACCGGCATCCAGTGCCCGGATATCCGCGACTACGCCGACAAGCTCTTCCAGTACTGGGAGCTGCACCTGGACCTGGACGTAAGGATTCCGTCGGCGCTGCCGCGCCGCATCGGCGGCAAGGTCGTGCTCATCACCGGCGCCTCCAGCGGCATCGGCTTCGCCACCGCCAAGAAACTGGCCGCAGGCGGTGCCAAGGTGATCCTTGTCGCGCGCACCCCCGAGAAGCTGGATGAAACCCGTTACATCCTGGAGAAGGCCGGCGGCGAGGCACACTGCTACCCCACGGACCTCAACAGCATGGAGGCCATCGACGCGATGGCCCAGCAGGTGCTGGCCGACTTCGGGCACGTCGATGTACTCATCAACAACGCCGGGCGCTCAATCCGCCGCGCGGTCTTCGAATCCTTCGACCGCTTCCACGACTACGAGCGCACGATGCAGCTGAACTACTTCGGCGCCATCCGGCTGATCATGAATCTGCTTCCCGAGATGGCGCGCCGAAAGTCCGGGCACATCATCAACATCAGCTCCATCGGTGTGCTGGCCAATGCCGCGCGCTTCTCGGCCTACGTAGCCTCCAAGTCGGCCCTGGACGCCTACACGCGCTGCCTGTCGGCCGAAGTGCGTAGCCGCAACATCCACACCACGGCCATCTACATGCCGCTGGTGCGCACGCCGATGATCGCGCCCACCAAGATGTACGACTACGTGCCCACCTGGACCCCCGAGCACGCCGCCGACACGGTGGTCGAAGCCATCCTCAAGCGACCCAAGTCGATCGCCACCCCGGTCGGCACCGCCGCCGCGCTGAGCTATGCCGTCTGGCCGAAGATGAACGACTACATCCTCTCCAAAGGCTTCCAGCTCTTCCCCTCCTCCAGCGCCGCCCACGGCATCAAGGAAGGCGGCAAGCCCACCATCGAGCAGGTCGTCTTCGCCAATCTCTTCAAGGGGGAGCATTGGTGAGTGCGGCACGACCGAACAGCCGGTGGCTGTTCGCAGCGTGGCGCACGCCCGGGCCATGGATGGCCCGGGCCAGGTCACTTAACGAGATCGGGAAGATCGAGCTTAGTGACTGCGGCGGCCGATGACGCGCACTTCCTAGAGGCACCAAAGGCAAGCCGCAGCGGCAAATCACGCCCGGCCATGGATGGCCGGGCGCGGGGCACTTAACGAGATCAGGAAGATCGAGTTTAGTGCTAGCGGCAGCCGCTGACGCGCGTCGCCTAGGGACGCCGACCAAGTCGCAGCGCGAAATTACGCCAGCACATGGATGTGCTGGCGTGGGTCACTTGGAGCAGCGAGCAGCGACGAGGGCCCCGCGCGACAGCGCGGGGTCGGAGCGTCCGCGAGCCGCGACGAGGCAGGATGCCGAGCTCAGTGACAGCGGCAGCCGCTGACGCGAACAACCCTCAGGCGCGCACCTGTTTGCGCTCCGCAGCGAAGGCGCTCAACCCCAGCCACTCCTCGATGCGCCCCGTGAGTTCCGGCGCACCATTGAGCCGCAGCTGGCCGCTGTCGACCGCCTCACGGATGGACGTAATGCCCATCCACACCGCCGTCATCGTGCGCAGATCGGTCACCACGTGAACGTCGATCTCGTGCCCAGGATCGATCATGCAGAGATCGACCGGCCCATGTGCGGCTGTCTTGTCGACGACCAGCCACCACTTCCGCTGCCCGCGCTCGAGCTTCGGGTACAGAAACTGAATCGTGATGCGGCGCTCGGGAAGCGCGTCCGGCTTCAAGTTGCGGCGCATGTCCCACATCAGTAGTGACGGGTCGAGATTCCGCAGCGAAAGCTGCGACTCCAGCCAGCGCTGGCCCCAGCTTCCCAGCGACATGATCACGGGTCGCAGCTCCTCTCCAGCCTGGGTCAGCCGGTAGACAGGGGTCCCTCTGTCGGCGCCGCGACTGCGTGCAATCAGGCCGTGGGCCTCCAGCTCGGTGAGCCGCTTGGACAGCAGCGCCGGCGACATGCGCGGCACGCCACGGCGCAGCTCGTTGAAGCGCGTGCTGCCGCAGATCAGCTCGCGCAGCACCAGAATCGTCCAGCGCGAGCCCAACACTTCAGCGGCCATCGCCACCGGGCAGAACTGGCCGTAGCCCTGCTGCGACGCCATCGCCCATTCCCCCAGCACCGGCACTGCCATCGATGCAACCACGACTTGGCGCGAGTGAGCCGGTACATCTTTTGAACTGGCTACGAGCCTAGCAGAGCGCGATAGTCACCGGCACCGTCGACAGGCTCGACGGCGAGCCAGACACAAGAGCCACACATGGAGGAACCCATGAGCACAACCGAGGCCACAGCAGCCACCAACCCGGAGATGGCGGCACTCAAGCAGCGCCTGAAGGCAACCTGGGAATCGGGCGACTACGGTGCCTTCGCGATCTACCTGGAGCGCGGCGCCGTCGATTTTCTGGAACGCATCGGTATCGAGCCGGACACGCGCATGCTCGATGTCGCCTGCGGCGCCGGCCAGATCAGCGTCCCGGCGGCGCGTGCCGGCGCGAAGGTCACGGGCGTGGACATCGCCACGAACCTCGTCGAGCAGGCGCAGAGCTGGGCGCGCAACGAAGGTGTCGACGCCCGCTTCGAAGTGGGCGACGCCGAGGCCCTGCCTTACGATGACGCCAGCTTCGATCTGGTGACGAGCCTGCTCGGAGCAATGTTCGCGCCACAGCCAGACGCGGTGGCCGCCGAACTGCTTCGCGTCTGCCGGCCCGGCGGCCGCATTGTCATGGGCAACTGGACGCCCGAAGGCTTCGTCGGCGGCATGTTCAAGATCATCGGCAGGCACGCGCCGCCCTCCCCGCTGATGGCGCCGCCGGTCAAATGGGGCGACGAGGCTACCGTTCGGCAGCGCCTCGGCGAGGGCGCCGAGTTGACGTTGACCCGCCGCCACTACCCCTTCGAATATCCCTTCGGCCCGGCGGAGGTGGTCGATCTCTTTCGCGACTACTACGGCCCGGCGCAGAAGGCCTTCGCTGCCCTCGACGAAGCAGGCCAGGCAGCGCTGCACGCGGAGTTGACGCAGCACTGGAAGGCGCACAACCAAGCGGCCGACGGCGGCACCTACTGCGAGTCGGAATACCTGGAGGTCGTCGCACGTCGAGCTGGCTAACGCAGCCTGGCGCTCGGCGACGCCCCCCCCCTAACTGAACGCCTTCGCTCAGGCGGTCTCGGCCAACCGCTTGCGCCGCTGCGCGACATTTCCGGCCAACTCGCGCAGCACAGCGACGGTGTCATCCCAGCCGATGCAGGCGTCGGTGACGGACTGGCCGTAGGTCAGCTCGCCGCCGAGGTCCTGGCGCCCTTCCTGCAGATGCGACTCGACCATGACGCCGACGATGCGGTTGTCACCCTCGGCGATCTGGGCGCCCACATCCTGGCCGACGCTGATCTGCCGCTTGTGCTCCTTCTGGCTGTTGGCGTGCGAGAAGTCGATCATCACCTGCTCGGGCAGCCCGGCCTTGGCCAGCCCCGCGCAGGCCGCGTCAACGCTGGCGGCGTCGTAATTGGTGCCGCTGGAGCCGCCGCGCAGGATGAGGTGACAGTCCGGGTTGCCGGTGGTCTCGAAGATGCCGACCTGACCGTCGCGCGTCATCGACAGGAAGTGATGCGAGTGCGCCGCCGACATGACGGCGTCCACGGCCAGCTTCACCGAGCCGTCAGTGCCGTTCTTGAAGCCGACGGGGCAGGACAGCCCGGAAGCCATTTCACGGTGAAGCTGCGACTCGGTGGTGCGCGCGCCGATGGCGCCCCAGCTGACCAGATCCGCCAGGTACTGCGGCGTCAGCAGGTCGAGGAACTCCACGCCCGCCGGCACACCCGACTCGGTGAGCTGCAGCAGCAGCTTGCGCGCGGCGCGCAGGCCGGTGTCGATGTGGTAGCTGTCGTCCAGGCTCGGGTCGTTGATCAGGCCCTTCCAGCCGACCGTGGTGCGCGGCTTCTCGAAATAGACGCGCATGACCACCAGCAGGTCGCGTGACAGCTGCTCACGCAACGCGCGCAGATGCTCGGCGTACTCCAGGGCTGCCTCTGGGTCATGGATCGAGCACGGGCCGACAATAACAAGCAGGCGGTCACTCTGACCGGCGAGGATCTCCTGGATCTCGCGGCGGGCGCTCAGCACGGTATCGATGGCGGCCTGCGACATCGGGTACTCGCCCTGGACTTCGGCCGGGGTCGAAACGGGGCGCACACTGCGGATTCGGGTGTTTTCGGTTACGGCGGACATGGCAGCACCTGCTGCTGTGGGATCAATTCGGGCGCGCGATACTAGCAGACCCTTCGCAGCATTCCGATGCGCATCGGCTATCCTCGGCGACACTTCCGCCTATGGCCGAGCCTCCATGCCGTATCGAATTGTCTGCGCACTGCTCCTGCTGTGCGCCCTGCCCGCCGCCCCAGCCGCCGATTTCTTCGCCGTGCGCAACGACGCTCAGCTGGCGCGCGCCGTGCCGCTGCCCGAACTCGCACCACGCGCCCCGGAAGCCGGGCAGCTCGACTTCGGCGCCAGCTTCGATCTGATCAGCGAGTATGCGGCGCTGGAAGCGGCCGACGAGCGATTCCTCGCCGACGGCGAGGTTTACAAGCTGGCGCTGTCCGCCAGCGGACGCTTCTCCCAACGCAGTTTCTGGAGCGTGCGCCTGCCGTTGCTGCACCAGGGCGGCGGCTTCATGGACAGCATCATCGTCGACTGGCACGACTTCTTCGGGCTACCGCAGGGCGGGCGTGACCAAGCGCTCGACGACCAGTACGTCTTCTATTACGAGCGCGACGGCGAAGTACTGCTCAACGTGCAGGACCGCGGCAACCGCCTCGGCGACCTGGAAGTCGCCTGGCATTTCGAGCCCGCCGACGACTGGTTGCTGGGTGCACAGCTGCGCGCCCCCACCGGCGACGGCGACAAGCTATCCGGCGGCGGCGCCTGGGGTGCGGCGCTCTGGGTCACGCGCGATTTTCGTGCCGGGCCGGTTAGCGGGTTCCTGTCCGCCGGCGGCGCCTTCAACGAGCGCGGCGACGTCCTGCCCGAGCAACAGCGCCGCGTCACACCCTTCGGCGGTGCAGGCCTGGGGCTGGATATCACCAACTGGCTCACTGGCCTGGTGCAGATCTACGCGCACCGCGCGCCCTACACCGACAGCGAAATAGAGGCACTGGCCCGCGACAGCGTGCAGCTTTCAGTGGGCGGCGTCTTCCGGCTCGGCGCGACCACCCGCCTCCACCTTCTTTTCCAGGAGGATCTGGGCGTCCACGCTTCGCCGGATTTCAGCATGCAGGCCGCGATCTACTGGTAATGCCTCAGGCGCGCCAGCGCGCCAACACGCCGTCGATACGCCCGCAGGCCGCAGCCAGGCGCTGTTCGACCGTGTCCGGATCAGCGGCGGCTCCCTGCCCGGCGACGACATCGACCTCCTGGAAACCCATGAAGCCGAAGAGCTGGCGCACGGTGGGCGTGAGCAGGTCGTAGCTGCCGGGTTCCTCCTCGTACTGGCCAGCACTGGTGTAAAGCACGAGCGCCTTGTGGCCGGTCAGCCATCCCTCGTACTGCCCGTCGCGCACCGTCCATGTCCGATCCTTCTGGATGACGGCATCGAACCAGGCCTTCACCGGCGCCGGCAGACCGAAGTTGTGCATCGGCGTGGCAAGAATGACGCGATCGGCCGCGCGCAGCTTGTCGACGTAGGCATCCATGGGCTTGATAGCCGCGGCCGCCTGCGCGGAGAGTTCGGCGCCACCGTAGTTGCGCGCGACGTAGGCGTCGACGCGTGTGGTGTCGAAGAGCGGTGGCTGGCTGGCGCCGAGGTCGGTGACGGTGGGCGTGACCTCGAGCTGCGCCAGGGCGTGATCGAGCAGACGCGCAGTACGCGAGCCGGTACGAGGGGTGTAGCGGACGACATGGAGCTTCATGGCTTTCATCTCTATTGAAACCTGAGCCGCAATCTATGCCTCGGCGTGGCGATGAAAAAGCGGAGCGTGCAGAATCCAGTAATCAATTCATTTGAATGCCGCCATGCGCCTGACCCTGGAATCGTTGCGCACGCTGGAAACCATCGCCGAGGCCGGCAGCTTCGCGCGCGCCGCCGAGCGCCTGCATCGCGTGCCATCAGCGCTGACCTATACCGTCCAGAAGCTGGAATCGGATTACAACCTGCAGCTCTTCGAGCGCGTCGGGCGGCGCATGCAGCTCACCGCCGCCGGCCAGGCGGTCGTCGAGGAAGCGCGCGCGCTGCTGCGCCAGGCCGAGGCCACCGACAACCGCCTGCGCAAGCTGGGCGAGGGCTGGGAGGCGCGGCTGGGCATCGCCGCCGACGCCATGCTGCCGGTGGACTGGCTGTTCCCCTTGGTTGCCGACTTCGACGCGCTGGCCACGCGCACCGAGCTGCGCCTGATCGAGGAAACCCTGGGCGGTCCCTGGGACGCGCTCATCGGCGGCCGTGCCGACATCGCCATCGCCGGCGGCGAGGCACCCAGCGGCTACGGCCTGAGCAGCGCCCGCCTGGCCGAGATCGCCTGGGATTTCGCCTGCGCGCCCGACCACCCCCTGGTGGCCGAGGCCGATAAGGGACCGCTGCCACCGCGCGTGCTGCGCCGGCATCGCTCCGTGGTGGCCGCCGACTCGGCGCGCAAGCTCGCCGCGCGCACCGCGGGCGTGCAGGATGGCCAGCCCGTGCTGGCAGTGTCCGGCGTCATGCACAAGATCGCCGCCCAGGCCGCCGGGCTGGGCGTTGGCTTCGTGCCACGGCATCTGGCCTATCCCTGGCTCGCCGACGGCCGCCTGGTGCGCCTGCAGGTGGAAGTGCCGCGCGAGCGCACGCGCCTGCTGGTGGCTTGGCGCAGCGGTGAGCAGGGGCTGGCTCTCAACTGGTTCCGCGAGCGGCTGCGTGGCGACGAAGCGCTGCGCGCGCGCTTCGACTGCAGCGAGGCCTGAGGCCTACCAGAGCGCTACAAGCGCCCCGGCCAGCAGCACCGCCACGCCACCGATCTCGGCCACGATGAGCGCGCCCATGAAGGCGTGCAGTGGCCAGGCAGGCAGGCGGCGCGCACCCAGCACGTGCGGAGAACGCAGCTGATTGTCGGTATCACCCAGCGCGCCGTGCAGGACGTAGCTGGCAATAGCCAGCGTGAAGAAGATCAGCGGCCAGAGAACCGCCTGCAGATTCACCCAGCCCGGCCAGACCGAAACCGCGGCGAGCGCAGCCAGCACCAGCGCCGCGAAGCTGTAGAGCAGGCTGGCACGGTGTGCGATGTCGACATAGGGATGCGCCTGCGCGTTCGACGAGCGCGCGATCTGAGCGTACTTCCAGACGCCGGTGAGCAGACCCACCATCAGCAGCGCACCGGCGGCGGACAGTGCCAACCGTACGGCGGTCGGCAGCGCGAGGGGATCGATCATGAAGGCTTCCGGAAAACGGGAGGCCGCATAATCGCAGCATCCAAAGCGCGCCGCAGACCCAATGCCCGATTCCGTTATCCCCATCGCCATCGTCACCCCCGGCTGGAGCCAGATCGGCTGGGTCTGCCTGCTGGCCTTTCTGCCGCTCGCCATCGCCCTGGCCTACCGCCGCATCGCGCCCAACAGCGCGCAGGCGATGCCGCCAGCGATACGCGGGGGGCATCGTGTTGGCGCTCGGCATCATCGGCGCGATGGCCGCAACCATCGGCAGCTGGGTGATCAGCAGCAACGGCGCCTGGAACGATGGCGAACATATGCACATGCGCGCCAGCCGTGCCTTCTCCATCAAGCTGCCGCTCGACGAGCTGCATCCGGAGCAAGCCACGCCCATCGCCTTCGACGCCCTTGAAGCGGAAGGCCGCATTCGCACGCCGGGCTACGCCGCCGGCGCCTACCGCGACACCGAGGGCCGGCGCGTCTTCGTGCTATGGGCCGGGGCGCCGCTGACCCGCATTCCTACCGATCGCGACTTCGATATCGCCGTCGCCGATCACCGACCCGCCGCGCCTGCGCTGAGGGCTCACCGCCTCACTTCCCGCTAAGCTTCGCGCTGCTTGTTGCAAAACGATGAAACGGAGCGTGACTTGATAAAGAATTGGCTGGCGGGCCTGGGAATGCTTAGCTTGATGCCAGGGGTGGCTACAGCCGCCGAGACCGGTATCGGCTTACGCGCCTCCACCCTTGGTGCCGGCGCCGAGCTTTCGGTCGGGCTGCTCGACCGACTGGTGTTGCGCGTGCCCTTCAACACCTTCCGCTACAGCGACGACATCACCGAGGACGACATCAACTACGACGGCGAGCTGCAGCTGCGCACGGTAGGGCTGCTCGCCGACGTGCACATCTTCGGCGGCGGCTTCCATCTCACCGGCGGCCTCTACAGCAATGGCAACGAAATCAACCTACTCGCCAGCGAAGCCACCGGCAACGACAGCTTCCAGGTGGGCAATCGCAGCTATCGTTCCGACCCCAATAATCCTTTTGAACTCACGGCCGGCCTGGACTTCGAGTCCGTGGCGCCCTACGCGGGCGTCGGCTGGGGCAACGCCGCGCAGGCCGAGAACAACGGCGTCTACTTCAAGCTGGAGTTGGGCGTGCTCTTCCAGGGCAGCCCGAGCGCCGAGGCAAAAGGCTCCGGCAGCGTGTGCGACGTGGCGTCCCCGGACTGCAGCACAACCTCCTTCGACGTCGAGGGCAACGATCCGCGCGCGGTGGTTTTCCGGGAAGAACTCGAGAGAGAACGTGCAGACCTGGAAGCCGGACTTGACGACTTCAAGCTCTATCCCGTAGCCGGCTTCTCCATCGGCTACCGCTTCTAGCACCGCGGGTGCTGCTCGCAGCCTTCTGCCTAACAGCCTTTATCGCCGCCGTCGTCTCGGGG